>DATJLQ010000097.1:0-24242 GCA_035509415.1 Alphaproteobacteria bacterium
GCTGTTCCTCGTCGCCCCCTTCGTCGCCTTCACCTGCATGCTGACGGTGCCGATCCTGATCCCGGTCTTGACCAATTTCCCGCTCCCGCTCTCGGACATGGGCGACATATTGGGCGGCGGGCTCATCCTCACCCTCGGCTCGTTCATGATCGTGCTCGCCGGCCTCGACACCGCGAGCGCTTATGGCGGCATCGGCTCGAGTCGCGCGGTCATGGTGCTGATCCTGGCCGAGCCCACCCTCATCCTCGTGTTCGTCGGCATCACGCTGCTCGCGAAGGCGATGCTGCCCTTCGTCGTCAACCATCTCCTGGTCGCGAGCTGGGCGGTCTATTGGAGCCCGGCGCATCTTTTCCTGGTGGCGGCGTTCTTCATCCTGCTTTTGGTCGAGACCGACCGCATGCCGATCCATTCCAGCACCCATATCGAGGTCTACATGATCGAGGAGGGTAGGGTGCTCGAATATTCCGGGCCGTTGCTCGCCCTCCTCAAATGGGCCTCTGCCATGAAGCAGTTCATCCTCTACACGATCTTCTGCAACGTGCTCATCCTGCCTTGGGGCCTCTCGATCCAGGGCACGGCCCTCGGCGCCGCGGGCGCGGCGCTCGGCCTCGTCGTCAAGTTCACCCTGGTCGCGTGCGTCGTCGCGTTCGTCGAGACGGCGCAATCGCGGCTTCGGTTCTATCGCTACCAGGAGCCGCTCGCGGCCTCGTTCCTGTTCGCGGTGCTGTCCATTGTCGGCACCCAGCTGAGCTAGGCCCATATCATGCCGATCCAGCATCTCGACCCGCTCGCCTCCTCGCTCTTCGGCCTTCTTGCGATTCTGAGCCTGCTGCTCGCCTTCGTCATGCTCGGCTCGCGTTGGCTCAAGAACTACCTCTACGCCTTCGCGGCCGAATCCTGGGCGATCGCGTTGCTCTCCGCCGCGATCGCCTATTACGGCCATTACCCCGAGCTTTATCTCGTGGCCGCGTTGACGCTGCTCTTCCGCGGCTTGATCCTGCCCTATCTCGTCTGGCGCATCATCCAGCGCCTCGACGTCGCGCGCGAGGTCAGGATCATCCTGCAGCCGAGCTCGGCCATGGTGATCGGCGCGTTCTTCGTCATGTTCGCGCTCTCGGTCTCCTACCGCATCGCGAGCGATTTCCATCTCGAGCTCACGATCGCGGTGCTCGCGCTCACGGTGATGCTGTCGATGAAGCTCATCGGCTTCCTCATGCTCGCCGTGCGCCACGAGGCGATCAGCCAGGTACTCGGATTGCTCGTGCTCGAGAACGGCATCTTCCTCGGCTCGCAGATCCTCGTACCCGGCATGCCGCTTTTGATCGAGCTCGTGGTGCTGTTCGATCTGCTCATCGTGGTCGCATGCTTCGGCGTGCTGGTGCGCTACCTCCAGGCCCATGTGGGCACCACCAGCAGCCTCGACCTCAAGAGGCTCACGGGATGAGCGCGGGCATCCTCATCGCGATCCTGCTCGCGGCCCCAGCACTCGCGGGCTTCGCTGCGATCCTGGTGCGCTCGCCGCGCGCCGCGGAAGCGCTCAACCTCGCCGCGAGCCTGGTCTCGTTCCTGTGCGCGTTGCCGCTTCCGTTCCTGGTCGCAAGCGCGGGCGAGACGTTCCTCGGCGGCTATGTCGCGGTCGACCGGGCCGCGGCATGGGTCGTGCTGTGCACCTCGATCGTCTATCTCCTCGCCTCGATCTACGCGGTCGGCTACATGCGCCTCCTCGGCGAGGACCGGCGACTTCATTGGTTCTACGCGCTCTTCGCGGGCTTCGGCCTCACGACCCTCGCCGGGCCGTTCATGAACAATGTCGGCATCTATTGGATCGCGATCGAGCTCACGACCCTCGTCAGCACCTTCCTGGTCGCGTTCGAGCACGCCGCCGAGAGCATGGAGGCGGCGTGGAAATACATCATGGTGGTCTCGGCGGGGATCAGCTTGGCGCTCCTCGGCACCGTGCTGTTCTATTGGGGCGGGAGCTTCGTGCTCGGCCCGACCTACGACATGACCTGGGCCGCCTTGGGCGGGGCGGCGCCCAAGATGAACCACGCGGTCGTAACGCTCGCCTATCTCCTGGTGCTCGTTGGCTACGGCACCAAGGTGGGCTTGGCGCCCATGCATAGCTGGCTCCCCGACGCCCATAGCGAAAGCCCGGCGCCGGTCTCGGCCATGCTGTCGGGGGCGCTTCTGAACACCGCGATGTTCGGCATTTTCCGCTTTCTCGGCATCGCCAAGGCGGCCGGGCTGGGCGCCTTCCCGGAGCTCGCACTGGTCGCGTTCGGCACACTCTCGCTCCTCGTCGGCGCCCTCTTCATCGTGCGCCAGCAGGGCATCAAGCGCCTCATGGCCTATTCGAGCATCGAGCATATGGGCGTCGTGGCGCTCGGCTTCGGCTTCGGCGGGCCGCTCGGCATCGCAGGCGCGCTCTATCACATGCTCAACCACTCGCTCAACAAGTCGCTCATGTTCTTCGGCGCGGGCAACGTGATGCGCGCCTACGGCACCAAGGAGATCGGCCGCATCCGCGGCGTGCTGCGTCATTTCCCGGCGCAAGGCCTGCTGTGGCTCGCGGGTGCCGTCGCGATCACGGGAGCGCCGCCCTTCGGGCTGTTCCTGAGCGAGCTCACCATCATGCGCGCGGGCCTCAAGCCCTCCTTCGCCTGGGCCGTCTACGTCATGGCGGCGTTGCTGATCGTGATCTTCATCGGCTTCCTCAATCATTTCCGCGCCATGTATTGGGACGCCGAGGCGGCGGGCGACGCCCCGAGCCGCAAGACGAGCGCCTGGAGCGCCGTTCCCATGTGGCTGGCACTGGCACCCCTTCTCGTGCTCGGCCTTTGGTGGCCCGCCGATCTCTGGAGCTACCTCGCGTCGGTCGCGCAAAGCATGCTGCCGGGGGTGTCATGAACGGGGTCGAGCTGATCGCGATCGAGCCCGAGCATCTCGCGCGCGCGGTCGCGGATTTGATCGCATCGGGTGGGCGCATGCAGATGGCCTATGGCTGGTACCCGACACCGGACACCCTCGAGCTGCGTTATCTCGCGAGCCGCGGCGCGGGCGAGGATTTCCTCATGTGGCGCACGATTCCGCGCGGGGCGATGCCGAGCGTCGCCGCGATCAGTCCGCTCCTCGGCTGGTACGAGCGCGAGATCGCCGATCTCCACGGCCTCGCCTTCGCGGGCCATCCGGAGCCCCAGCGCCTCGTGCTGCAGCCGGGGGCCAAGCCCGCGCTTCCGCCGCTCGACCCCGCCTATGCGCCCGACGCGCCGATGGCCTTCGCGCCCATGGAGGGCGGCGGGCCCGAAATCGCGAACGCCGACGTGCAGCGCCTCCCGTTCGGCCCGGTGCGCGCCGACGTGGTCGAATCGGCGGAGCTCGTGTTCTATTACGTCGGCGAGCACATCCTCCATTTCCAGCCGCAGCTCTTCTTCAAGCATCGCGGCATGGAGAAGCGCTTCGAGGGCCGAACCCTCGCCCACGCGACCGCACTTGCCGAGCGCGTCTCGGGCGTCGGCAGCCTTGCCCACGCGCTCGCCTTCTGCGAGGCGGTCGAGCGCGCGGCAGGATCGCCCGCACCGCGGCGCGCGCGTCTCCTGCGCACGCTCTTGGCCGAGCTCGAGCGTCTCTACAATCATCTCCATTATCTCGGCCATCTCGCGGACACCACGACCCTCAAGGTCGGGAACGCGCAGGGGAAGCTCCTCGAGGAGCGCGCGAAGCAGATCAACGGCCGGCTCAGCGGCAGCCGCTTCCTCCGCGGGCTCTTGATCCCGGGCGGGCTCAGGCGCGATCTCGCACTCGAGCCCTGGCTCGGCGACGCGCTCGAGCGCGTACGCGCCGAGGCTCGGCACTTCGCCGGGATGCTCGAATCGACCAATTCCCATCTCGACCGGCTCATCACGACCGGCGTGCTCGAGCGCCAGGTCGCCTTCGACCAGGGAGCGACCGGCCCGATCGAGCGCGCCTCGGGGCTCGACCGGGATTTGCGCCGCGATCATCCCTATGCCGGCTATGACGAGCTTGCGCCCGAGGTGGCGCTACGCGCGGACGGCGACGCCCATGCGCGCGCCCAGGTGCGCATCGCCGAGATCGAGGCGAGCGTCGATCTCATGCGGCGCGCGCTCTCGGCCCTCGAACCCGGGCCGGTGCGCGCAGACTGCGTGCCGCGCGCGAACGCGGCCGGACTCGGCTGGGCGGAATCGCCGCGCGGCTCGCTCTTCTACGCGGTCCATTTCGACGCTGCCGGCAGGCTCGCGCGCGTCAAGATCAAATCGCCCTCCTTCTCGAACTGGCGCGTGTTTTCGTTCACCGTGCATGACAGCAACATGATGGACTACGCGATCAACGAGGCGAGCTTCGGCCTCACCATCGCCGGCTGCGACCGGTAGGAGGACCGATGCCGTTTTGGACATTCTTCGGTCTCGGTCAAGGCAAGGCGACCACGGCCTGGCCGCGCGCGGACGCGGGCGCGGGCTCGGGCCATGGGCAGGAGGGCGTGCTCGGCATGCCGCGCTTCGATGGGGCGAAATGCGCCGAGGATTGCAGCGCCTGCGCCGAGTCCTGTCCCACGAGCGCCATCGCGGCACACCCCGAGCGTGCGGCGGACGCGCGCCTCGAGGTCGATTACGGCAAATGCATCGCGTGCCAGCTCTGCGTCGAGGCATGCCCGACGGGGGCTGCCGCGACGTCGCTCGATTGGGCCTTCGGCGTGCGCGAGCGCGGCGACCTCGTGCTCGGCGGCGCCGGCACTGTGGCGAGCCGCACGGACATTCCACCCGAGCCGCGCGGATTTCGCCGCAGCCTCCATGTGCGCCATGTCGATGCGGGCTCGTGCAACGGCTGCGAGTCCGAGCTCCAGGCGCTCAACAATCCCTTCTACAATCTCCATCGTTTGGGGATTTTCTTCACGCCCTCGCCGCGCTTCGCCGACCTGCTTTTGGTCACGGGGCCGGTCACCTACGCCATGCACGAGCCCCTCAAGCGCGCCTACGAGGCGATGCCCGCGCCGCGTTGGGTCATGGCGGTCGGCACCTGCGCCGTTTCGGGTGGGATCGCGGCCGGCGGTTATGCGTGCGGCAACGGGCTCGACGGGATTCTCCCGGTCGATCTTTATTTGCCGGGGTGCCCGCCCAATCCCGCGGCGCTCATCGAGGCGTTGCTGATGTTTTTGGGCCGCATGCCGCAACGCGTCCATGGAGGCCGCCATGGCGAATGAGCTCCTGGCCGCGGGCCTGGCCGCATGGCTGATCGCAGGCCTGCTCGCGCTCGCGGGACGCGGGCTCGGCGTAACGCGGGCACTCTTGGCATTCGGCGGGCTCGCGATGCTCGGCTTCGCGCTTTCGACACTCGCAGCCGGCTCCGCGCGCTTCCCGACCTTCCTCGGCATCGGACCCGACTACGCGACCTTCCACCTGTCGTCTTCGGCGCTGTGGCTTTTGGGCTTTGGCCTGCCGGGCGCCATTCTCGCGGCCATTCTCGGAACGCCCGCGCGCGCAAGCCGCGTATGGATCTTCGGGCTGGCAGCGAGCCTCGTGGGGGCACTCGGCGTGTTCGGCCTCGAGGACGCCGCGACCTTCCTCATCGCCTGGGAAATCATGAGCTTGGGCGGTGCCGCGATGATCCTGGGGGACGGCTTGGCGGCTGAGCGCGGCCGGCCGGTCCTGTTCATGCTCGCCCTACTCGAGGCGGGATCGGTCGCGCTATTGCTCGCCTTTGTGCTCCTCGCAGTGCGCGCCGGGAGCTGGTCCTTCGCCGATTTCGCCGCTGCCGCGCGCGCCATGCCCGAGGGCGAGCGCCTGTTCGTTGCCCTGCTGCTGCTCGCGGGCTTCGGCGCCAAGCTCGGCCTCTTGCCCTTCTACGAATGGTTCCCCGGCGCTTACGGCGCGGGAAGCGGGGCGAGCGGCGCCGTGCTCTCGGGCCTTGTGCTCAATGCCGGCTATTTCGGTCTTGCGCGCGCCTTCACCGACTGGCTGCCCGCCGACCATCTCTGGTCGGTCTCGGTGCCCGGCATGTTCATCGTCGCGATCGGGGTATTGAGCGCGATTCTCACGGCACTTTATGCGTTCCAGCAGGAATCCTGGCGCGAGCTTCTGAGCCTCTCCTCGGCCGAGAACGGCTCGATCGCCGCGTGCCTTTTGGGCCTCTCGCTCATGTTCCGCGCCGACGGGCTTTTGGACCTGGCCGGGCTCGCCTGGACCGTCGCCATGATCCATCTCGCGGGCCACGCGCTCGCCAAGGGTGCCTTGTTCCTCTCGGCCGACGGCGTCTATCGCGCGGCGGGAGATTACAGTCTCGTCCAACGCGGCATTCTCGCGCGCAGCCCGTGGCTGTTCGGCATGGGTGCGCTGTTCGCCGCCATGAGCCTCGCCGCGATGCCGCCCCAGGCGGGATTCGTCTCCGAATGGTACCTGTTCCAGACATTCTTCCAGGGCTTTCACCTCCTGACCCTCGCGAGCCGGCTCGTGGCAGCGCTCGCGGGCGCCGGGCTGGCGCTCACCGCCGCGATCGCCTTCGCCGTGTCGGTGAAGATTTTCGGCATCGGGCTCTTGGGGCGGGCGCCGCGCGCGGCCCAAGGTGTTCCGCGCGATAACGCGGCCGCGGTCGGGTTGCTCGGCATTCTCGTCCTCGCCCTCGCGGTGGGCATGCCGATTTGGCTCGCGGGTCTGGCCCCAACGGTCGCCGCGACCTTCGGCGCCGACGCCGCGACGCGCATGCATGACGGCTGGCTCCTCGTGCCGCTCACCGCCAAGTTCGCCTTCATCTCGCCGAGCAAGCTCGTGATCGCAATGCCGCTCCTGGCACTGATCCCGCTCGGGCTCTTCGTCGCGGCGAAGCGACGTGTGGCGCGCCGGGTCCCGGTCTGGTATGGCGGGCGCGACATCGACCCCGCGCGCGCCGCGACCACGGCGCTCACCTTCTCGAACGCGCTCCGCACCTTCTACAGCTTCGTCTACCGGCCCACCGTCGAGACCGAGCGCGAGGCGGCGCGCGAATCGCGCGGCCTTCCTTACTTCACGCGGCGGCTCGTCTTCAGCCACGACGTGGCGCCCATCTTCGGGCCCTATCTCTTCGCGCCCCTCGAGCGTCTGGTGGACGGGATCGCGCGGCGCCTGCGCGTGATCCAGGCGGGCCATCTCAACGTCTATCTCGCGATGATCGGCGCGTTGCTGCTGATCATCCTGGTGGTCGCGCTGTTCTGAGCGGAGCGCCGCGCGCGGCCGGGACTTGGGTCCAACGGGAGTTCGGATATGGTCGAGCTGCTGGAGGCCGATAGCCGAACCGCCAGGGGAACGCGCGACGACGCGTGGCTCGACGCACCTATCCGGACCCGCGCGGTGCTCCTCGATCTATGCGAGGAGGCCTACCGGCGCGGCGACTGGCCGAGCTTCGGGCGGTGGTTCCGGGCGTACCGATCCTCGACCTGCCGTGCGGGCGATGCGTTCCCGGCGGCGCGCGAGTGCGCGATCCTCCCGTTCCGGCGTGCGCCGGGCGAAATTCGACCTTGCCGCTCCGGGATGGCGAAGTAGAATCGTCGCGCGATCCGGAGAGCTACGACCGGCTCCGGGGGGATGGAGTTCCCCAACACCGCCATCAAGGCTGATAACTCCTACACCGCGCTCCGCGTGCCGTCGGCATCGACCCATGGTCGGTCGAGACGGGGCGCGCGGACGGGCTGCGATGGAGACCGGCCGATGTTGCCTGGATCGTCTTTCGTTACCGCGATGCACGGCGCGCCATGAGCGGCCCGAGCGTCCTCTTCCCGGACTCTTCCATGCGACGCGCGGAAGAGTCGGTGCGCGAGCCCGAGTTCTTCCGTGACTTCAACCTCGATCGCATCGTCGCCGCCGTCACGAAGGACAAGGACGAGTACGCTCTCGCGCCGTTCTTTCGCATGCGGCTCGATGCCGTCGATGCGGTGGAGTTCCGGCACGAGGTGATGCGCGACCTGGAGCTCGACGGCGTGCTCGACGCGGTCGATGCCTTCGCGTCAGCCATGCGCGTCGTGCGCGGGCATCTCGCCCGGCTCGAGACGCGTCTCTACGAGCGCCAGAAAGAGCGCTGGTTCCTCGACGCCGTCCTCGTCTATGGCGCCGCGGTCGGCCGGCTGGTCGGGGCGCTCGATGCGGCACCGCTCGGCTCACGCGGCCTCCTGTCGTTCCGCGCTTATGCCGCGCGCTATATCGCCGCGGAAGGGTTCACGGCGCTGAATGCCGAGGCAGCGGCGCTCGCGCAACGGCTTTCGGCGATTCGATACGACATTTTCATGCACGACGCCACGATCGAGGTGCGTCGCCACGCGTACAAGGCCGATTTCGGCGCGGAGGTCGCGGCAATCTTCGAGCGCTTCCGGCAGGACGCAGTGAAGTCGTACCGCTTCCGGTTCGACGAATCGCCGGAAATGAACCATGTCGAAGCCAAAATCCTCGACGGGGTCGCCGTCCTGCATCCCGAGACCTTCGAGGCGTTGGCGCGCTTCCGCGCCACGCATGCGGATTTCCTGGACCCCACCTTGGCCGCGTTCGATCGGGAGATTCAGTTCTACGTCGCCTATCTGACCTACATTTCGAAGCTCAAGCGCGCCGGCCTTTCCTTTTGCTACCCGCATGTCAGCCTCGAAAAAGACGAATACAATCGCGCGGGCTTCGACCTGGCGCTCGCCGACAAGCTGGCGGCCGAAGGCCAGATTCCGGTCGTCAACGACTTCGCGCTCGGCGGGTCCGAGCGCATCGTGGTCGTGACCGGCCCGAACCAGGGCGGCAAGACGACCTTCGCCCGCGCCTTCGGCCAGTTGCACTACCTCGCGAGCCTCGGCCTTCCGGTCCCCGGCACCGAGGCGAAGCTGCATCTCGCCGACCGGATGTTCGCGCATTTCGAGCGCCGGGAGCGCATGACGGACCTGCGCGGCAAGCTGGAAGACGATCTCGTGCGGATGCGCCGCATCCTCGACGCCGCGACGCCGCGCACGATCGTCGTCATCAACGAAATCTTTGCCTCGACGACGCTGGGCGACGCCGTCTTCTTGAGCCGCGGGATCGCGGCGGCGCTGATCGCGCTCGACGCGCTCTGCGTGTGGGTGACCTTCATCGACGAAATTGCCTCGCACGGCGACGGGACCGTGAGCATGGTCAGCACGGTGGCGCCGGACGATCCGACGGTACGCACGTTCAAGCTCGTGCGCCGCCCCGCCGACGGGCTCGCCTATGCCATGTCGATCGCCGAGAAATACGGGCTCACTTACGACCGCATCGTCGGGCGGCGCGCGCCATGAAGGCGCATCTCCTAGCGTCGGAGCACGACGCCGGCTGGCAATGGGTGCGGCGCGCGGCCGAGGCGCGCGAGTCGGCGCGCACGGGGCGCCGCTATCGCGCGACCGAAGACGAGGCGCCGGCCGGCGGACTGCCCTGGAATGCCGACGCGCTCACGGCCGACCTCGGCCTCGAGACCTTGTTCGACGCGATGGCCGAGGGAGACGACTGGGTGTTCGAGGCCGCGCGCGCGACCGTCCTGGCCGGTGTCACGGGCGATCGCGAAACCGTCCGGTACCGCCAGGCCGTCTTGCGCGACTGCCTCGATCGGCCGGCCGTTGTGCGCGCGCTTTACGCGGTCGCCGTCGAATCCATGGACCAGCATAAGCGCCGTTATCTCGGCATCCTGGGGCAATACCCGGATTCGGTCCTGCGCGACGCGATCGAGGTCATGTCGGTCTTCCGCGGCTATCTCAAGCGCCTACGCAGGCTCGCGGACGCCCATGCCGGGGAGTTCCGCTCGACCGGCTGGAGCGACCTCTTCTCCGCCTTGAAGCGCGATCTCGACGACGATTATCTCCGGCGCGTCGACGAGTGCCTCGATACGCTCCGGTTCCGCTCGGGCGAGCTTGTGAGCGCCGAGCTCGCCGTGGCCAACAAGGGCGCGTGCTACACGCTCCATCGCGTCGCGCGCGCGGAGCGCTCCTGGCGGGCGCGTTGGAACGCGCTGTTCGCGCCGAAACTCCCGAGCTTCCGCTTTTCCCTGCATCCGCGCGACGAGGCCGGCATGCGGGCGCTCGCGGGGCTACGCAACCGCGGTCTCGCGCCGGCTGCGAACGCGCTCGCCCAGTCGGCGGACCATGTGCGCGACTTCCTCGCCATGCTGCGCGTCGAGCTCGCGTTCTATGTCGGCTGCATCAATCTGCGCGATCGGCTCGCGCGCGACGGCCTGCCGCTGTGCTTTCCGGATCCGATGCCGCCGGGAGACGGACGCCTCGCGTTCCGCGACCTTTACGACCCCGGCCTCGCGCTCAAGCTCGGCGCGAGCGTCGTCGGCAACGACGCGGAGATGGACGGGAAACGCCTCGTCGTCGTGACGGGCGCCAATGCGGGCGGCAAATCGACGTTCCTCCGGAGCCTGGGCATCGCCCAGCTGATGATGCAGAGCGGGATGTTCGTGCCGGCAACGCGCTTCGGCGCCGCCTTGTGCGACGGGCTCTATACCCATTTCAAGCGCGAGGAGGATGCCGGGATGGTCAGCGGAAAGCTCGAGGAGGAGCTTAAGCGCATGCGCGAGATCGTCGATCGCGTGAACCCCGCGTCGATGGTGCTGCTCAACGAATCGTTCGCCGCGACCAACGAGCGCGAAGGTTCCGAGCTCGCACGGCAGATCATCGCGGCACTGGTCGAGCGGGGCGTGCGGGTCGCGTGCGTCACCCATCTCTACGAGCTTGCGCACGGATTCTACCGGCGCGGGTGCGCGGGGGCTGCGTTCTTGCGCGCCGACCGCGAGGCCAACGGCAGCCGGAGCTTCAAAATGATCGAAGGCGAGCCGCTTGCGACCAGTCACGGTGCCGATCTCTACCGACGCATCTTCGCCGTGGACCGCACCTGACGACGCCTTCAGCGCATCGAATGCGCCTGGCGCGAGGGTCACAAGCCCAGATAGCGCCCCATCGTCTCCTCGTCGCCGAGCAAGGCGTCGGGCGCGCCCTCGAACGCAACATGGCCGTTGTTGAGGACGTAGGCGCGGTGCGCGAGCGACAGGGCCGCGCGCACATTCTGCTCGACGATGATCATGGTAAGGCCGCTTTTGGCGAGGTCGCGGCACACGCCGAGAAGATCCTGCACGATCACCGGCGCCAAGCCCTCGAACGGCTCGTCGAGCAGCACGAGGCGCGGGTCGCGCACGAGGGCGCGCGCGATCGCGAGCATCTGCTGCTCGCCGCCCGAGAGATGGCGGCCACGCGAGCGGCGCCGCTCGGCGAGGCGCGGAAACATCGCGTAGATGCGCGCGAGCGGCCAGCGCGTGCGCGCCGTCAGCCCGGCGAGCTCGAGATTCTCCTCGACCGTGAGCGAGCCGAAGATGCGCCGCTCCTCGGGCACGAGCTGGAGGCCGCGGCGCGCGATCTCGTGGGGCGGGAGGGCGCCGATCGCCTCGTCCGCCAAGGCCACGGTGCCGCTCTTCGGATGGATCGCGCCCGCGATCGATTTCAGGGTCGTGCTCTTGCCGGCGCCATTGCGGCCCAGGAGCGCCACCACCTCGCCCTCGCGCACCTCGAGGGAGACGTCGAACAGGACGTGGGAATCGCCGTAGAAGCTGTTGATGCGGTCGAGGGTCAGGAGACTCATGGCGCCCTCAAGCCGCCGAGATAGGCGCGCTGCACGCGCGAGTCGGCTTGGACTTCGGCCGCGCTGCCCTCGGCCAGAAGCCGGCCGTCATGGAGCACGGTGATGCGCTCGGCGAGCTCGAACACCGCGTCCATGTCGTGCTCGACCAGCACGATCGTGCGCCGCTCGTGGAGCCGGCGCACGAGCTCGCGCATGTCGCGCCGCTCGGACGGGCTCAGGCCCGCGAGCGGCTCGTCGAGCAGCAGCACCGTCGGGCGCGCCGCCAGCGCCAAGCCCACCTCGAGCCGGCGCTTTGCCCCGTAGGCGAGGGTCGCGACCGGCATGTCCGCCTCGCCCTCGAGACCGAGATCGGCGAGGAGCTCGGCGATCTGCGTCTCGACCGCGGCGACGCTGTCGGCCGCGCGGAAGAAGTCGAGCTTGAGCCGCCCCTGGCGCTTTGCCAGCACGCCCACGCGCAGATTCTCGCGCACGGTGAGGCGCAGGAAGAGCTGGTTGATCTGGTAGCTCTTGCCGAGGCCGGCCTGGCACAGCTTGCCGGCGCCCGCACCGGTCATGTCGACGCCGTGGAGCCGGATGCGGCCGGAACTCGGCGCCTCCTCGCCCGCGAGGAGCCGGAGGAAGGTGCTCTTGCCCGCGCCGTTGGGGCCGATGATGGCATGAAGTGCCCCCTCGGGCACGGCAAGCGAGACGCTCTCGACCGCGTGGATGCCGCCGTAGAATTTGCTCACCCCTTGCGCCTCGAGGGCGAAGGGCGAGGCGTCGGTCCGCGCAACGATCGCGTCCTCGGCCGGCGCGAAGCCGGTATCGAGCGCCGCCTGCGCGCGCGCGGCCGCCGCGACGATGGCGGGTGTCTCCGTCGGCGCGAGGCGCTTCGCCGCGGGCAACCAACGCAGGATCTCGCCGCACACGCCCTTCCGCAGCAGCGTCACCAGGACGACGAAGGTAAGGCCGAGCGCGAACTTCCACAGGTCGCCCACGACCGGGATTTGCTGGAAAAGGTCGCGCAAGCAGAGCCAGATGGCGGCACCGACGGTCGGCCCCAAAAGCGTGCCCGCGCCGCCGATCACGGTCTGGATCACGAGCTGGCCCGAGGTGTCGAGGCCGAAGGCGCCGGGCGGCATGTAGCTCTGGAAAATCCCGAGGAGCGAGCCCGCGACGCTGGCATAGATCGCGGCGAGGGCGAAGGCGGTGAGCTTATAGGCCTGGACGTTGTGGCCCAGCGCCTCGGTGCGCTTCGCGTTGTCGCGGATCGCGGTGAACACGGTCCCGACCGGCGAGAGCACGATGAAGCGCGCGATCGCGTAGCCCACGAAAAAGAAGATCGCGACCAGCGCGTAGAGCGGCCAGCTGCCGCTGATCTCGTGGCCGCCGAGGCTCGGCGCGGGCACGCCGGGAAGGCCGTTTTCGCCGCCGGTCCAGGCCGCGAGTGGCGAGTTCTCGAGGAAATAGGACAGCTCGCCGAAGGCGAGCGTGATCATGGCGAAATAGATGCCGATGCGGCGCAGCGCAAGATAGCCGATCGCGAGGCTATAGACGACGCCCGCGAGCGCGCCGAGCAGAATCGCGAGCCAGACGTTCGCGATGACGTTCGCGGTCAGGAGATAGGCGGTGACGAAGCCGCCGGTGCCGTAGAACGCGGCCTGGCCGAAGGACAGCAGGCCGGTATAGCCGAACAGGAGGTCGAAGCCGAAGCCGATCAGGCCCCAAATGAGGATGCGCGTGAGGAGATCGACCGAGCCAAGCCCCGCGTCGAACAGAAACGGCAGGGTCAATAGCGCGAGCGCCACCAGCGCCTCGGGCGACCAGCGGGCGAGGCGCCGCGCCATGCCGTTCATGTGCGCCCCTCCGAGCCGAACAGGCCGCGCGGGCGCAGCACCAGCACGAGCGTCATGACCGCATAGATCGCGGCCTGGGCGTAGGCGGGGTTGAACAGCGTCGTGAGGCTCAGAATCTCGCCCACCACGATGCCGCCCACGACGGCGCCCGGGAACGAGCCCAGCCCGCCGATCACGATCACGACGAAGCACTCGACCAGGAACGGCTCACCCATGTCCGGGATCACGGCCGCGAGCGGGGCGTAGATCGCGCCCGCGACGCCGGCCGCGACCGCGCCGATCGCGAAGACGAGCAGGAACACACGCCGCACATGGATGCCGAGCAGGCCCACCATGAGCGAATCCTCGATGCCCGCGCGCACCACGAGCCCGATGCGCGTGCGATAGAGCACAACGTAAAGCAGCAGCAGGAGCGCGGCCACGATGCCGATGATCTCGACGCGATAGGCGGGATAATAGAAGTAGTGCAGGTCGACGATGCCGCGGCCCCAATCGGGCAGCGGCACGAGCTGGCTCAGCCCGCCGAAGCCGTAACGCACCGCCTCGACCAGCATGATGCCGAGCCCGAAGGTGACCAGGATCTGGTCCTCGGGCGGGCGATCGTAATAGAGGCGCATGAGCCCGCGCTCGGTCGCGACCCCGACCACGAGCAGCGCGAGCCCGCTGAGCAGCACGGCGGCGACGTAGGAATGGACATGGGTAAGCACCACGAAGGCGATATAGGCGCCGAGCATGAACATGGCGCCGTGGGCGAAGTTGAGCACGCCGAGGGTGCCGAGGATGATGGTGAGGCCGCTGCTGATGAGCGCCAGGAGGCTGCCGAAGGCGACGCCGTTGAAGGCCTGGGAGAGGAATTGCGGCCAGGTGGGCATGACGGTCGCTCGGGTTCGAGGCGGTCGGGACGCGGTTCGCCTGGGGATCGCGCACGCATCCCGCCCGGGCGCGCTTGGGCCCCAAGCCGCCCGAGGACGGTTTGGGGCCCGCGCGTTCCGCTACGAGATGCGCTCAGAGCACCTCAGCTGTAGGCCTGCATGTGGCAGCCGGTCGCGGCGAGCGGCGGCAAGGTCTTCTCGCCGGGCACGAGCGACACGATCTTGAAGAAGTCCTCGCTGTTCTTCATCTCGTCGGGCTTCTTCCCCACCACCACCGGCACCGGGCGCACCATCTGGTGGTCGCCCTCGCGATACCAGACTTCGCCGTAGATGGTGTCGACCTTGTGGCCGGACTCGAGGGCCTTGATCACGTCGGGCGGATAGAAGGTGTGCGCGCGCTCGACCGCATCGGCCCAGACGATCATCTGGACGTAGACCTCGCTCGCCCCCCAGCGCGGCATGTAGCCGTACTTCTTCTGGAAGTCCGCGACGAAGTATTTCGCGAGCGGGTAATGGTCCTCCTCGGTCCACCACCAGGCCTGGGTTCCGTAGGTCCCGGCCATGACCTTGGCGGTGAGTTCCTTGGCCTGGAACTGCGAGATGTTCGGCACCACGTAGGTCATCTTCTTCATGATGTTGAACTGCTCGGCCTGCTTGGTGGACGCGACCGCGTCCGCGCCGAACGCGATATTGACGAACACGTCGGCGCCGCTGTTCGCGATGTTGAGGAGATAGGAGCTGAAGTCGCTCGTGCCGAGGGGTGCCAGCTGCTCGCTCGCGACCGTCCAGCCGAGCGGCTTGGTGAACTCGATCATCGAATCGTAGACGCTGTGGCCGTAGGTGTAGTCGGGGACGAGGTAGCCCACCTTCTTGTTTTTCCCGAGCTCCTTGCCGAGCACGGGCCCGAGGGCCTTGCACGCCATGTAGGCCGAGGGCTGGGAGCGGAAGCCGTAGCGCTGGCAATCCTTGCCCGTGGTGTCGTTCGAGCCGCTGTTGCCGACCATGAAGAGGACCTTCTCGCGCTGGCCGAGCTTCTCGAGCGCGATCGAAACCGCGCTGTTGACGCCGCCCGTGAGCATGATCGCCTTGCGGTCGCGGATGAAGCGCGTCGCGGCCTGGATCGAGGGATTGGGCTTGGTCTCGCTGTCCGCGACCTCGAACTCGATCTTGCGCTTGAGGACGCCGTTGCCCTTGAGGGTGGGCACGGCCTCGACGATCTTGCTGCCGTGGTTGAGATGCTCGACCGCGAGCTCGAAGCCGCGGCGCATGTCGAAGCCCGAATCGGAATAGGGGCCGGTGAGCGGCATGATGCCGCCGACGAACACGCTCTTCGCGCCGACGCCGGCGGGATAGGTACCGAGCGCCGGATGCTCCGCGGCGAGCGCCTTCAAGGCGCCCGTCGAAAGCACGGCGCCGCCGGCCGCGAGACCGAGGCCGGCCTTGAACAGATCGCGCCGGCTGAGATCGAAGGCGCGCGCGGTAGTGCCGTTGGGTTTCTTCGTCTTCATCTTGTGCCTCCCAGTTTGGTCTGACCTGGTAATCCGACTTCGATCCCCGTTGCCGGGGCCTGCGCCGCGGGCGTCCGGTGGATGCCCGATCGGTGACGCAGCCGGTCGGCGGCGCCATCGGCGACGAATTCTCCGGTTGACCGCGATGGCGAGCGCCGCGCGGGCAGGGATGCCCGGGCATGCGTCGAATCGTCCGCGCGCCGCCTCCTCGGTCGAGCGGAATGGTCGTGCGCAGCTTCTTTCTCGAGGCTGCTTGGGTCGTGCGCGATTAAAACGGAAATGTGACCGGACGAAATTACCGCAACCTTGCCGTGAAATTAATTCGGGCCGCGTGCTTGACGGAATTCATGGGCGCGCCCTCGCGCGTTGCGCGATGTCAAGCGCTGGCCTGACCGATGTCGCTCCATTGCCTTTGGGAGCCAGCTTGCCCTTGCCCAGAGACGACGGCCGGCGCGCGATCCTGGACGAGGCCAGCATGTCCTTGCCTCGTGAATCCGAAGCGCCGCCGCGCGCCCCTCAGGCCATGCTGACGATGACCGTCTTCTTGTGCGTGAAATGCTCGAGCATCGCCTCGAGGCTCGCTTCCTTGCCGAGGCCCGAGCTCTTGATGCCGCCATAGGAGAGATTCGCCTGCACGACCATGTTCTGGTTCACCTGGACGAAGCCCGCCTCGAGGCGCTTGCTGGCATCGAGCGCGGTCTTGAGGTCGCGCGTCCAGATGGTCGCCGCGAGCCCGTACTCGGTGTCGTTCGCCTGGCGGATCGCGTCCTCGTAGTCGCGGAAGCGGATGATGCAGGTCACGGGCCCGAAAATCTCCTCGCGCGCGAGCCGGCTGTCGTTCGACGCCCCGGTGAAGATCACCGGCTGGACGAAGAATCCGTTCTCGAGCGTCGGGTCCGCCGGCATCTTCGAGCAACGCAGCGCCTTCATCCCCGGCGTCTCCTCGCCGAGCTCGATGTAGCCCTTGACCTTGTCGAACTGCTGGCGCGAGACGATGGTGCCGATGTCGGTCGCCTCGTCGAGCGGATCGCCCATCTTGAGCGCGTCGACCTTGGCCTTGAGCGCATCGACGAAGCGGTCGTGCACCGACTCGTGGACGAAGATGCGCGAGGCGGCGGTGCAGCTCTGGCCTTGGCGCGTGAAGCGCATGCCGACCACGGCGCCCGCGACCGCGCGCTCGAGATCCGCGTCGCCCATGACGATCATCGGGCTCTTGCCGCCGAGCTCGAGGGTCACGGGGATGAGTTTCTTGGCCGCCGTCTGGTAGACGATCTTCCCGGTCTCGACCGAGCCGGTGAAGGTCACCTTGGCGACGTCGGGATGGGCGACGAGCGGGGCGCCGCATTCGGGCCCGAAGCCCGAAAGGATGTTGAGCACGCCCGCGGGCAGCACCTGGCTCATGATCTGGCATGCGCGGAGTGCCGCGAGCGGCGCTTCCTCGGCCGACTTCACCACCACGGCATTGCCCGCGACCATGGCCGGCGCGATCTTGAGCGCCATCAGCAGCAAGGGCACGTTCCACGGGATGATGGCACCCACGACGCCGAGCGGCTCGCGCAGCGTGAGCGTCAAGGTATCGGGGCGGAACGGCACCGTCTCGCCCTTGAGCTCGGAGCCGAGGCCGCCATAGAAGGCGAACACGTCGGCGACCACGCCCGCCTCGACGCGGCTTTCGGTGCGGAGCGCCTTGCCGGTCTCGAGCGAGAGCAGCCGGCCGAGCTCCTCCGCATGTCCCGCGAGGCGCCGGCCGCATTCGGCGACGAGCCGGCCGCGCTCGCGCGCCGGGGTCGCGGCCCAGTCCTTCTGCGCGCGCTTCGCCGCCGCGACCGCCGCGTCCACGTCCGCGGCCTCGCCCTCGGCCGCTTGGGCGATCTCGATTCCGGTCGCGGGATTGACCACGGCGAAGCGCTTTCCCGAGCGCGCCGGCGTCAAGGCACCGTCGATCAGGAGCCGGTTCGAAAGCGCGACAGCGAGGGCGCGCGGGTCGAGCTGGGGTGAGAGCTGGTTCTCGGTCATGACGGACCCGTTGCGGTGGGAGAAGGGACGGGCTCAGGGCGAGGCGTCACCATAGGCTCTCGCGCGCGCCCATGGTAGGGGGTCGAGGCCCGGCGCTAGGGCGTGCCCGCGCCCGCCTCGGCATTCGCCGACAAGAGCCGATCGAAATAGGCGATGGTGCGCTCGAGCCCGGTCTCGAGCGAGACCGTCGGCTGCCAGTCGAGCACCTTCTTCGCCTGGCCGATGTCGGGGCAGCGCTGGATGGGATCGTCCGCCGGCAGCGGCCGGCGCTCGATCTTCGAGCGCGCGCCGATCATCGAGATGATCTTCTCCGCGAGACCGAGGATCGGGAGCTCCATCGGATTGCCGAGATTGATCGGCCCGGTGACCGAATCGGGTGCCGCCATGAGGCGCATGAGGCCCTCGATCAGATCGTCGACGTAGCAGAAGGCGCGCGTCTGGCTGCCGTCGCCGTAGATGGTGATCGGCTCACCCTTGAGCGCCTGGACGATGAAGTTCGACACCACGCGTCCGTCGTTCGGATGCATGCGCGGCCCGTAGGTGTTGAAGATGCGCGCGACGCGGATGCGCAGCTTGTGCTGGCGCCAATAATCGAAGAACAGGGTCTCGGCGCAACGCTTGCCCTCGTCGTAGCAGGCGCGCGGGCCGATCGGGTTGACGTTGCCGCGATAGCCCTCGGTCTGCGGATGGACCGTGGGATCGCCGTAGACCTCCGAGGTCGAGGCCTGGAGCACTTTCGCGCGCAGGCGCTTCGCGAGGCCGAGCATGTTGATCGCCCCCGACACGCTGGTCTTGGTGGTCTGCACGGGATCGAACTGGTAATGCACGGGCGATGCCGGGCAGGCGAGATTGTAGATCTCGTCGACCTCGATATAGAGCGGGAAGCAAACGTCGTGGCGCAGCGCCTCGAAGCGCGGGCTGCCGAGGAGGCTCGCGACGTTGTCCTTGCGGCCGGTGAAGTAGTTGTCGACGCAGACTACGTCGTTGCCGGCCGCGACCAGGCGCTCGCACAAATGCGAGCCGAGGAAGCCGGCGCCGCCGGTCACGAGAACGCGCTTGCTCGTCAATCCCATGGGTTCGCCCCCGCCCGCCGCGCCCGGGTACGCGCCCCCTCAACCCAGGCTCGGTCGATTGCCGTCAACTATCCGATCAGATTGGAAAAAGCACCAGAAATAAGACAGGCTCCCTGTGCGCCGGCGAGGCCGGTTTCCGGCCCGCGGCCGTTGGGCTAGGATCGAACCGGCAATATACTTCATCTAGGGGAAGGAAGGCACGGGATAGCTTGCGAGTTGTTGCCTTTCGATTAAGATGGCGACAGCAGTATAATTCATAAACAGGGAGGGTGAGATGAAACGAGGGATGCTGGCCGCAGCGGCGGCTCTTGCGCTGCTCGCGGCACCGGCGCTGGTGGCGAAACCGGCGCTTGCCGCGGACAAGATCAAGATCGGCTTCGTCACCACGCTGAGTGGGCCGGCCGGCGTGATCGGGAAGCACATGAAGGACGCGTCCACGCTCGCCCTCGAGATGCTGGGCGGCAAGATGGACGGCGTCCCGACCGAGATCGTCTACGGCGACGACCAGTTCAAGCCCGACGTCGGGCGCCAGGTGACCGAGGAGATGCTCAAGAAGGACCATGTCGACTTCATGTCCGGCTTCATCTGGTCGAACGTGCTGCTCGCCTCCTACCAGCCGATCATCAAGTCCGAGACCATCCTGGTCGGCGCCAATGCGGGCCCGCACGAGATCGCGGGCTCCATGTGCAGCCCGTACTTCTTCTCGAGCTCGTGGCAGAACGACGAGACGCCCGAATCGATGGGCAAGTACATGCAGGACGAGAAGATGTCCGACGTCTATCTCATGGCGCCGGACTACGCGGCAGGCAAGGACATGATCTCGGGCTTCAAGCGCTACTTCAAGGGCAAGGTCGCGGCCGAGGTGTTCACCAAGCCCGGCCAGTCCGACTACCAGGTCGAGCTCAGCCAGATCCGCGCCGCCAATCCGAAGGCGGTGTTCGTGTTCCTGCCCGGTGGCATGGGCATCCAGTTCGTGAAGCAGTACGCCCAGGCGGGCCTGCGCGGGAAAATTCCCCTCTATTCCGCCTTCACCCAGGACGAGGTGACGCTGCCCGCCTTGGGCGACGCGGCGGGCGGCAACTACGAGGTCGGCTTCTGGTCGCCCGACCTCCAGAACACGCGCAACCAGGAGTTCGTGGCGGCGTTCGAGAAGAAGTTCGGCTACATCCCGTCCTACTACGCGGCGCAGAGCTTCGATGCGATCTTCCTGATCGACAGCGCGGTCAAGGCCGTGCACGGAGACCTCAAGAACAAGAAGGGCATGATCGCGGCGATGGACAAGGCCGATTTCCCCTCCGTGCGGGGGCCGTTCAAGTACAACACCAACCATTTCCCGATCGAGAACTTCTATCTCCTCAAGATCGAGAAGGGGCCGGACGGCAAGTACGTGCGCAAGATCCAGAGCGTCGTCTTCTCGCAGCACAAGGACGCCTACTACACCGAATGCCACATGAAGCAGCCCTAGGCGGCGTGCGCCGGGCTTGACGAGCGGGGCGCGGGCGCCTTGTTCCGCGCCCCGCATCGTTTCGCGGCGGTTCGTTCCGCCGCGCCGCGTTTCGCCGGGCGCGCGCGGCGGCCGGATTGATCTTTCGCGCCGCCGCCGCCATAGTCGCGCGCACCGGGAGAGGGTCGAGGGGGACTCCGCTTGCTGTTCGTGATCGAGCAAGGACTGAACGGCGTCCAGTTCGGCGTCATGCTGTTCCTGATGGCCGCCGGGCTCACGCTCGTGTTCGGCATCATGAACATGATCAACCTCGCCCACGGCTCGCTCTACATGATCGGCGCCTACGTCGCCGCCTACGCGTTCGGCGCGACCGGCTCCTACCTGCTCTCGATCGCCGTGGCGCTCCTCGCAGCCCTCCTGGTCGGCGTCGCGATCGAAATCGTGGTGTTCCGGGCGCTCTATCGGCGCGACCATCTCGACCAGGTGCTCGCGACCTTCGGCCTCATCCTGTTCTTCAACGAGATCGTGCGCATGATCTGGGGGGCCACGGCGCTCTACGCGACGATCCCGGGCTTCCTCGCGGGCCAGACCGAGGTGCTGCCGGGCCTGCCCTATCCGACCTACCGGCTCGCGATCATCGCGGTCGGGCTCGGGGTCGCCCTCCTGCTCTATTACGTGGTGGCGAAGACGCGCCTCGGCATGCTGATCCGCGCCGGGGCGAGCAACCGCGAGATGGTGGGTGCGCTCGGCGTCAACATCGCGTTCCTCTATACCCTCGTGTTCGGCCTGGGTGCGGTGCTCGCGGCGCTCTCCGGGCTCATGGCCGGGCCCATTTTCACGGTCGAATCCGGGATGGGCGACAGCGTCCTCATTCTCGCCTTCGTCGTGATCGTGATCGGCGGCATCGGCTCGATTCGCGGCGCCTTCGTGGCGGCGCTCCTTGTCGGATTTGTCGACACGATGGGCCGCGCTTTCCTGCGTCCTTTGCTGGCGACCGTGATGACGGCATCTGCGGCCGATGACGCTGGTCCAGCTTTGGCCTCCGTGCTGATTTACCTGTTGATGGCAACCGTCCTCTTCGTTCGACCGCGAGGGCTGTTCCCGCCCCGGACGCGCTGACCCATGCGATGGCGAAATCTTTCCCCGCGCGCGCTTACCGCAGTCGCCGTCCTTGCCGGCTTGGCGATCGTGCCGCCGCTCGCGCTCTTGACCGGTGCCACGTTCTACATCGACGTCTTCACCCGCATCATGATCTTCGGCATCGCCGCACTGAGCCTCGATCTCATTCTGGGATATGGCGGAATGGTGAGTTTCGGTCATGCTGCCTATCTCGGCATCGGCGCCTATGCGGTCGGAATTCTCGCCTTCTACGGCATTCATGACGGATTTCTGCAATTCGGGACGGCGATCCTGGCCTCGGCCTTGGCGGCGCTCTTCATCGGCTTCGTCTCGCTCCGCACCAGCGGCGTCTACTTCATCATGATCACGCTGGCTTTCGCCCAGATGATCTATTTCCTCAGCGTCAGCCTGAATACCTATGGCGGGGACAACGGCCTCAATATCGACCGTCATAGTGACTTCGCCGGGCTCCTCGACCTCGATCACGCAAATACCCTCTACTATCTCGTCTTCGCCATTCTTGTGTTCTGCCTCTGTCTCGGGCGGCGCCTCGTTGACTCCCGCTTCGGCATGGTGATCCGCGGCGCCCGCTCGAACGAAAGGCGGATGTCGGCCATCGGGTTTCCGGTGCTGCGCTACAAGCTCACCGCCTTTGCCATCGCCGGGGTCATGTGCGGCGTTGCCGGCGCGCTGCTGGCCAATCAGCAGCTCTTCGTCGCGCCCGCCATCATGGAGTGGACGCGCTCGGGTGAAATCCTGATGATGGTGATCCTGGGCGGCATGGGAACGCTGATCGGCCCGATCGTCGGCGCCGTCGCTTTTCTCGCACTCGAGACTGTGCTGGCAGACCTCACAGAGCATTGGCAGATCATCATGGGACCGATCCTGGTGCTCGTCGTGCTCTTCGGCCGCGGCGGCATTTTTGGCCTCCTGTCGCGGTGGCGCTTTGCGAGGCACCGTGGCTGAGCCGCTGCTGAGTGTGACGGAACTCTTCAAGCACTTCGGCGGCGTCGTCGCCACCGATAACGTCTCGCTGAGCATCGCCGAAGGCGAGCTTCACGCGATCATCGGGCCGAACGGTGCCGGGAAGACGACCTTGATCGCGCAGCTCATTGGCGAGCTGCGGCCCGATCACGGCAGCATCCGGCTCGGCGGCGGGGACGTCACTTGGCTGCCCTCGCACCGGCGGTCGCGCTCGGGCATGGGCCGCTCCTTCCAGATCACCAGCATCTTCCCGGACTTCACCGTGCTGGAGAACGTGGCACTGGCGGTCCAGGCTCATGCCGGCCACAGCTTCCGCTTCTGGCGGTCGGCGCGGAGCGATCCCGCGCTGCAAGAGCCCGCGCGTGCGATCCTCGAGCGCGTGGGGCTGGCGATCCGCGCCGACGTGCCTGCCGCGGTGCTCGCGCATGGCGAGAAGCGGCTTCTGGAGATCGCGATTGCCTTGGCGACGCGGCCGCGTCTCCTCCTGCTCGACGAGCCGATGGCGGGGATGGGGCCGGAGGATGCGGCACGCATGGTGGCTTTCTTGAAGAGATTGAAAGGCGCGGTGACCTTGCTCCTGGTGGAGCACGACATGGATGCCGTCTTCGCGCTCGCCGACCGCATCACCGTGCTGGTCTACGGTCGGGTAATCGCCAGCGGCCCGCCCGAAATGATTCGCGCCGATACCGACGTCCGCAAAGCCTATCTCGGCGACGACGAGGTGCCGTGATGCTGGCGGTATCGGCACTCGAAGCCGGCTATGGCGAGAGCCAGGTCCTGTTCGGGGTAGACCTCTTGATCCGCAGTGGCGAGATGGCCGCGCTGCTCGGTCGCAACGGCATGGGAAAGACGACGACCGTCAAGGCGATCATGGGCCTTGTACCACTGCTCGGTGGCGCCATCCTGCTCGATGGACGGCCGATCCATGGACTGCCGTCTTGGCGCATCGCTCAGGCGGGGCTCGGCCTGGTGCCGGAGGGACGGCAGGTGTTTCCAAATCTCACCGTGCGCGAGAACCTCGTCGCCACTGCATCTCGCCGCGCTGGTCAAGCTGGTGGCTGGACGCTCGACAAGGTGCTCGAGCTCTTCCCGGCGCTTGCCGGCCGGCTCGACAGCCTCGGCACGCTTCTCTCGGGCGGTGAGCAGCAGATGCTGGCGATCGGGCGTGCGCTCATGACCAATCCGCGCTTGCTCATACTCGACGAGGCGACGGAGGGACTGGCACCGCTGATCCGCGCCGAAATCTGGCGATGTCTCGAGCGATTGAAGCACGTCGGTCAGGCGATTCTGGTGATCGACAAAAACATCCACGCGCTGACCCGCGTTGCCGACCGCCACTACATTCTCGAAAAGGGCCGTATCGTCTGGTCCGGGGATTCAGCAGCACTCAGGGCGGAGCCAAGTCTTCAGGCCCGCTACCTCGGGGTGTAGCAGAGTCCGCCTGGAAGCCCTTTTGATTGGGCAACAGTCAGCGTGGGACGTTATGAGCCTATCACCGCTCTAACAACGCCTCTCGATCCGCAGGGGGCTTGCGCAAGGTCAGGCTGCTGCAATGACGGCTTCCAGCTTGACTCGGAAGCAACCGCAGGCCAGCGCCATGTCAGCTTGGCGCCGCGGACCGGACTTCGAGCACGTCGCGGACTATGTCGCTGTCGTGCCAAGAGCGGAAGTGCTATCTGAGCGTTTGCGTCGGATTCCCGGCTGCGATGCTCGAAATGCACGCGAGCAGCGCGCGTGCACCGAATGTCGCCCGCGAAGAATCCGTCCGATGCAAAGGCCGGGCGAGTTCCTCAC
>DATJLQ010000098.1:0-1105 GCA_035509415.1 Alphaproteobacteria bacterium
TCGAGGAACTCGACCACGGTGACTTCCGCGCCCAGGCGGCGCCAGACCGAGCCCATCTCGAGCCCGATATAGCCGCCGCCCACGACCACGAGATGCTTCGGCACCGAGGGGAGCGTCAAGGCGCCGGTCGAGGTCACGATCGTCTCCTCGTCGATCTCGACGCCCTTGAGCGGCACCGATTCCGAGCCCGTCGCGATCACGATCGCCTTCGCGGCCAAGCTCCGGCTGCCGCCCTCGGCGAGCGCCACCTCGACCGTACCCGCGCGCGCGATGCGGCCCGTGCCCTTGATCCAGTCGATCTTGTGTTTCCGGAACAGGAACTCGACGCCCTTGGTGTTGTCGCCCACTACCTTGTCCTTGTGCGCCATCATCGCCGGAAGATCGAGCTCGACCCCTTTGACCTTGACGCCGTGGAGTCCGAGCGCGTGGCCGGCCTCGTCGAACTTCTCGGAGGATTGGAGCAGCGCCTTGGACGGGATGCAGCCCACATTGAGGCAAGTGCCGCCGAGGGTCGTGCGCTTCTCGACGCAGGCGACGCTCATGCCCAGCTGCGCCGCGCGAATCGCGGCCACGTAGCCGCCCGGGCCGCCGCCGATGACGACGAAATCGTAAGAGTTTGCCATCGCTCGTCCCGTCTTCGAATCCGTGCCGCGCTTTACCAAAGCTGTTCGGCACCGCTCACATGTCGAGGAGGATGCGCTCCGGATCCTCGATGCAGTCCTTGACGCGCACCAGGAAGGTCACCGCCTCGCGCCCGTCGATCACCCGGTGGTCGTAGGACAAGGCGAGATACATCATGGGCCGGATTTCGACCTTGCCGCCGATCGCAACCGGCCGCTCCTGGATCTTGTGCATCCCGAGGATCGCCGACTGGGGCGGGTTCAGGATAGGCGTCGAATTGAGCGAGCCGTAGATGCCGCCATTGGTGATCGTGAAGGTGCCGCCGCTCAAATCCTCGATGGTGAGCTTGCCGTCGCGCGCGCGCGCGCCCAGGTCGGCGATGCCGAGCTCGATCTCGGCGAAGGATTTCCGGTCCACGTCGCGCACCACGGGGACCACGAGCCCCTGGCCGCTGCCGATCGCGATGCCGAAATCGTAATGGTTC
>DATJLQ010000099.1:0-1196 GCA_035509415.1 Alphaproteobacteria bacterium
GATCGTGACCTCGACCGGCGCCTTGACGCTCCCCTCGGTGCCGAAGCATCTCGTGGTCGTGGGCGGCGGCTATATCGGGCTCGAGATGGGCTCGGTCTGGCGCCGCCTGGGCGCGGAAGTCACCGTGGTCGAGTTCCTCGACCGCATCGTGCCGGGCATGGACAGCGAGGTGGGGAAGCAGTTCCAACGTCTCCTCGAGCGCCAGGGATTCAAATTCCGCCTCTCGACCAAGGTCACGGGGGCGAAGAAAGCGAAGGGCGGCTTGACGCTCACGCTCGAGCCGGCCGCGGGCGGGGCCGCCGAGACGCTTCCCTGCGACGTGGTCCTGGTCGCGATCGGCCGGCGCGCCTTTACCGACGGGCTCGGGCTCGCGGAATGCGGCGTCGCGGTCGACAATCGCGGCGTGGTGCAGGTGAATGACCGCTTCGAAACCAACGTGAAGGGCGTCTACGCGATCGGCGACGCGATTCGCGGCCCCATGCTTGCGCACAAGGCGGAGGACGAGGGCGTCGCGGTCGCCGAGATCGTCGCGGGCCAGAAGGGCCACGTGAACTACGACGCGATCCCGGGCATCGTCTACACGGCGCCCGAAGTCGCCTCGGTCGGCAAGACCGAGGAGCAGCTCAAGGCCGATGGGACTGCCTACAAGGTGGGGAAGTTCCCCTTCTCCGCCAACGCGCGCGCACGCGCCATGGCGGAGACCGACGGCTTCGTCAAGATCCTCGCCGACGCGACGTCCGACCGCGTGCTCGGCTGCCACATCGTCGGCGCCGACGCCGGGACCTTGATCCACGAGGTCGTGGTCGCGATGGAATTCGGCGCCTCGGCCGAGGACATCGCGCGCACCTGCCACGGCCACCCGACGCTCAACGAGGCGGTCAAGGAAGCCGCCCTCGGCGTCGCCGGCCGCTCGATCCATATCTGAGTCCGGTCGCTCGAAAGGGCGAGGCGTTCCTCATCCTGAGGAGCCTGCGCAGCCGGCGTCTCGAAGGATGAGGGACCCTCGTCGCGCGGCAATCCGGCGATCGGTCGATTCCCCCTCGCCAGCGGCCGGTCGCGCGCATAAGATTCGCTCCCCATGCCGCCCGCCGCGCCGTCCGCATCCAAGAGCCAGGTCCCCTTCGTCGCCGCCATCGTCACGGCCGAAGTTCTTGGCATGCTCGGCATCTCGTCCTTCGCCGGCCTGTTGCCGGAAT
>DATJLQ010000100.1:0-9985 GCA_035509415.1 Alphaproteobacteria bacterium
CGATCTCTCGGACGAAAACCGCGCCGTGGTCTTGAGCAACATGGGCATCGTCCATTGGGCCGAGGGCGAGCCGGACGCGGCGATCGCCGATTACGACCGCGCGCTGGCGCTCCAGCCCCATTACGCCGACGCGCTCCAGAACCGGGCGCTGGCCTACGAGGCGAAGGGCCGCGTCAAGGACGCGATCGCCGGCTACGGGGCCGCCCTGGCGCTCCAGCCGGGCGACGCCTTCGCCCTCGAGAACCGCGGCCGGACCGAGCTTTACGCGGGCCAGCTCAAGGAAGCGGTGAGCGACTTCACCCAGGCCCTCGCCCTCGCGTCGGGCGACGGCTACGCGGTGCTTTGGCTTCATATCGCGCGCGCCACGTCGGGCCAGGACGACGATTTCGAGTTCCGCCAGAACGCGCGCTCGGTCGATCTCGCGACCTGGCCCGGGCCGATCCTGTCGCTCTATCTCGGCACCACCACCTTCGACAATCTACGGCTCCTGGTCGACGCGGCACCGGATCCGGGCCGCCAGACCGTCTGGGCCTGCGAGGCGAATTTCTATGGCGGCGTGTTGCTGCGGCTCGAGAAGTCGGTCGAGAGTGCGAGCGAATTCTTCAAGCAGGCCGAGACCTATTGCGCGCCCAGCTCGATCGAGCGCCTCGCGGCCAAGGCCGAGCTCGCGCGGCTTTCTCAATAGAATTTAATAACAACGTGTTATTTGCGCTTCTTCGCGCGTTCCTCGAGCTTCGTCCGCTGCCACAGCGCCTCCATTTCGGCGAGGCTCGCGCCTTCGGCGCTTTTGCCCGCCGCGCGCAGGAGCGCCTCGACCCGGCGGAAGCGGCGCTCGAATTTGGCGTTGGCGCCGCGTAGCGCCGCCTCGGGGTCGAGCTCCAGGCGCCGCGCCAGATTGACCACGCTGAACAGGAGATCGCCCAGCTCGTCCGCAAGGCGCGCGCGCCGGCCGCGGCCCTTGGATTTCATCTCGGCCCTGAGCTCGGCGAGCTCCTCTTCGATCTTGGCGAGGATGGGGGCGGGCGTCTTCCAGTCGAAGCCGACGCGTGCCGCGCGGCGCTGGAGCTTGGCCGCGCGCAAAAGGGCAGGGAGCGCAAGGGCTACGCCGTCGAGGGCGCTGGGTGCGCGGATGCCGCCCGCACGCACCGATTGCGCCGCCCGCTCGGCCGCCTTGTGGCTCTCCCAGGCGACGCGCTGGGTCGCGGCGTCGCGCACGACCGCATTGCCGAACACATGGGGATGGCGCCGCACCATCTTGTCCGCGATCCCGCGCGCCACGTCCTCGAAATCGAAGCGGCCTTGCTCCTCGGCCATGCGCGCATGGAACACGACCTGGAGCAGGAGATCGCCGAGCTCGTCGCGCAGCGCCACGAGATCCCGGCGCGCGATCGCGTCCGCGACCTCATAGGCCTCCTCGATCGTGTAGGGGGCGATGGTGGCGAAATCCTGCTTCACGTCCCACGGACAGCCGGTCTGCGGGTCGCGCAACCGGGCCATGACCGCAAGGAGATCGTCGATCGGCCGTTGCTTCTTCTGGGCGGCACGGCGGCGCGTGGGGGATCGGGCGCTGGATTTCCGGGGGGCGGCCATGAGTCTAAGCGTGCTTTCGGGCTGCGGGAGACGACGGGTCGAGGGAACTCTTAGCCCAAGCGCCTGCCGCGCGAAAGGGTCGCGATGTAAGGCAATTGAAGGGAAACACCTCGCAACTCTTTGATTTGTTTTGCCTTAACTCGATGCGTTAGGATGCGGGCCGATGGAGTGGCTCACGCGCTACCGGGTGCCGATCGCGGTCTCGTGCCTCCTGCTGGGCATGGCGGGGCTGTTCATCCTCGATATCGTCACGCCGCCCGGGGTCGCCGACGGCATCGGCTATCCGATCCTCCTGGTCCTGTGCCTGTGGCTGCCGGGGCGCCATACGCTCTCGGTGTGCGCCTGGGGCTCGACCTTGCTGATCGTGGTCGGCGGCTTCTTCGGCCAGGTCGGCGGCATCGGCCTCGAGGCGTCGCTGATCAACCGCGCGCTCGGCCTCATCTCCATGTGGGTGATCTACTGGCTCCTCGAGCAACGCGTCGCCATGGAGCGCAGCCTGCGGATCAGCGAGCAGGACGCGGTCGCGGCGAGCCAGGCCAAGGCCAATTTCCTCGCCAATGTCAGCCACGAGCTGCGTACGCCGCTCAACGCCATCATCGGCTTTTCCGACCTGATCGCGAAGGAGGCGCTCGGGCCGGTGGGCGAGCCGCGCTACCGCGACTATGCCGAGGACATCTACGGCAGTGCCAGCCAGCTTTCCGTGCTGATCAACGACATGATCGATCTCACGCGCCTCGAGGCGGGCAAGTACCGGCTTGCCGAGGAGACCGTGGTGCCGACCGACATGGTGGCGGACGTGCTGCGCATGGTGGGGCCGGCGGCGCGCGAATCCGAGATCGAGCTCTATAACCGCGTGCCGGTCTCGCTGCCGCCGATCCGGGTCGACCGGCGCGCCTTCAAGCAGGTGATGCTCAACCTGTTCTCCAACGCCATCAAGTTCACGCCCATGGGCGGGCGCGTCGTCGTGGGCGCCGAGGCGGACGCCAACGGCTTCACGCTTTCGGTCCAGGATTCGGGCATCGGCATCAGCAAGGAGAATCTGGCGCGCCTCGGCCGGCCGTTCGAGACCCTCGAGCGGGGCTCGGGCGAGCGCGTCGGGCGCACCACCGGCGGCACCGGCCTCGGCCTCGCGTTCTGCCAAAGCCTGATCGGCCTCCATGGCGGCCGGCTCGACATCGAGAGCGTCGAGGGCAAGGGCACCACGGTGCATATCCATCTTCCCAAGGAGCGCATCTTCGCCGGGCATGCCTAAAAGGGCCGGGCACGCGTGAGGGCGGGTCGGGGTGGGCGGCGGGCGCCCGGTCTTGGTGCGCTGCGGGTTTGGCCATATCCAAAGATCGTATAATGTATATTATGGAAAATAATCAGGCGATGTTTCACTTGACAACCCCGGGCCCAAGAGGTAGGTTTGTCTCCTAAAGGAGATAGACCATGCCCAAGCCCGTTCTTACCGCCGATCACTATCACAACGAGGAAGCCGCCTTTGCCTGGGTCGAGGCCCATCTGTGGCCCACTGGCCCGGTCTGCCCCCATTGCGGCAATACCGATGCCGCCAAGATCGGGCGCCTCCAGGGCAAAACCAGCCGCGCCGGACTCCGGAAGTGCTACGCCTGCCGAGAGACCTTTACCGTGCGGATCGGGACCATCTTCGAGGATAGCCACCTCGCGCTGCATAAGTGGCTCCAGGCCATCTATCTCTTGTGCGCCTCCAAGAAGGGCATTTCGACCCGGCAGCTCCAGCGGACTTTGGGGTGTGGCATGAAGACCGCTTGGCATCTCGGGCATCGCATCCGGCTCGCCATGGACCCTGGGTTTACCGGCCCCATGGGCGGCTCCGGCAAGATCGTGGAAGCCGACGAAACCGCCCTGACCAACTCCCGCAAGACCAAGCGCCAGCCCGGCCGCAAGGCTCCCCATGGGCTCGTCCTGAGCCTTGTCGAACGTGACGGGCCTGTGCGGTCCATGTCGCTCGACCAACGCAATGTCCGCTTCGAGGTTTTGCGGCACGTCCGCCCCGAAACCCGGCTCGTTACCGATGGCGCGCAGCACTACAAGGTCCTGTTCCGCGACCATGCCAGCGTCGATCACTCCAAGGGCGAATACGTCCGGGGCGACGTGCATACCAACACCCTCGAAGGCTTTTTCTCGATCTTCAAGCGCGGGCTGGTCGGCGTCTATCAGCACATGGACGCCCGGCACCTTGACCGGTACTTGGCCGAATTCGACTTCCGTCAGAACACCCGCGCCAAGCTCGGGATCGACGATACCCAGCGGGCCGAAATCGCGCTCATGGGCGCCAAGGGCAAGCGCCTCACCTATCAAACGACTGGCCTGGCATAGGCCCGATCTTTGCGAGGAAGTGATTACGCTCTGTCTCAAATTTTTGCGAGAAGGCGAATAAGCCGCTATAATGCGGGGCATGACACGCAAAACAGTTCGCAAGCCCCAGGACGACCCGGAGCAATCGGCCCGGTTTATCGAAGCCGCCAAAGCGGCTGAGGCGGACGAAAAGCCGGGGGTGTTTGAGCGGGTGTTCAAGCGGGTAGTGGGACAGGCTCCCAAAAGACCCCGCTAAAGAAAATCCATGTTGTTCATGTAAACGATGGCAGGCCTGATAGTCACGGTAATGACTAGACGTGCGTCGTGAGCATCGATGACACCACCAATAACAGGTTTATGTAGTACGTCCGTCTCGACCGAGACGTGAGTTATCAATTTGTCGTCCCGGAGAAGGCAAAAAAATGGGTCTTCGCCCTCCTCAGGTTTCGTATATTTCCCGAGCTCATTCAAATTATTTGGGATTCTAAGGGCATCGAAAAGTGTCTTGAGACGATTATCTATATCGCCAGATTGAATGAGCGAGCCGGGCGGGTCGGCCCGCAAAAACAAAATATCTAAGCGACATGACAGCCAAAGCTCCTCAACGACCAGTGGAGCAAACCTATACCCAAGCCTTGCGTATTGGTTTGCGATATATTGGACCCACGGCTCGCGCGCGCCGGTCCACTGCGCTTTTTGAGCCCGCTGATCGGGATAGTTTTCACGCACGCTAAGTGCAGGGCTCGTTTCCCACACGTGCCTTAACTGGTTATGAAATTGCTTTCGGATTTCATGTTTATGGTCAGCACGGGCATCCGGCTGCCCGCTAACTGGGTCCTTTTGTGTCGCAAAAAGCTGCCCTTCGTACGTCAACCTAAACTGCATGTCCCGGTCTTGGGGCTGGTAAAGGGGATCGTTCGCAATTACGCGCCGATGAGGGAACTTCACTGTGCGCTCCCATCATACCTGCGGCACGTGGGGGTGCCAAGTGAAACATCGCCAATAATCAGGCGATGTTAGGCTTGGCGCCCCCAGGCGTACGGGCTCCAGCGCGCCGCAATGCGCCCTTCGCGCTTGCTTCGGGCGTCTGCTAAGGTCGCGCGGCCGCTAGCGCCATTCGAGCCCACGATCCCACGATCTCCAAACCCGACCCGCCGCCCGACCCATGACCCCCGGAATCCTTTACGCCATCGCGGCGCTGCTGTGCTTCGGCGTGGCCGACCTCATCTACAAGGCGGGTGCGCGCGCGGGCGTGCCGGCGCACCAATTCGTCATGGTGCAGGGCTGGTGCTTCTTCCCGCTCGCCCTCGCCTGGGCTCTCCTCACCCGGGGTCTCGTCCTCGTGCCCGCGACCCTGTGGGGCTGCGGCGCCGGCCTGTTCATCTATCTCGCCTTCTATTTCTTCGCGCGCAGCCTCAAGGGCGGGCCGGTGACGGTGATCGCACCCACCTTCCGCCTGAGCTTCGTCCTGACCGCAGCCCTCGCGGTCGCGTTCCTGGGCGAGCCCGTGACCGCGCTCAAGCTCGCGGGGCTCGTCCTCACGGCGCTCGCGGTGTGGCTGTTGCTCGGCGGCGGCGTGCCGGCGCTCAAGGAAACGCAAGCGCCCATTTCGAGCGCCGCCTATCTCCATGTCGCGATCGCGACCGGCGCCCTCGGCATCGCCAACTTCATCTACAAGATCGGGCTCGCCGCGGGCTCGACGCCCGCGAGCATGATCGTGGCGCAAGCCTCGGTCTTCATCGTGCTTTCGACCGGCATCGCCTTCTCGCTCGACAAGCGCCTCAGGCCCGTGCGGATCGCCTGGCGCTATGCGGGCCCGGCGGCGCTTTTGTTGCTCTCGGCCTTCCTTCTCACCCTCGAAGGCCTCGCGCGCGGCCAGGCGAGCGTCATCGTGCCCGTGACCCAGATGGGTTTCGTCGTGACCGTGGCGCTCGGCTGCGCGGTTTTGCACGAGCCCTTCACGGGGCGGAAAGCGCTCGGCCTCGCAAGCGCCGTCGCGGCGATCCTGAGCCTCGCGTTGAGCTGAGCTTAATCCCGAGCCGAGCCGCGCCAGAAAAAGAAACGGCGCTTCCGGACCGGGCGCATGAATTCGGCCGCGCGTTGCACCAAATCCTCGAGGTGCAGTCCGAGCTGCTCGAGCGCGAAGCCGAGGCCGAAGATGCGGCTCGCATCCTCGGCCGAGAGTGCCGCGAAGGCGGGGTCGTGGCGTACCTCCTCGAGCCGCGCGCGGAACGCGGCGAGCGCCGCCGTGACCGGCTCGAGGCTCGGCGGATCGGCGCGACGCGCGATCGCGACGCCGACGGTCGCGAAGCAATCCGCGAGACACTGGGCGATACGCGCCACGGGCTCGTCGAGGCGGGCGCGGAACGGCTCGGGCAATGGCGCTCCAAGCGCGCGCGAGACCATCACCAGGTCGTTGCGCAAGCGCCGGAGCGTGCGCGCGATGGGCTCCGGATTGCGCTCGTCGGTCAGGTGGTTGGCGCGCTCGCGATCGGCCTCGGCCGCCATGGTCTCGATGCGCTGCAGGCCGGCGCGGATGCGCGTCTCGAGCGCCGACATTTTCGCGTCGTCCCAGGGGGCCGTAATGCCGCCCGCGATCAGGCGGATATTCTCGGCCAGCAAGGCGAGCACCTGCCCCGCCGCCTCGGCGACCATCCCGTGGGCGCGCGCCGGCAGCACCAGGAACGAGACCGCGACGCCGACCAGGCTGCCGAGCCCGATCTCGAGCACGCGCTCGAGTGCCGCTTGCAGCGGCCCGGACGTGTTGTGGGTGACCAGCAGCACGATCACCGCCGTGATCGGCGCCACACGGAAGCTTTGATGGAGGGCGGCCGCGAGCGCCAAGGGCACGACCGCGACCGCGAGCGCCGCACCGGTCGACCAGAAATCCGCATGGGGCACGAGGAGGGCCGCGGCCGCACCCCATATCGCACCCCCGATCGTGCCGATGAGATAATCGAGCGCGGCCTGGAGCGTGCCGCCCACGCTCGCCTGCACCACGATGATCGAGGTGAACACCGCCCAATAGCCTTGCGGCACGTCGAGGACGCTCGCGAGCGCGTAGGTCACGAGGGCGGCTACCGTCGTGCGCACCGCGCGCCGGAACGCCGCGCGATTGCGGCGCCACAATCCGGGCAGCTGCGAGAGCGGCTTGAAGACGTCCATCGGGCCCGTCGCCTTCCCTCGTCCGCGGCTAATCCGCGGCTTCCGCCACGAGCCCGTCATAGCCGGGCTCGACACCCGGCGGGCAGCGCGCGCGCACGGCCGCGTAGTCCATGCTCAAATTCATGTGGGTCAGGATGGCGCGCTTGGGCTTGACCCGCGCGATCCAGTCGAGCGTGCGCTCGAAATGGGAATGGGTCATGTGCGTCTCGAAGCGCAGCGCGTCGACGACCCAGATCTCGACCCCCTCGAGCGCGCGGAACGCCGCCTCGTCGAGCGCGACCACGTCGGTCGAGTAGGCGATCGGCCCGAAGCGGAAGCCGAGCGTCTTCGAGAAGCCGTGATCCTGCTCGAACGGGACGATTTCGACGTCGCCGATGCGGAACGGGCCCTCGATCCCGTGCGGCACCAGCCAGGGCTTGTAGAAGAACATGTCCGGCTGGGCGGAAGCGTCGAGCGGGGCGAGCACGTAGTCGAAGCGGCTCTCGATCTGCGCCAAGGTCGCCGCGTCGGCGTAAATGTCGAGGGGCGCTTTGCGGATCACGTTGACCATGCGCAGATCGTCGATGCCGTGGAGATGGTCGGCATGGCCGTGGGTATAGATCACGGCGTCGAGCCAGCCGCTCTCCGTCGCGAGCAGCTGCTGGCGCAGATCGGGCGAGGTGTCGACCAGGATGCGCTGGCCCCTGCTCTCGACCAGCACCGAGGCGCGTAGGCGCCGGTTCTTGGGGTTGGCGGGGTCGCACGCACCCCATTGGCCGCCGATGGCCGGCACCCCATGCGATCCGCCGCAGCCGAGGATGGTGAGCTTCATGCTTGGGCCGGTGCCGGCGCCTCTGGGCGCCGCGCCTTCGAGAATAGGCGGAAGAAATTATCGGTGGTCGCGCGCGCGAGGTCGTCGGGCTCGATGCCCTTGAGGGCCGCGACCGCCTTCGCCGTGTGCACCACGAAGGCGGGCTCGTTGGGCTTGCCGCGCAAAGGCACGGGGGCGAGGAACGGCGCATCGGTCTCGACCAAAAGCCGCTCGAGCGGGACGCAACGCACGGTGTCCCGCAGCGCGTCGGCCGCCTTGAAGGTCACGATGCCCGAGATCGAGATGTAGAAGCCGAGCTCGAGCACGGCGTCGGCGAGCGCCTGGCTCGCGGTGAAGCAGTGGATCAGGCCCTTGAGCGCGCCGTCGCGGCTTTCCGAGCGCAGGATCTCGATCGTCTCCGCGTCGGCGTCGCGCGTATGGACGATGAGCGGCAGGCCGGCCGCACGCGCCGCCGCGCAATGGGTGCGGAACGAGGCGCGTTGCTCCGGGCGCGGGCTGTGCTCGTAGTAGTAATCGAGCCCGGTCTCGCCGATGCCGACCACTTTCGGATGGCGCGCGAGCTCGAGAATGCGGGATTCGCCCGTGCCCTCCTCCGCCTTGGCTTCGTGCGGATGAACGCCGACCGAGCACCAAACGTCCGGATAGGCCTCGGCAATGGGGCGCACCTTGTCCCATTCCCGGAGCTTGGTCGAGATGGTGACCATGGTGCCGATGCCCGCCGCGTGGGCGCGCGCCATGACCCCGTCGAGGTCGGCGCTCAGCTCCGGAAAATCGAGATGGCAGTGGCTGTCGACCAGCATGGGCGTTTCGGCGTCAACGCGCCGCCTTGGTTTCGGGCTCGGCCTCGACGTAACGCGGGAACACGCCCGCGGGCGCGGGAAGCTCGACGCCGCCCTTGAGCCGGCCCGCCTGGCCGAGGGACGCAAACCCGCGCGCCGTTGCCGGCACCGCGAGCTGGTCCAAAAGCTTGGCGCTCGCCGCGGGCATGAAGGGCTGGGTCAAGGTCGCGAGATGGCGCACGCATTCCGCGAGCACGTAGAGCACGGTCTCCATGCGCTTCGGATCGGTCTTGCGGAGCGCCCAAGGGGCCTGCTCGTCCACATAGCGGTTGGCCTGCCCCACCACGCGCCAGATCGCCTCGAGGGCGCGGTGGAACGCCTGCTGCTCGGCGACCAGCGGCCTTACCTCGGCCAACAGCGCCTCCGCCGCCCCGAGCAGCACCTTGTCCGCGTCGGCGAGCGGCCCCGCCTCCGGCAGCTTGGCGCCGCAATTCTTCGCGATCATGCTGAGGACGCGTTGGGCCAGATTGCCGAAATCGTTGGCGAGGTCGCCATTGATGCGCCCGGCCATGGTCTCGTGGCTGATATAGCCGTCCGAGCCGAACGGCACTTCGCGCAAGAGGTAATATCGCACCGGGTCGAGCCCGTATTGGGCGATCAGATCCTTGGGCCGGATCACGTTCCCCAGCGACTTCGACATTTTCTCGCCCTTGTTCAGGAGCCAGCCATGGGCGAAGACGCGCTTGGGTGCCGGCAGTCCCGCCGCCATCAGGAAGGCCGGCCAATAGACCGCGTGGAACCGCAGAATGTCTTTACCTACGACATGAAGAACGACCGGCCAGAATTCTGAATATTGGTCGCTTTTCACGTCCGGATAGCCGACCGCCGTGAGATAGTTGGTGAGCGCGTCGAGCCACACGTACATGATATGGCCGGGCGCGTTCGGCACCGGCACGCCCCACGAGAACGTCGTACGCGAGATCGAGAGGTCGGCGAGCCCGCCTTTGACGAAGCCCAGCACCTCGTTCCGGCGGCTCGCGGGGCCGATGAAGTCCGGATTCTTCTCGTAATGCTCGAGCAACGCGTCCTGCCAGTCGGACAGGCGGAAGAAATAGCTCGGCTCCTCGACCCACTCGACCTCGGCGCCGGACGGCGCGAGCTTCTTGCCCCCCGGCCCGTCCTTGAGCTCGCTCTCGGCGTAGAACGCCTCGTCGCGCACGGCGTACCAGCCGCCGTAATTGTCGAGATAGATGTTGTCGCGGCCCTTGGGCGATTTCCGGCCCGCGATCGCCTGCCAGATCGCCTGGCTCGCCTTGTAATG
>DATJLQ010000101.1:0-23872 GCA_035509415.1 Alphaproteobacteria bacterium
GCGGACGCGATCCGCATGGGCTCGGAGATTTTCCACGCGCTCAAGAAGAAATTGCAGGATGCCGGCCACAACACGAACGTGGGCGACGAGGGCGGCTTCGCGCCCGCCTTGAAGAGCGCGGACGAGGCGCTCGGCTTCGTCATGAAGGCGATCGCGGCCGCGGGCTACAAGCCGGGGAGCGACGTGTTCCTCGCCCTCGATCCCGCGGCGACCGAGTTCTACGCCAAGGGCAAATACGCGATCGAGGGCAAGAAGCTCGATGCCGCGGCGCTGGTCAAATATTACCAGGCGCTGGTCAAGCGCTATCCGATCGTCTCGATCGAGGACGGCATGGCCGAGGACGATTGGGACGGCTGGCAGGCGCTCACCGAAGCGCTCGGCGACGAGATCCAGCTCGTGGGCGACGACGTGTTCGTGACCAACCCGAAGCGCCTCGCGACCGGCATCGAGAAGGGGGTCGCGAACGCGATCCTGATCAAGCTCAATCAGATCGGCACGCTCACCGAGACCCTCGAGACGGTCGAGATGGCGCACAAGGCGGGCTATCGCGCGGTCATCTCGCACCGCTCGGGCGAGACCGAGGATACGACCATCGCCGACCTCGCGGTCGCGACCAATTGCGGACAGATCAAGACCGGCTCGCTCTCGCGCTCCGACCGGCTCGCGAAATACAATCAGCTCATCCGCATCGAGGAGGAGCTCGGGCCCATGGCGCGCTTCGCGGGCCGAAGCGTCCTGCGTTAGAGCGCGGCGCAAACCCACGCGCATTCGCTCACCGTCATGGCCGGACTTGGTCCGGGCATCCGCGAACGAAAAAGGCGTGGATGGCCGTGATGAACACGGCCGTGACGAAATCGGATCGCGTCCGCGACTCGCCGGAACCGGCGCGGCGACTCGACATAACGCAAGACGCGTCGTGAGCCCGCGCGTTGCACCCGGCTGAGTCATTTCCGCAACAGTTTCGTGGCCGCGGCGGCAAAAATGAGTCTCGCGCGCAACACCGGACGCGAAATTCTGGCTCCCGAGTCGAAAAACTATTGACCCGTTGGAATCGCTCGTGATTCGCTCCGTGTCATGGGTTTGACACGCGACATCGGGCGACGCCTTCCGGGCATTTCGATCCAGCTCCTGCTGGCCTCGCTCACGGCCTATTTCTGCTACCACGCGTTCGAGGGCGATCGCGGCCTCAATGCCTGGTGGCGCCTGAACCACAAATACGAGATGGCCCAGTCGACGCTCGCCGTGCTCAAGGCCGAGCGGGCCGATCTCGACGCCCGCGTGGCGCTTTTGCGGCCCGATCATCTCGATCCCGACATGCTCGAGGAGCGGGCGCGTATCCTGCTCAATTTCGGCCGCCCGGACGAGCGCGTGATCCTGCTGCCCAAGGGCGACGCGGCCAACTGATCCCCGATTTTCGCCGGCGTTTCGAGGCTGCTTGGAGCGCTATTTGCGGCCTCCGCCCAAGTGGTCCTACCGTCTGTTAACCGAAATCGTGTTAATTATCCCTTGTGCATTGCAATAACACGGCTTTCGCGACCCGCCGCCGCTTGAAAACGTCACGCAGCCGCATTACGACTTAGACCGTCAGCGCGGCCCGGCTTGGGGCGTGCCGAGGCGGCCGGAGACGGCCGATCTCAATGGAGTCGGGGGGCGAGGGTTCACGCGATGGCGACCGCCAAATCCGCGCGCGGCAAGGCGCGCAGCAGCTCGGACGAGGCCGAGCAGCTGGTCAAGTTCTACCGCAGCATGCTGCTCATCCGGCGCTTCGAGGAGAAGGCCGGCCAGATGTACGGCATGGGCCTCATCGGCGGCTTCTGCCATCTCTATATCGGCCAGGAAGCGGTGGTGGTGGGCATGCAGGCGGCGCTCGAGCCGGGCGACGCGGTGATCACGAGCTATCGCGACCACGGCCACATGCTCGCGACGGGCATGGACCCGAAGGGCGTGCTCGCCGAGCTCACCGGCCGGCGCGACGGCTATTCCAAGGGCAAGGGCGGCTCGATGCACATGTTCAGCCGCGAGAAGAATTTCTTCGGCGGCCACGGTATCGTGGGCGCCCAGGTGCCGATCGGAACCGGCCTCGCCTTCGCCTTCAAGTACCGGGGCGAGGCCAAGGTCTGCCTCACCTATCTCGGCGACGGCGCCATCAACCAGGGCCAGGTCTACGAATCCTTCAACATGGCGTCGCTTTGGCATCTCCCGGTCATTTACGTGATCGAGAACAACAAGTACGGCATGGGCACCTCGATCGAGCGGGCGTCGGCGCGCACCGACCTCTATCACCGCGGCGTCGCCTACGGCATTCCCGGCGAGCAGGTCGACGGCATGGACGTGGTCGCGGTCAAGGCGGCGGCCGACAAGGCGGTGGGCGCCGTGCGCGCGGGCAAGGGACCGCAAATCCTCGAGATGATCACCTACCGCTATCGCGGCCATTCCATGTCCGATCCCGCGAAGTACCGCAGCCGCGAGGAGGTGCAGAAAATCCGCCAGGAGCGCGATCCCATCGACCATCTGCGCGCGCGTCTCGAGGCGGGCGCCATGATCGACGAGGACGGGCTCAAGGAGATCGACCGCGAGGTCAAGGATTTGATCACCGCCGCGGCGGATTTCGCCCAGAACAGCCCCGAGCCCGACCCGAGCGAGCTCTACACCGACGTTTTGGCCGAGGCCTGAGATGCCGACCCAAGTCCTCATGCCCGCCCTCTCGCCCACCATGACCGAGGGCAAGATCGCGAAATGGCTCAAGAAGGAGGGCGACGCGGTCAAGCCCGGCGACATCCTCGCGGAAATCGAGACCGACAAGGCGACCATGGAAGTGGAAGCGGTCGACCAGGGAACCCTCGGCAGCATCCTGGTCGCCGAAGGCACCGACGCGGTCGCGGTCAATACGCCCATCGCGGTCCTCCTCGGCGACGGCGAAAGCAAGAAGGACATCGCCGCGGCACCGCCGAAGCCCGCAGCCGCACCGGCACCCGCGGCGGCACCTGCCTCGGAGGCGAAAGCGCCCGAGGTGCCGAAGCCCGCGCCCGTCGCGGCGCCGGCACCCGCACCGGTCTCATCGTCGTCGCTTGCCGAGCCGGAATGGACCGGCCTCTCCAAGACCATGACCGTGCGCGAGGCCTTGCGCGATGCCATGGCCGAGGAGATGCGGCGCGACGAGACCGTATTCCTGATGGGCGAGGAGGTCGCGCAATACCAGGGGGCCTACAAGGTGAGCCAGGGATTGCTCGAGGAATTCGGCGAGCGGCGCGTGATCGACACGCCGATCACCGAGCAGGGCTTCACCGGCTTGGGCGTGGGGGCGGCGATGAACGGGCTCCGGCCCATCGTCGAGTTCATGACCTTCAACTTCGCCATGCAGGCGATCGACCAGATCGTCAATTCCTCGGCCAAGACGCGCTACATGTCGGGCGGCCAGATGCATTGCCCGATCGTCTTCCGCGGGCCCAACGGGGCGGCGGCGCGCGTCGCCGCCCAGCATTCCCAGGATTACGCGAGCTGGTACGCCCACGTGCCGGGCTTGAAGGTGCTCGCGCCCTACACGGCGGCCGACCATAAGGGCCTGCTCAAATCGGCGATCCGCGATCCTAATCCGGTGATCGTGCTCGAGAACGAGATTCTCTACGGCCACAGCTTCGAGGTGCCGGACCATGCCGACTGGCTCGTCCCCATCGGCAAGGCGCGTATCGCGCGCGCCGGCACGGACGTGACCATCACCGCCTATTCGCTCATGGTCCAACGCGCGCTCGAGGCGGCGGATGCGCTCGCCAAGGAAGGCATCAGCGCCGAGGTGATCGATCTGCGCTCGATCCGCCCGCTCGACGTCGAGACCATCGTCGCCTCGGTCAAGAAGACCAACCGTCTGGTCTCGGTCGAGGAGGGCTGGCCCTTCGCCGGCATCGGCGCCGAGCTCGCCGCGCAGATGATGGAGCAGGCGTTCGATTGGCTCGACGCGCCGGTCGCGCGCGTGACCGCGGTCGACGTGCCGCTGCCCTACGCGGCCAATCTCGAGCGCATGGCCCTGCCGCACGCCGAGACCGTGGTCGCGGCCGCGAAGAAGGTGCTCTACCGCTAGGCTCGCGCGGCGCGCGCGCGCCGCTTGGAGACAGGATTCATGCCGACCCAGATCCTCATGCCCGCGCTTTCGCCCACCATGACCGAGGGCAAGCTCGCCAAGTGGCTCAAGAAGGAAGGCGACGCGGTCAAGGCCGGCGACGTGCTCGCCGAGATCGAGACCGACAAGGCGACCATGGAGGTCGAGGCGATCGACGAGGGCAAGATCAAGCTCCTGGTGCCCGAGGGGACCGAGAACGTCGCGGTCAACACGCCGATCGCCGTGCTGCTCGGCGAGGGCGAGAGTGCGGCCTCGGTCAAGATGCCGCCGGCCGCAGCCAAGCCGGCGCCCGTGCCTCAGCAGGGAACCGCGACGCCGGCCGCGCCAGCTCCGGCGCCGAGCGCGGCGGCATCGAAGCCCGCACCCGTGCCGCAGCAGACGCCGCCGGTGACCGCGGCACCCGCGCTCGCACAAGCCGCGCAACCGGCGCCGAGCCCATTGCCCGCGAAGCCCAACGGCCAAGGCCGCATCTTCGCGAGCCCGCTCGCGCGTCGTCTTGCGCGCGAGGCGGGGATCGAGATATCGGCCCTCCGCGGCAGCGGTCCCCATGGGCGCATCGTCAGGGCGGATATCGAGGCGGCGCAAAAAGGCGGGGTCGCGCTCGCGGCCCCAGGAGCGCCGGCCGCGCGTCCTCCGGCACCGATCGTCGACGTGCCGGGCCAAGCCCCTTACGTCGAGGAGCCGATCTCCTCGATGCGCAAGGTGATCGCCCAGCGCCTCACGGAATCGAAGCAGAAGCAGCCGCATTACTATCTCTCGATCGACTGCGAGATCGACGCGCTCTTGAAGGCGCGCGAGACGCTCAACGCCATGGCGCCCGAGACGGTCAAGGGGACGCCCGACTACAAGCTCTCGGTCAACGATTTCGTCATCAAGGCGCTCGCGGTCGCCCTCCGGCGCGTGCCCGCGGCCAACGCCTCTTGGCACGATACCGCGATCCGCCTTTATCAGCGCGCGGACATCTCGGTCGCGGTGGCGCTGCCGGCCGGGCTCATCACGCCCGTGATCCGCGGCGCCGACGCCAAGGGCCTGGCGCAGATCTCGAGCGAGATGAAGGAGCTCGCGGCGCGTGCGCGCGCGGGCAAGCTCAAGCCGCACGAATTCCAGGGCGGCACCTTCTCGCTCTCGAATCTCGGCATGTACGGCATCCGCGAATTCTCGGCCGTGATCAATCCGCCCGAGGGCGGCATTCTCGCGGTGGGCGCGGGCGAGCAACGCGCGGTCGTGAAGAACGGGGCGCTCGCGATCGCGACCGTCATGACCTGCACGCTCTCGGGCGATCACCGGGTGGTGGACGGTGCCGTCGGCGCCGAGCTGCTCGCGGTCTTCAGGAAGCTCATCGAGACGCCGGCCGCGATGCTGCTCTGAGCGCTAGGGAAGACGCAGCCGGCGCCGGATCAGGAGCAGGGTTCCGAGGCTCACCAGCGCGGTGAACATCAGATAGTAGCTCGGCGCGAGCTTGCTGCCGGTGGCGCCGATGAGCCAGGTGACGACGAAGGGAGCGAAGCCGCCGAAGATGGGCACGCCCACATTGTAGCTCAAGGCGACCCCTGTCACGCGCGTCTCGGTCGGGAAAATCTCGGTCATGAGCGCAGGCAGTGCGCCGCTATAGGCCGTCTTCAGGAGCCCCATCCAGCCCACCATGACGATCAAGAGGGCCACCGACACATGGCTCGTGAGCATGACGAAGAGCGGATACATCGAGACCAGGAACAGGATCGTGGTCGCGAGCATGATGCGCGTGCGGCCGACTTTGTCGGACCAATGGCCGACGATGGGCGCGCCTACGGTCAGGATGAGCCCGGAGACGATGGTCGCGGTGAAGCCGATGGACGCGGGAAGATGCAATTGCCTGATCGCGTAGGTCGGCATGTAGAGGATCAGGTATTGGGCACTGGTCGAAAGCACCACGGTGCCGAGGGCGAGGAAGAACCGGTCGGTTTGGCGCGCGAGCACGTCCTTGACCGGCGCTTGCGATTTCTTCGACGTGCGGAATTCCGGCGTCTCCTCGAGATGGCGCCTGATGTAGAAGCCGACCGGCCCGACCAGGAGCCCGAAGACGAACGGCACGCGCCAGCCCCAGGCGAGAAGCTGGTCCGGGGTCAGGGCCGTGGTGAGAATCACGCCGAAGATCGAGGGCAGGAGATTGCCGAGCCCCTGGCCCGACCATTGCCAGCTCGCGAGATAGCCTTTGCGCTCGGGCCGGTGCTCGGCGAGATAGGTCGTCGCACTGCCGAACTCGCCCGCGACCGCGAAGCCCTGGATCAGGCGCGCGATCAGCACGCCGATCGGGGCCGCGACGCCGATCGTCCCATAGGTCGGCATGACCGCCATGAGGAAGGTCCCGACCATCATGAGGAGGATCGACACCAGCATCGACGCCTTGCGTCCCGCGCGGTCGGCGTAGGCGCCGAGCACGATGGCGCCGAGCGGCCGGATCAGATAGGAAACGCCGAAGGTGCCGAGGGCAAGAAGCAGCGAGACGGTCGGGTCCTTGGTCGGGAAGAACAGCTTCGAGATCGCCACCGCGAAGTAGCCGTAGGCCAGGATGTCGAACCATTCCAACGCATTGCCGAGCGACGCGGCGAAGATCAGCGTATAGGAGACGGGCCGCGGCCCGGTGGGCGCCGCGGCGGCGGCAGTCGCGGAAGAGGCGCTGGGGGTGGTCATGCTGGAATATCCGCCATAAGGTTGGCCCGAGCCGGGGTGTCTGACAAAAGTCTAGCCTGGGCCCGCCAAGACGCAAACCGAATCCGCGGGCGGGCCTCGGGGTTCAAAGGATCGATCGACAATTTCGGCGCCCGGCTCGGGGCGCTCGGGCTGAAGCGAGGAGCGCATGGCTGATACCAATTTCGATCTCGTCATCGTGGGCGGCGGGCCCGGAGGCTATGTGGCCGCCATCCGCGCCGCCCAGCTCGGCATGAAGACGGCCGTGGTGGAGCGCGAGCATTTGGGCGGCATCTGCCTCAATTGGGGCTGCATCCCGACCAAGGCGCTGCTGCGCACCGCCGAGGTCTACCACCTCATGCAGCACGCCGACGCCTTCGGGCTCTCGGCCAAGGAGATCGGCTACGACGCGAAGAAGATCGTCGAGCGCTCGCGCAAGGTCGCGGGCCAGCTCTCGAGCGGCGTCGCGTTTCTCTTGAAGAAGAACAAGGTCGCCGCGTTCGACGGCCACGCGAAGCTCGCCGGCCCCGGCAAGCTCAACGTCACCAAGGACGGAAAGCCGGTCGCCGATCTCACGGCGAAGCACATCATCCTCGCGACCGGTGCGCGCGCCCGCTCGCTCCCCGGCCTCGAGCCCGACGGCAAGCTCGTTTGGACCTACAAGGAAGCGATGATCCCGGCCGCCATCCCGAAATCCCTCCTCGTCGTGGGCTCGGGCGCCATCGGCATCGAGTTCGCGAGCTTCTACCGCACGCTCGGCGCCGAGGTGACGGTGGTCGAGGTGCTGCCGCGCATCCTTCCCGTCGAGGACGAGGAGATTTCGGCCTTCGCCAAGAAATCGTTCGAGAAGCAGGGGATGAAAATCCTCGTGGGCGCGACGGTGAAATCGCTCAAGAAAAGCGCGAATGGCGTGATGGCGAGCGTGGACGTGGCGGGCAAGTCGAGCGAGATCGCGGCCGAACGCGTCATCCTCGCGGTCGGCATCGTGGGCAACGTGGAAAATCTCGGCCTCGAGGGCACCAAGGTGAAGGTCGAGAAGAGCCACGTCGTCGTCAATCAATGGCTCGAGACCGGCGAGCCGGGCGTCTACGCGATCGGCGACCTGGTCGGGCCGCCCTGGCTCGCGCACAAGGCGAGCCATGAGGGCGTCATCTGCGTCGAGAAGATCGCGGGCCTCAACGACGTGCACCCGCTCGACGTGACCAACGTGCCGGGCTGCACCTATTGCATGCCCCAGGTCGCGAGCGTGGGCCTGACCGAGGCGGCGGCCAAGGCCCAAGGCCACCAGGTGAAGGTCGGCCATTTCCCCTTCATCGGCAACGGCAAGGCGATCGCCCTCGGCGAGCCCGAGGGCATGGTCAAGACCGTGTTCGACGCCAAGACCGGCGAGCTCTTGGGCGCGCACATGATCGGCGCCGAGGTGACCGAGCTCATTCAGGGCTACGGCATCGCGAAGACCCTCGAATCCACCGAGGTCGAGCTGATGCATGCGATCTTCCCGCACCCGACGCTCTCGGAAATGATGCACGAGGCGGTGCTTGACGCCTATGGAAGGGCGATTCATTTCTAGAGTAAGGCGAGGCGCGATATGGCCGATTTCGGCGATTTGCAGACAAGCGAAGTCGCTCGAAATTATGGCCTCTTGGTAATTGCGGCCATTGGCGTTGGCTTGGCGGTCTGGAGGAGCTTGGCGGCTCATCGACAGGCAGGGGCTGCATTACAGCAGGCGGCAGTTGCCCAACAGAGCCATGCTGCCGATATATTTAACCGTGCGATCGATCAACTTGGCAGCGATAAATTGGAAGTCCGTCTCGGCGCGATATATACTCTCATAAGAATCTACGGCGACTTGCAATACCAGGACTATAAAGTGCCAATTTTAGAGACATTACAGGCCTACACCCGGGAACGGTCGCGAACGAACTTAGAAAATGAGATGCCCGTTGATATTCGGGAAATTATTTCGTTCTTGCGTAGAGAGCTCAGGCAATAGGGGCGCCGATCATGTCGAATATTGAGGGCTTTGTGCTAAATCTGTCCGGTGCGAAAGTTCGCAGCGCAAATCTTTCTAGCGCGAACCTGACGCGCGCTAATTTTTCGGGGGCAGATTTGACTGGTGCGATATTGTGTGGTGCAAATTTCCAAGACACGATTTTGAAGGGAACGATTCTTGTCGGTGCCGATCTCACCGACGCGATAAATTTGACCGAGGCGCAGTTGGCAGAAGCCGTGATCGACGAGACCACGATTTTGCCGCCACATTTGAAACATTTAGCAAGACATTCGGCTACGGGCCGATAGGCTCTGGATTGTTCGGCGGATATGACCATGCAATCTAGTCAACAGCGTCCGCGTCACCCGGAGAAGGCCAAGCGGCCCGACAATCTCTCGCCGCCGCGGCCGGACTGGATTCGCGTGAAGGCGCCGGTGAGCGCCACCTACCACGAGACGCGCGCGCTCATGCGTGCCTTGAGCCTCAACACCGTGTGCGAGGAGGCGGCCTGCCCCAACATCGGCGAATGCTGGGCGAAGAAGCACGCGACGGTGATGATCCTGGGTGCGGTGTGCACGCGCGCCTGCGCCTTCTGCAACGTCGCGACTGGTCTCCCCGACAGGCTCGATCCCCACGAGCCCGCCCATGTGGCGGAGGCGGTGGCACGGCTCGGCCTGTCCCACATCGTCGTGACCTCGGTCGACCGGGACGATCTCGCGGACGGCGGGGCCGCGCATTTCGCAGCCACCATCCGCGCGATCCGCGCCGCGGCGCCCGCGACCACGATCGAGGTGCTGACGCCCGATTTTCTGCGCAAGACGGGTGCGGTCGAGACATTGGTCATGGCCAAGCCCGACGTCTACAACCACAATCTCGAGACCGTGCCGCGGCTTTATCCGGGCGTGCGTCCGGGGGCGCGTTATTTCGCGTCGCTGCGCTTGCTCCAGCGCGTGAAGGAACTCGACCCCACGATGTTCACCAAGTCCGGGCTCATGGTGGGCTTGGGCGAGAGCCTCGACGAGGTGGGGCAGGTGATGGACGATCTGCGCGCGGCGGACGTCGATTTCCTCACCGTCGGGCAATATCTCCAGCCGACGCCGAAGCACGCCGCGGTCGCGCGCTACCTCGCGCCCGACGAGTTCCGCGATCTTGCCGCGCGCGCCACCGCCAAGGGCTTCCTCAAGGTCTCGGCCTCGCCGCTCACGCGCTCCTCCTACCATGCGGGCGAGGATTTCGAGCGCCTGCGCGCCGCGCGCGCGGCCCGGGTCGATTCCGCCGAACCTGCCGCCGCGACCTGATCCCGCGATGCCGACCCACGCCGAGAAGCGCGTCCTTCCTTATCGCGCGGACCAGCTGTTCGGCCTCGTCGCCGACATCGAGCGGTATCCGGAGTTCCTCCCCTGGTGCCGCGCCGCGCGCATCAGGCGGCGCGAGGGCGACACGATCTATGCCGATCTCGTGATCGGCTGGAAGATGATTCGCGAGCGCTTCACGTCGAAGGTCGTGCTCAAGGCGCCCGACCGCATCGACGTGACCTACACCGAGGGGCCGTTCAAGTACCTCAACAACCACTGGACCTTCACGCCCCAGCCGGACGGGAAATGCCTGCTCGATTTCTTCGTCGATTTCGAGTTCCGCTCGCGCTTCCTCCAAGTGGCGATGGAGGTGCTGTTCAACGAGGCCGTGCGGCGCATGGTCCAGGCGTTCGAGGACCGCGCGAAGCAGCTTTACGGGTAGGGCGATCGGTCCGGTTGAGAGACTACCCCCCACCCAGCTTCGGGTAAGGCTCGGCTTACGCCTCGCCAACCCTACGCATCCCTCCCCCTCAAGGAGGGAGGGATATCGAGAGCGCCGCAACGTAATCCCCCTCCCCCCTTGAGGGGGAGGGTGGGGTGGGGGGTGAGGTTCGGCGCGATCGGAACGTGGTTTAGCCCGTCGCACCCGTCGCCCGCTCGAGCAGCATCTCGAGCGCGCGCGAGGCCGAGGCGAAGCGGATCGCGCGCCGGTCGCCCTTGAAGACGTGGCGCTCGACCTCGGTCTTCGCGCCGCGCCGCGCCGACGCGAGATAGACTAGGCCCACGGGCTTCTCCGCGCTCCCGCCGCCGGGCCCCGCGATGCCGGTGATCGCGACGCTCAACGCCGCGGCCGGCGCATGGGCAAGCGCACCCTCGGCCATGGCGCGCGCGACCTCCTCGCTCACGGCGCCATGGGATGCGATCAGCGTTTCGGGCACGCCGAGCATCCCGGTCTTCGCGTCGTTCGAATAGGTGACGAAGCCGCGCTCGACCACGTCGGAGCTGCCGGCGATTTCCGTGAGCGCAGCCGCGACGAGGCCGCCCGTGCAGGATTCGGCCGTCGCCACCATGAGCGCGCGCTTGCGGCACGCCTCGAGCACGCGCGCGGCCTCGGTGGCGAGCTCGTCAAGATCCATGGCCGCCCCGGAGGAATTGGAACGCGAAGATCGCGAGCGCCAAGGCGACCACCGCGTAGAACGCGGCCGCCGTGTCGTCCGCCATGACGCCGAGCGCGTCCTCGCGCCGGTTGAGCTCGCTCGCGGGCCAGACCTTGACGATGTCGAACAGGCGGAAGAGCGCGAAGCCGAGCGGCCAGTGCCACCAGACGAGGGGGTTCGCCACGAGCAGCGTGAGCCATTGGCCCGAAACCTCGTCGACCACGACTTCGGGCGGATCGTGGAGCTCGCTCGATTTGAGATAATGCCTGGTCGCGAGCCAGCCGAGGCCGAACACGAAGAGGGCCGCGAGCAGCAAAGCGGACGATCCGCCCCAATCCATGATGAGCCATGCAAACGGCAGGGCCGCGAGCGAGCCCCAGGTGCCGGGCGCCTTGGGCAAAAGTCCCGCGCCGAACCAGGTCGCGATCAGCGTCGCCGGGTGCCAAAGCGGAAGGGCGGGGCGGGCGCTCGTCATGGGAATCCCGCCGGCACGCGCACGGTCGCGACCGCTTGCGCCGCCATGCCCTCGCCGCGGCCGGTGAAGCCGAGCCCGTCGGTCGTGGTGGCCTTGACGCTCACGCGCGCGGCGTCGATCTCGAGGATACGCGCGAGTTTGGCGACGAGGGCCGCGCGGTGCGGGCCGATCTTGGGCCGCTCGCAGATCACGGTCACGTCGACATTGACGATGCTGCCGCCGCGCGCCGCGACGCGCCCGGCGGCGTGACGCAGGAAGGTCTCCGACGACGCCCCCTTCCAACGCGCGTCCGAGGGCGGAAAGTGCGAGCCGATGTCGCCGTCGCCGATCGCACCCAGGAGCGCGTCGGTCAGCGCATGGAGGCCGACATCCGCGTCCGAATGGCTCACGAGACCCTGGCTGTGCGGGATCGCGACGCCGCATAACATGATTTTGTCGCCTGGCCCGAAATGATGCACGTCGAAGCCGGTGCCGACGCGTTGCTCGAGCCGCTCGGCGAGCAAGCGCTCGGCGCGGCGCAAATCCTCCTCGGTCGTGACCTTGAGATTGGTCTCGGTCGCGGCGACGAGGGCGACCGCGAGGCCGGCACGCTCGGCGACCGCCGCGTCGTCGGTCAGCGCCTCGCCCGCGAGCGTCCGATGGGCCGCGAGGATTTCGTGGTAGCGGAACCCTTGGGGCGTTTGCGCGCGCCATAAACCTTCGCGCTCGAGGGTCGCCTCGATGCGTCCCGCGCGCCCGCGCTTCAGCGTGTCGGTCACGGGCACGGCCGCGATGGCGCCCGGTGCTGCGTCGAGCGCTGCAATCACGTTGGCAATCGTGGTCGGGTCGATGAAGGGGCGCGCCGCGTCGTGGATGAGCACGCGCTCGGGTGCGAGGGCCGTGAGGCTCTCGAGCCCGAGGCGCGCCGAATCCTGGCGCGCGGCACCCCCATGGCACGGCTCGAGCAGATCGAGCCCCTCGACCGCCGCGTCGTAGCGCTCGCGGTCGTCGGGATGGATCACCACGCGCACGTTCGAGACGCGCGGATGGCGCCGGAACGCCTCGACCGAATAACGCAGGAGCGGTTGGCCGCCGAGAAGGCGGTACTGCTTCGGCAGATCGCCGCCGAAGCGTGTGCCGCGCCCGCCCGCCACCACCAGCGCGATGCAGCTCTCCATCATCGGTGCCCGTCTCGTTGCGCGGCCGGAACCCTATCGGCCGGCCGCTTGGTTGCCAAGCCCGTCGTGAAGGCATGGCGTCGAGCGCCTGGGGAGCGCATGCCCAGGAAAGCCGGGGCCTAACGCACTCGCGAGGGTGGGTTCTGACAGGCCATCCACGGTCTCGTCCCCCGCGGAACAATGGTATAAGGGCGCATGGGGCCGATTTTTCCGTCCAGCCTTGTGCTCAGTCTCGCCACCCTCGCGTCCCTCGTGCCGGCGGCGCTCGCGAGTGCGCGCGCCAATGCGCGGCGCGACGGGGTCTTCTGGCTCCTGCTCGGGGTCGCCCTCGCGGGGCCCGTCGTACGCGCCTATGTCGCCCTCGAGCCCGCTTGGCACACGAGCCTCTCGGGCGCCGTGTGGATCTCGATCGCGACCAGCCTGGCGCTCTTTTTCCTCCTCGCCCTGGCGACGCGCGAGGCCTGGCGGCTCACGGCACTTCTCCTGCCTTATCTCTTCCTCCTCGGATTGGTCGCGGTCGTGTGGCAGCAGGCGCCGGGCCAGCCGATGGTGCCGGCACCCGCCGCGTGGCTCGATCTCCATATCGCGATTTCGGTCGTGACCTACGGGCTCCTGACCATCGCCGCGGTCGCGGGGAGCGCCGTTTTGATCCAGGAGCGCGCGCTCAAATCGAAGCGGCGCGGCACCTTGAACCAAATTCTGCCCGCGGTTTCCGCCTGCGAGCAGCTCCAGACCCGGCTCCTGGCGGCGTCCGAGATCGTGCTCGGCCTCGGCCTCCTCACGGGCATGACGGTCGAATATTTCGTCTCCGGCCAGGTCCTGGTGCTCGACCATAAGACCCTCTTCTCGATCCTCGCCTTCCTCGTGATCGGCGCGCTTTTGATCGTCCAGGCGCGGAGCGGCGTGGGCGGGCGGCGCGGGGCGCGGTGGGTGCTGGTCGCCTATCTTCTGCTCACCCTCGCGTATCTCGGGGTCAAATTCGTGACGGATGTATTGTTGGGCGGTCACCCGTAAGCCCGGAAACGCTTGATTTCCGCCCTTGCCGAAAATTCATTTCGCACTTGCGTTATGAATCTTTCCAGGCCAATATGCCTAAGAACTAGCCATGAAATCAGACTGGCTAAATTTTAATCATGAGCACGGGATTGAGTTTGTTCGATTTTTCGGCCCGAACGGCGTGTTGCACGGGATTCCCAGGGAGAGTGGGATGAAACGCGCGAGCCAGACGGCACTGGCGCCGAGTTTTTCCTTCGATGCGGCCAATGTGCTCAACGCGCTGCCCGACGTGCTGCTGGTGATCGGCCCGGCGGGCGACGTGCGCTTCGCCAACATTGCCGCCGAGCAGTTCTTCGATGCGAGTGCGGCGTGGCTTCTCGGCCGCTCGCTCACCGAGCTCCTGCCGGCCGATTCGCCCCTCTTCGCCCTCATCGAGCAGGTGAAGGCGGGGGCGGGCAGCATGTCCGAATACGGCATCACGCTCCAGACGCCGCGCATCGGCGAGCATTTCGTGACCGCCCAGGTGGCCCAGACCGCGGAGCAGCCGGACGCGATCGTGATCTCGCTTCACGAGCAGTCGATCGCGCGCAAGATCGACCACCAGCTCACCCACCGCAACGCCGCGCGCTCGGTGACCGCGATGGCGGCGCTCTTGGCGCACGAGGTCAAGAATCCGCTCTCCGGCATCCGGGGCGCGGCGCAGCTCCTCGAGCAGTCGGCCCCGCCCGAGGATCGCGAGCTCACGCGCCTCATCTGCGACGAGGCGGACCGCATCTGCGCGCTGGTCGACCGCATGGAGGTGTTCTCCGACGGCCGGCCCATCGAGCGCGGGCCGGTCAACATCCATTCCGTGCTCGAGCATGTGCGCAAGGTGGCGCAGAACGGCTTCGCGAAGCATGTGCGCTTCATCGAGACCTACGACCCGTCGCTGCCGCCGGTGCACGGCAACCGCGACCTTCTGGTCCAGCTGTTCCTGAACCTGGTCAAGAATGCGGCCGAGGCGGTGCCCGAGGGGGGCGGCGAGATCACGCTCGCGACCTCCTACAAGCAGGGCATCCGGCTCGCGGTACCGGGGAGCGAGAGCCGCACGCAGCTCCCGCTCGTGGTCAGCGTGCAGGACAACGGCACCGGGATTCCGGAAGATCTGCGCGCCCATCTGTTCGATCCCTTCGTCACCACCAAGATCAACGGCAGCGGCCTCGGCTTGGCGCTGGTCGCGAAGATCGTCGGCGACCATGGCGGCGTCATCGAGTTCGACAGCGAGCCGCATCGCACCGTGTTCAAGGTGATGCTTTCGATCCATCGCGAGCGCGAGGCCGATGCCGCGCGCGAGACGGCACCGGGGGTGCGCGCATGAGCGGCGAGACCATTCTGGTCGCGGACGACGACCGCGCGATCCGCACCGTGCTCAACCAGGCGCTCGGGCGCTCGGGCTACGCGGTGCGCACCACGGGGAACGCGGCGACGCTCTGGCGCTGGGTCCAGGACGGCGAGGGCGATCTCATCATCACCGACGTGCTGATGCCGGACGAGAACGGGCTCGACCTGATCCCGCGCATCAAGAAGGTGCGGCCCGACCTGCGTATCATCGTCATGAGCGCCCAGAACAATCTTCTGACCGCGGTCAAGGCGACCGAGCGGGGTGCGTTCGAATACCTCCCGAAGCCGTTCGATTTGCGCGAGCTCGTGGGCGTGGTCGAGCGCGCGCTCACCGCGCGGCCCGATTCGGGCGAGCCGCCCGCCCAGCTCGAGGGCGAGGAGCAGCTCCCACTCATCGGCCGCTCGGCCGCGATGCAGGAAATCTACCGCGTGCTCGCGCGCCTCATGGGCACCGACTTGACGGTCATGATCACCGGCGAGTCGGGCACGGGCAAGGAGCTGGTCGCGCGCGCGCTCCACGATTACGGCAAGCGCCGCACCGGACCCTTCGTCGCGATCAACATGGCGGCGATCCCGCGCGAGCTGATCGAGAGCGAGCTGTTCGGCCACGAGAAGGGCGCCTTCACGGGTGCGGCCGCGCGTTATGCCGGACGCTTCGAGCAGGCCCACGGCGGCACGCTCTTCCTCGACGAGATCGGCGACATGCCGCTCGAGGCGCAGACGCGTCTCCTGCGCGTGTTGCAGGAGGGCGAGTACACGACGGTCGGCGGGCGCACGCCGATCCGTGCCGACGTGCGCATCATCGCCGCGACCCACCGCGACCTGCGCCAATATATCCGCCAGGGCCTGTTCCGCGAGGATCTGTTCTATCGCTTGAACGTGGTGCCCATGCGCCTCCCGCCCTTGCGCGAGCGCACCGAGGATATTCCGGCCCTCGTGCGCCATTTCCTCAATCGCGCCGCGAGCCAAGGGCTCCCCGCCAAGACCATCGACCAGCCGGCGATGGACCGGCTAAAGCAATATCGCTGGCCCGGCAACGTGCGCGAGCTCGAGAACCTGATCCAGCGCCTGGCGGCACTCTACACCCACGAGATCATCGGCCTCGACGTGATCGAGGCCGAGCTCGCGGATGTGAGCCAGCCGGCCGCGGGCTCGGAAGCGCCGGTCGACGACAGCCTCGGCTCCTCGGTCGAGCGCCATCTCAAGGACTATTTCTCCGCCCACAAGGATGGGCTTCCCGCGACCGGCCTCTACGACCGGGTCCTGCGCGAGATCGAGCGGCCGCTCCTCTCGCTCACGCTCGCGGCGACGCGCGGCAACCAGATCAAGGCCGCCTCGCTCCTCGGCCTCAACCGCAACACTTTGCGCAAGAAAATCCGCGAGTTGGACATTCAGGTCCTGCGCGGCGTAAAATAGCGCTCCCCGAGACTGGGAGCGGCGCCCCGCACCGCGCGGGTCTGCCGGGTGAACCGGGCAGCATGACGGCCGAGCAAACCGAGCAAAGGCCAACGACCCCCTTCCGACAGTGGCTCGACCGGGCAGGCAAGAGCGGCCTCGGCGGCAAGTTCGCCGTGGCGCTCGCCGGTTGCGCGGCACTCGCGGGCGTTGCGACCTATGCGGCCCTCACCCAGGCGCTGCCGTTCCAGATCGACCCCAACGTCGTCCTGATCCTGCTCTACATCGACCTGGTGCTGCTGCTGGGGCTCGCGGCGGTGGTGGCGCGCCGCATCGTCCAGGTGTGGATGGAACGCCGGCGCGGCTCCGCGGGCTCGCGCCTCCATGTGCGCCTCGTGGCCCTCTTCAGCGTGGTCGCGGTGACGCCGACCATCATCGTCGCGATCTTCTCGGGCGTGTTCTTCAATCTCGGCCTCGAATCCTGGTTCAGCGAAAAGGTGCGCACCGCGATCGGCGAATCGGTCGCGGTCGCCAACGCCTATCTCGACGAGAACGTGCACGACATCCAGAGCGACGCGCTGGCACTCAGCCAGCGCATCCAGCGCGACATTCCGCTGCTCGCGAGCGGCGACCGCGCCGACGCGGCCGAGTTCTCGCGCCGCCTCAACGACGACGCCAACCAGCTCGGCCTGCCCGAGGCGGTGGTGTTCGACGATTCGTTCCACGTGCTCGCGCGCACCGAGCTGAGCTTCGCCATGGAGCGCGAGCCGATTCCCAACGCCGCGATCGACAAGGCGCGCGCGGGGCAGGTGGCGCTGCTGCGGAGCCAGGCGGACGACCGCGTGCGCGCCCTCATGCGCATCGACCCGCCCATCGGCGTGATCATGCCGACGCTCTATCTCTTCGTCGGCCGCTTCGTCGACCCGACCGTGCTCCAGCACGTCGAGCGCGCGCAGGGAGCGCTCGCCGAGTACCGGCGCCTCGAGGGGGCGCGCTCCGAAATCGAGATCACCTTCGCGCTCATCTTCGTCGTGGTGGCGCTTTTGCTGCTGCTCGCCTCGGTCGGCGTCGGGCTCCAGTTCGCGACCCAGCTGGTCAAGCCGATCTCGCATTTGATCGCGGCGGCCGAGCGCGTGCGCGGCGGCGACCTCGCGGTGCGCGTCCCCGAAAGCGACGCCAAGGCCGACGAGATCGGCTCCTTGAGCCGCGCCTTCAACCGCATGACCGGCCAGCTCGAGGAGCAGCGCCGCGAGCTCATCGAAGCCAACCGGCAGCTCGACGGACGGCGCCGCTTCACCGAGGCGGTGCTGGCGGGCGTCTCGGCCGGCGTCATCGGCCTCGACGCGCGCGGCCACATCAACTTCCCGAACCGCTCGGCGAGCGATCTTCTCTCGGTCGATCTCGAAAGCGAAATCGGCAAGCCCCTCGAGATCGTGGTGCCCGAGATGGCGGACCTCCTGCGCGAGGCGCGCCGGCGCCCGGCGCGGCTCTTGGAATCCGAGTTGCGCATCGTGCGCCGCCGGCGCACGCGCACGCTCCTGGTGCGCATCGCGGCCGAGCGCGTGAGCCGCGAGATCCGCGGCTTCGTCGTTACCTTCGACGATATTTCGGAATTGCTCACCGCGCAGCGCAGCGCCGCCTGGGGCGACGTCGCGCGCCGTATCGCGCACGAGATCAAGAACCCGCTCACCCCGATCCAGCTTTCGGCCGAGCGCCTGAAGCGCAAATACCTGAAGGAGATCACCTCCGACCGCGAGACCTTCGTGAGCTGCACCGACACGATCGTGCGCCAGGTCGGCGACATCGGCCGCATGGTCGACGAGTTCTCAGCCTTCGCGCGCATGCCCGCGCCGGTGATGAAGGAGGAGGATCTCGCCGAGCTGTGCCGCCAGGCGGTCTTCCTCCAGCGCCAGGGGCAGCCCGGAATCGACTACGCCCTCGATCTTCCGGACCAGCCCGTGCGCGTGCGTTGCGACGCGCGCCAGATCGGCCAGGTCTTGACCAATCTCCTCAAGAACGCGGCGGAATCGATCCAGACGCTCAACGCCGCGGCGGCGCCGCGCGCGCGCGTCAAGGGCCGCATCGCCCTGCGTGTCGCGGAAAATGACGGCCAGGTTACCGTCGAGGTCGAGGACAACGGCACCGGGCTTCCGGCCGAGAATCGCGACCGGCTCACCGAGCCTTACGTCACGACGCGCGAGAAGGGCACCGGACTGGGGCTGGCCATCGTCAAGAAAATCATGGAAGATCACCACGGCGAGCTCACGCTCGAGGACCGCGAGGGCGGGGGCGCCCGCGTGCGGCTGATCTTCGCGCCGCAGGAGGGGCCCGGCGCGCGCGACGAGCCCGACGAGAGCGCCGACGCCGGCCCGGCCGGCGACGTTCAACCCTTGGAGCCTACCGTCGCCCATGGCGCATGACATCCTGATCGTCGACGACGAATCCGACATCCGGCTCCTCATCGCGGACATTCTGCGCGACGAGGGCTACGAGACGCGCGAGGCGGTCAACAGCGCCGAGGCGCTGGCGGCGATCCGCGCGCGCCGGCCGAGCCTCGTCGTGCTCGACATCTGGCTCCAGGGCAGCGAGCTCGACGGCATGGCGCTGTTGGACGTGATCCGCGAGAACCATCCCAACGTGCCCGTGGTGATGATCTCGGGCCATGGCAACATCGAGACCGCGGTGAGCGCCATCAAGCGCGGCGCCTACGACTTCATCGAGAAGCCGTTCAAGACCGACCGGCTGATCCTGATGGCCGAGCGCGCGATCGAGGCGGCGCGGCTCAAGCGCGAGAACGAGGAGCTCAAGGTGCGCGCGGGCGGCGAGGTCGAGCTCGTGGGCCGCTCGCTGGTGGTGAACCAGTTGCGCCAGTCGATCGAGAAGGTGGCGCCGACCGGGAGCCGCGTGCTCGTGGTCGGCCCCGCGGGCTCGGGCAAGGAAGTGGTGGCGCGGCTCATCCACGCGCGCTCGCGCCGCGCCGAGGGTCCGTTCGTGGTGCTCAACTGCGCCACCATGCGGCCCGAAAATCTCGAGGTCGAGCTGTTCGGCCAGGAGGCGGCCGGGCGCGCGGGGGCGGCCAAGGTCGGCACCCTCGAGCAGGCCCATAACGGCACGCTGCTGCTCGACGAGGTCGCCGACATGCCGGTCGAGACCCAGGGCAAGATCGTACGCGCGTTGCAGGACCAGACCTTCGAGCGCGTCGGCGGCTCGACCCGCGTCAAGGTCGACGTGCGCGTGGTCGCGGCGACCAATCGCGAGCTCCCGGAGGAGATCGCGGCCGGGCGCTTCCGCGAGGATCTGTTCTACCGGCTCAACGTCGTGCCGCTGCGCGTGCCGGCGTTGCGCGAGCGGCGCGAGGACATCCCGCTCCTCGCGCGCACCTTCATGCAGCGCTACGCGTCCACCTCCGGCATGGCCGAGCGCCAGATCGGCGAGGACGCGATGGCCGCACTCCAGGCCTACGATTGGCCCGGCAGCGTGCGCCAGCTGCGCAACGTGATCGAGTGGCTCCTGATCATGGCGCCGGGCGAGAGCGTCGAGCCGATCCGCGCCGACATGCTGCCGCCCGAGATCGGGGCGATCGCACCTCCCGTGCTGCGTTGGGAGAAGGCGGGCGAGATCATGGGCCTGCCGCTCCGCGAGGCGCGCGAGCTGTTCGAGCGGCAGTATCTTCTGGCGCAGATGACGCGCTTCGGCGGCAACATCTCGCGCACCGCGACCTTCATCGGCATGGAGCGCTCGGCCCTCCACCGCAAGCTCAAATCGCTCGGCGTCCATACCAGCGACAAGAGCCAGGCCTACGATGCATAACGACGATGCTCCCTCGCCCCTCGTGGGAGAGGGAGGGGCCCATCCAGTAAGGATGGGAGGGTGAGGGGCATTCCCTTTGCCGTCGAGAATTCACCCCTCATCCGCTCGCTGCGCTCGCCCGCAAGGGGAGGGGGCAGTCGAGGCCCCACCTAGCCGCAGGAATCCATGTCCAGAATAGCCTACGTCAACGGGGCCTACGTGCCCCATCGGGACGCCGCGGTCCATGTCGAGGATCGGGGCTACCAGTTCGCCGACGGCGTCTACGAGGTGATCGGCGTCGCGCGCGGGCGGCTGGTCGACGAGGGGCCGCACTTCGTGCGCTTGAAGCGCTCCCTCGGCGAGCTGCGCCTCGCGGCGCCGATGGCGGAGACAGCGCTCAAGACGGTGTTGCGCGAGGTGATCCGGCGCAACCGGCTCAAGGAAGGCTGCATCTATCTCCAGGTCACGCGCGGCGTGGCACCGCGCGATTTCGCGTTCCCCAAGGGCGTTCCGAGCGCCTTGGTGGTGACCGCGAAGCACATGCGGGCCCCGCCCGAGGACGCGGTCGCGCGCGGCGTGCGCGTGATCACCATCCCCGACATCCGCTGGCAGCGTTGCGACATCAAGGTCGTGGGGCTTACGGCGGCGGTGCTCGGGAAGCAGCGCGCGCGCGAGGCGGGTGCCTACGAGGCCTGGCAAGTCGATGCGCAAGGCTTCGTGACCGAGGGGACCTCGTCCAACGCCTGGATCGTGACCGAGGACGGCAAGGTGGTGACGCGCCAGGCGACCTCGGCGATCCTCAACGGCATTACGCGCCTTTCGGTGATCGAGCTCGCGCGCCGGGCCAAGCTCGGCTTCGAGGAGCGGCCCTTCTCGGTCGCCGAGGCGAAACGCGCGCGCGAGGCGATGATCACGAGCACGACCTCGTTCGTCATGCCCGTGACCGAGATCGATGGCGTGAAAATCGGCGGCGGCAAGGCGGGACCCTTCGCGCGCCGCCTGCGCGAGGCCTACCGCGCCCACGCCGCCGGCGCCGGGGCGAGCGATCAATAAGCATCCTAATTGATAGGTGAATAATTATTGTCGAGCTAATGTATAGTTTAATAACTAATAGACCGCCGCGTTCGATAGCACTCGGGTGAGCTCTCCCGCCGCCCTCGCGCGCCCGCAGGCGCTTCTGTTCGATTGGGACAGCACGCTCGTCGACAATTGGGCGAGCATCGAGGCCGCCATCAACACGACCCTCGCCGCCATGGGCTACGCGCCCTGGAGCAAGGACGAGGTGCGCGTTCGCGTGCGCGCGTCCTTGCGCGATTCGTTCCCCGCGCTTTTCGGCGACCGCTGGGCCGAGGCGCGCCAGATCTTCTACGACACGATCCACGCGCGCCATCTCGAGACGGTCGCGGCGTTGCCGGGCGCTGACGCGCTCCTCGCCGGGCTCGCGGAAGAGGGGCTCTATCTCGGGGTCGTCAGCAACAAGACCGGAGCGCTACTGCGGCGCGAGGCGGCCCATTTGGGCTGGTCGGGCTATTTCGGGCGCCTGGTCGGGGCAGGGGACGCCGTGCGCGACAAGCCCGACCCCGCGCCGGTGGCGCTCGCCCTCTCGGAGAGCGGCATCGAGCCGGGTCCGAATGTCTGGTTCGTCGGCGATACGGCCCTCGACATGCAATGCGCCCGGGCGGCCGGCTGCCGGGCCGTCCTGGTCCAGGGCCAAGGGGCCGGGATCGACGATTTCACCTTGTCGCCCCCGGACTTGGAGGTCGCGGATCGCCTTGAGCTTCTGGCCCTTGTCCGGCGCCTTTGAGGGCCCATATTAAACCCAAGGGCGCCCGTGAAGGCCGTCGAGTCGGCGGGCGTCAAGCGTAGAAGACTCGTCACCATCAAGACGTCACCATCAAGAAGAGAAGGGGATCTACCATGTCCTCCGAAAAGACCCAAAACTTGCAGGATGTGTTCCTGAACCACATTCGGAAGAACAAGGCACCGGTCACGATTTTCCTGGTCAACGGCGTGAAGCTGCAGGGGATCGTCACCTGGTTCGACAACTTCTCGGTCCTGCTGCGCCGCGACCATCATTCGCAGCTCGTGTACAAGCACGCGATCTCGACCGTGATGCCGACCGGCCCGATCGCGTTGTTCGAGCAGGATAAGGAAACCGTCGAGGCCTAGGCCTAGTGGCTGAAGCGCACGAGACGAGCTCCCGGCGACGCGGTGCGGCCCACGCCGGGGTGCATCCGGGCGCGCCCGAAATCCCGCCCAAGGTTCCGGCGGGCTCGACCGGCCGCGCCCTCGTCATCCATCCCGCGGCGAAGGGTGCCCAGAGCGGCGCGCGCGACCCCGACGCGCGCCTCGAGGAGGCGACGGGCCTCGCGCGCGCGATCCAGCTCGAGATCGCCCATGGCGAGGTCGTGCGCCTCGCCGAGAGGCGGCCCGCGACCCTCTTTGGCACCGGCACGGTCGAGCGCCTGAAACAGCTCGTCGCCGCCCTCGAGGTCGGCATCGTCGTGATCGACGGGGCACTCTCGCCCGTCCAGCAACGCAATCTCGAGAAGGCCTGGCGCTCCAAGGTCATCGACCGCACGGCGCTCATCCTTGAGATTTTCGGCGCGCGAGCGCGTACGCGCGAGGGGCGGCTCCAGGTCGAGCTCGCCCATCTCGATTACCAACGCAGCCGCCTCGTGCGCAGCTGGACCCATCTCGAGCGCCAACGCGGCGGCTTCGGCTTCCTGGGCGGCCCGGGCGAAAGCCAGATCGAGATCGACCGGCGCCTGATCGACGGGCGCATGGTCAAATTGAAGCGCGAGCTCGAGGGGGTTTCACGCACGCGCGCCCTCCATCGCGCGTCGCGCCGGCGCGTGCCGTACCCGACCGTGGCCCTCGTGGGCTATACCAACGCCGGGAAATCGACGCTCTTCAACCGCCTCGCGCGCGCCGAGGTGCGCGCCGAGGACATGCTGTTCGCGACCCTCGATCCCACCATGCGCGCGTTGAAGCTTCCCTCGGGCCGGTCCGCGATCCTCTCGGACACGGTGGGCTTCATCTCCGATCTCCCGACCCAGCTCGTGGCCGCGTTCCGCGCGACCCTCGAGGAAGTGCTCGAGGCCGACGCGATCGTCCATGTGCGCGACGTCTCGCACCCGGAGAGCGAGGCGCAGCGGCGCGACGTGCATGCGGTGCTGCACGAGCTCGGCCTCGGCGTCGAGGTGGAGGAGGGGCTGATCGAGGCCCTCAACAAGATCGACCGGCTCGAGCCCGAGGCGCGCGCCGCACTTGCCGCCATCGCCGCGCGCAGCAACACGCCCCAAGTGCCGGTCTCGGCCCTCACGGGCGAGGGGTGCGACGCCCTCCTCGACGTGGTCGACGAGGCGCTTTCGGGCGGGCGCGACGTGGTGCGCCTCGACATCTCGCTCGCCGACGGGGCCACGCTCGCCTGGCTCTACCGCAAGGGCGAGGT
>DATJLQ010000102.1:0-9769 GCA_035509415.1 Alphaproteobacteria bacterium
GCCGCCTTCGCCGCGGGCGACCCGCAGCGGCGCGGCTGCCTCGCGGTCAACGCCGCCTGCGAGCTCGGCGCGCGCGACCCCGAGGTGGCAACGCGGCTCAGCGCCCAGGCGGCCAAGATCGAGGCGGCCCTCGCAGCGCTCCTCGCGCGCGCGATCGACGATGGCGAGGCAGCGCCCGGACACGATCCCCATGCGCTCGCCCGCCTCCTCGCGGCCCTGGTCGACGGGCTGCGCGTGCGCTCGAAGCTGGGCGCCGAGCGCGCATCCCTCGAAGGCATCGCCGCGACCGCGCTCGCACTCCTCGGTTGATCGAGCCGCTCTATTGACGCCAGTTTCGGCTCGCCCGGCCCGGCCGCGTCGCGCAATCCAGCCATGCGCCCCAAGCCACACGCCCATCTCACCGATTCTTGATGGGGTGGGGCGGATTTTGACTGGGACCGCGCCACGCCCGCGCCTAGATTCCCCCCATGGCCTCGCGACCCGATAAACCCTCTCGACCCGGCAAGTCCTCTCGACCCGGCAAGTCCTCTCGGCCGGCCTTGGGCCCGACCCTCGCCGTGGCGGCGCTCGCCGCGACGCTGGCGTCGCTCGCCTCCCCCGCGCGCGCCGAGGCGCCGGTCGTGGTCGAGCTCTTCACGTCCCAGGGCTGCTCGAGCTGCCCGCCGGCCGACGCTTTCCTGGGTGAGCTTGCCGAGAAGCCGGGCATCGTCGCCCTCGCGTTCCATGTCGGCTATTGGGACTATATCGGCTGGAAGGATCCGTTCGCGAAGCCCTGGTCGGTCGCGCGCCAACGCGGCTACACCGCAGCGCTCGATGCGCGCTATCTCTACACGCCCGAGATCGTCGTCGACGGGCGCGCCGATCTCCCGGGCACCGAGCGCGCCGGCATCGACAAGCTGATCGCGGCCGAAGCGAAGGCGCGCAAGATTCCCGTGACCCTCGCGGAATCGTCCAAGGACAAATATTCCGTCGCGATCCCCGCCGCCGCCGTCAAGGGCCCCGCGACCGTCTGGCTCGCGGTCTACGACCACAAGCACACGACCGCGGTCGCGCGCGGCGAGAACGAGGGACGCACGCTCACCGACTACAACGTCGTGCGCCAATGGCGCGCGATCGGGCGCTATGACGGCAAGGCGCTCACGATTCCGTTCGATCCCTCGGCGGCCAAAGCGGCGGCGGCATCGGCGACCGCGCCTGCCCCGGACGCGACGACGAGCCAGGGTGTCGCGGTTCTCATCCAGGCGGACGACAAGCCGGGCGACGGCCACGGGCCGATCCTGGGTGCGGCCTCGATGAAGCTCAATTGAAGAGGCGCGTTCGGGCGCGCGCCGCGCCCGACGCTCACGCTTCCGATTGCGTCGCTTCCGCCGCGGCGAGATCGCGCAAGCCCCCGAGCGCCACCTTGAAGAATTCCTCCTCGGCCGCGGATTGCGGATAGACCGCGAAGGCCGGGCGGCGGAATTCGGGCGCCTTCTGCACCAGGAACAGACGTCCCGCCTCGAGATGGGGCCGCACCACGCGAATCGGGAAATAGCCGGTGCCGCCGCTCTCGAGGAGATAGGACAAGCCGAGCACGCCGATCGAGACCGTCACCGCCGGTGTGGCGAAATCGGGAAACGCCTGGGCGTGGCTCGCCATGAAGGCCGGGCCCCAATCGACGAAGATGAAGCGCTTGGTGATGGTGGGCGGCTCGTCGCGTTCGGTCGAGACCATGACCAGGCGGTCGTTGAAAAGCTGCTCGACCACGAAGCCGGTGCGGCTCGTGGGCGCGTACATGACCGCGATGTCGAGCAGCCCCTCGCCCATCTGGCGCGTGAGCGTCTCGGGCGTACCCACTTCCGCGCGCACGGCAACGTCGGGCAAGGCCTTGCGGAGCCAAGGCAGCCAGGTGATGAGCAGCCGGTCCCAAAGCGAATATTGCCCGCCGATGCCGAGCACCGCTTGGAAGCCGGGCGGCAGGGCCACGTCCTGGCGCGCCTGCTGCCAGGCGCGCACGATCGCGGTCGCGTAGCGCCGGAACTGCTGCCCAGCCGCTGTCATTTGAGCGCCCGCCTTCGAGCGCACGAAGAGCGGCCGGCCGAGCGAATCCTCGAGCGCCTTGATACGCATGCTCGCGGTCGATTGAGTAATGTTAAGACGCTCGGCCGCCTTCACGAAGGTGCCGGTCTCGGCGATCTCGAGGAACGTGCGCGCCTGTTCTATATCCATGGAAACCAAAGGGTTAGAGGCAGCGCCGGAATTGCGCTGCCATCGAAATCGCTGAATTATAACCTCTTTGAATTTGGCCTGTCCAATAGCCAGAGCGCCTCCAGACATAGGCATGGCATGCCCGTCGCCGCGCCAAGCGCGCGCGGAAGTGTCGCGCCGACGAGGAATTGCACCCTTCGGATCAGACCGAGAGGCCCTGGGCGAGAAGCTCGGCGAGACGGCGCGAGAAGGCGGCGGGATCGGGCAGCGTCTCGCCCTCGAGGATGCGCGCCTGGTCGAGGAGGAGGTGCGCATATTCCTCCACACCCGCCGAGGCACCCTTGGCGGCGACGCGCGCGGCGAGACCCTTGATCAGCGCGTGGCGCGGATTGATCTCGAGGATGCGCTTCGCCGAAGCGGCGATCTGCTTGTGCTGGCGCAAGAGACGCTCGAGGCGCATGTCGATGTCGCCCTCGTCGGCCACGAGGCAGACCGGACTTTCGGTCAAGCGCTCGGACGCGCGCACGTCCTTGACCTGATCCTTGAGCGCGAGCTTGAGGAACGCGACCAGGCCGCTCACGTCTCCCTGGGACGCGTCGGCGCCTTCGCCGTCCTTGGCCTTGTCCGCCTCGGCATCGCCCTTGACCTTCGCGAGGTCGGCGCCGCCGCGCGTCGCGGACTTGAACGGCTTCTCCTTGTAGGCATCGACCGCGGAGAGCCAGAAATCGTCGACCGGGTCGGTCATGAGCAGGACCTCGACGCCTTTCGCCTTGAAGCCCTCGAGCTGCGGGCTCTTGGCGAGCGCCTCCACGTCCTCGCCGGTGATGGTGAAGATCGCGTCCTGCCTTTCCTTCATGCGCGCGACGTAGTCCGCGAGGCTCACAAGCCCGTCCGATCCGGTCGAGCGGAAGCGCGCGAGCTCGAGGAGGCGCGCGCGCTGCTCCGGGTCTTCGTAGATGCCTTCCTTGAGCACGGCGCCGAACTCGGCCCAAATGGTCTCGAACGCGGCGGAATCGTCCTTCGCCTTGCGCTCGAGCTCGTCGAGCACGCGCTTGGTGAGGCCGCTGCGGATACGCGCGAGCAGCGGATTCTTCTGCAACAGCTCGCGGCTCACATTGAGCGGCAGATCCTCGGTGTCGACGGCACCACGCAGGAAGCGCAGATACGCGGGCAGGAGCTCGGGGCAATCGTCGGTGATGAAGACGCGCTTCACGTAGAGCCGCACATGTCCTTTGCGCTCCGGATGAAACAAGTCGAAGGGGCGCGCACCCGGGACGAACAGCAGCGCCGAATAGGCGAGGGTGCCCTCGACGCGCGCATGCATGACGAGCGCCGGATCGTCGAAGCTGTGCGCGACGTGGCGATAGAATTCCTTGTATTGGAGCTCGGTGATCTCGGACTTGGGACGCGTCCAAAGCGCCGAGGCCTGGTTGAGGGTCGTCTCCTTGGCGCCGTCCTTGAGCTCGATCGGAATCGCGATGTGGTCCGAATAGCGCTTCACGATCGCGGTGAGGCGCGCGGGATCGAGGAATTCCTTGGCGTCGTCCTTGAGATGGAGGGTCACGCGCGTGCCGCGTTGGGCGAGCTCGGCCTCGACGAGCGTGAAGCTGCCCTTGCCGTCCGAGCTCCAGCGCCACGCCTCGGCCGCCCCCGCCTTCAGCGAGACCACGTCGACCCGGCTCGCCACCATGAAGGCGGCGTAGAAGCCGACGCCGAACTGGCCGATCAAGCTCGGCGCCGCGGCGCCATTGCCGCCTTGGGCCGCAGCACCCGCCTCGGCGACGAAGGCCGCGGTGCCCGAGCGCGCGATGGTGCCGAGATTGGCGATGAGCTCGGTGCGGCTCATGCCGATGCCGTTGTCGGCGATGGTGAGCGTGCCCGCGGCCTTGTCGGGCTCGAGCGCGACCTTGAAGGCGCCGTCTTCGCCGATCAGCGCCGGCTCGGTCAGCGCCAGATAGCGCAGCCGGTCGCATGCGTCGGACGCGTTCGAGATCAACTCGCGTAGAAACACCTCGCGCTCGCTGTAGAGCGAGTGGGCGACGATATCGAGCAGCTTCGAAACCTCGGCTTGGAATTCGAGCTTTTCTTCCGCCATGGAATCCTCGTTGTCCCTATCCCTTGCCCAGTCCCTTGCTCAGTCTCTTGCCCCACCCCGGGGCCCAGGCGAGATATAATCAAGCGGCCCCGGCGTGCAAGGTGGCGGCGCCGGGATCCGGCTCCCATGACGGCCCCGGGGGTTCTGGAGGCCGCGGCCGCCGCCTGCTAAGCTCGATCCCGTGACCCGCGTCCCAGCAGGCGCCAAATGACCCAAGCGAAGGCGCCCATCGCCGTCCTCGGCCCGACCAACACGGGCAAGACCCATTTGGCGCTCGAGCGCATGCTGGGCCACCGCACGGGCATGATCGGCTTCCCGCTGCGGCTTCTGGCGCGCGAGAACTACGACCGCGTGGTGCGCCTCAAGGGCGCCAAGTCGGTCGCCCTCGTGACCGGCGAGGAGAAGATCGTCCCCGCCCATCCCTCCTATTGGGTCTGCACCGCCGAGGCCATGCCGCTCGACCGGCCGGTCGAGTTCCTCGCGATCGACGAGGTCCAGGTCGCGTCCGACCCCGACCGCGGGCATATTTTCACTGCCCGGCTGCTGCACGCGCGCGGCACCGAGGAGACCATGCTCCTCGGCTCGGACACGATGCGCCCGATGATCCGGCGGCTGGTCCCCGGCACCGAGCTCGTGAGCCGGCCGCGCTTCTCCAAGTTGACCTATGCGGGGGCGAAGAAGCTCACGCGCCTTCCGCCGCGCACGGCGGTGGTCGCCTTCTCGGTCGAGGCGGTCTATGCGCTCGCCGAGCAGTTGCGGCGCCAACGCGGCGGCACCGCGGTCGTGCTCGGCGCGCTCAGCCCGCGCACGCGCAATGCCCAGGTCGCCATGTACCAGGCGGGCGAGGTCGACTATCTGGTCGCGACCGACGCCATCGGCATGGGGCTCAACATGGATGTGGGCCACGTCGCCTTCTCGAGCCTGGTGAAGTTCGACGGCTGGGCGCCGCGGCGCCTCGCACCCGCCGAGCTCGCGCAGATCGCCGGGCGCGCTGGACGCTACATGACCGACGGCACCTTCGGCGTCACGGGCGACTTGGCGCCCCTCGAGCCCGAGCTCGTCGAGGCGATCGAGGAGCATAGGTTCGATGCGCTGAAGCACGTCTACTGGCGCAACGTCGATCTCGATTTCCGCTCGCTCGAGCTTTTGATCCGGAGCCTCGAGGCGTCGCCGCCCGCACCCGAGCTCAGGCGCGCGCGCGAGGCGGAAGATCTCCAAGCGCTTCACGCGCTGGCGCGCGATCCCGAGATCGCCGAGCTTGCCCGCGCCCCCGCCGCGATCCGCCTCTTGTGGGACGTGTGCCAGATTCCCGACTTCCGCAAGATCATGAGCGACGCCCATGCGCGGCTCTTGAAGCGCGTGTACCTTTATCTCATCGGACCCGAGGCGAAGCTGCCGGCCGATTGGGTCGCGCGCCAGCTCTCGATCCTCGACCGGCCCGAGGGCGACATCGAGACCCTCGTGCAGCGCATCGCCTTCGTGCGCACCTGGACCTTCATCTCCCACCGCGCCGACTGGATCGAGGACGCGGCCCATTGGCAGGAGCGCGCGCGCGCGATCGAGGACAAGCTCTCCGACGCGCTCCACGAGCGCCTGACCCAACGCTTCGTCGACCGGCGCGCGGCGACGCTCCAGCGTCGCATGCGCGACGGCGCCGAGCTCCTGGGCGCGGTCACGCGCGCGGGCGAGGTGCTGGTCGAGGGCGAGAGCGTGGGCCGCCTCGACGGCTTCCGCTTCACGGCGTCCGACGCGGGCACCGGCGACGACACGAAGGCGCTGTTGAGTGCCGCACTCCGCGCGCTGCGATCGGAAATTCCGGCGCGCGTGAAGCGCTGCGTCGAGGATTCCGACGACGCGTTCGAGATCGGCCCGGGGGCGAAGCTCCTTTGGCGCGGCGCCGCGATCGCCTACCTCGAGGCGGGCGAGCATCCTTTGAAGCCGCGCGTGAGCGCCATCCCGAGCGATCTGCTGCCCGCGCCGCTACGCGACGAGCTGCGGCGCCACGGCGCCGAGCGGGTCGCGCGCCGCATCCGCGCGGGGCTGGCGCCGCTCTTCGCCCTCGAAGCCGCGCCGCTCGAGGGGGCTGCGCGCGGGCTCGCCTATCAGCTCGTCGAGCGGCTCGGCATCGTGCCGCGCGAGGCGGTCGCGGCCCAGCTCGAGGCGCTCGATGGGGCCGCGCGCCGGCACCTGAAACGTCTCGGCGTACGCGTCGGCCAGGACCGCGTGTACCTGCCGGCCTTGCTCAAGCCCGCGCCGATCGCGCTCAAGACCATGCTCTGGGCGATCCATCACGACATGATCGACCTCGTCGCGCCGCCTGCGGCCGGGCGCTTGTCGGTGGCGCTCGCCGGCAGCGCGCCCCCCGGCTATTACGAGGCGATCGGCTATCGTTGCCTCGGCCCGCTTGCCGTGCGCCTCGACCGGCTCGAGCGTTTGGCGCTCGAGCTCGAGCGGCGCGGGCGCGCCGGCCCCTTCGCGGCGGACGCGGCGTTGGGGGCGCTCGTCGGCTGCCGGAAGCAGGATTTGCCCGCGCTCCTCGTCGCGTTCGGCTTGCGCGCGATCGAGGGCGAGGGCGGCCAGCGCTTCGCGTTGAGGCGCGCGCATCGTCGCCGCGGCCAGGATCGCCCGCGCGCGACGCAAGCCCATGCCGATTCGCCGTTCGCGGTGCTCAAGGAATTGCACCTTGAGCGCTGAGGCGCGCGACCCGCCCGAGGACGCGGACGAAGGCGATCTTGCGCGCGCGCCCTCGCTCCGGCTCGACAAGTGGCTTTGGTTCGCGCGCTTCTTCAAGACGCGGGCGCGGGCGGCCGAGCTCCTGGTCGCGGGCAAGCTGCGCCTCAACCGGGTTTTGGTGCGGAAGGCGCATCAGCCGGTCAGGCCCGGCGACGTGCTCACCTTCCCGCAAGGCGACGAAATCCGCGTCGTGCGCGTCGCGGCGCTCGCGGCCCGGCGCGGTCCCGCGAGCGAGGCGCGCCGGCTTTACGAGGACCTGGCCCCGCCCGAGGCGCGCGCGGCCGGCCCCGAACCCTCAAGGGTCGCCGAGCGCGAGCCGGGAAGCGGCCGGCCGACCAAGAAGGAGCGCCGCGCGCTCGACCGGCTGGACGAGGAATCCGGCACCTGATTCCGGCCCCTAATCGCGCTTGCTCCGAGGCGCCCCTTCGGCTTATTTAGCGTCCCAACGGGGCGACCGCCGGGCGGCGGTGGGGGTTCCGGCCACACTGGAGATCGCAATGACCTACGTCGTCACCGAAGCCTGCATCAAGTGCAAGTACATGGACTGCGTCGAAGTGTGCCCGGTCGATTGCTTCTACGAGGGCGAGAACATGCTCGTGATCCAGCCCGACGAGTGCATCGATTGCGGCGTGTGCGAGCCCGAATGCCCGGCCGAGGCGATCAAGCCCGATACGGACGGCGATCTCGCCAAATGGCTCGAGCTCAACCGCAAATACGCCGAAAGCTGGCCCAACATCACCCGCAAGGGCACGGCGCCCGGCGACGCGGACACGTTCAAGGGCCAGCCCGGCAAATTCGACAAGTATTTCAGCCCCGAGCCCGCCAAGCGCTGAGCCGGACGCAGGGCTCGGGCGCCGGAAAGCGCTTTCCTTCAGGGGGATAGGCGCGCCCCTTGCCGTTTGTTAAGCGAAGTCTCATATAAGAGCCAAGGGTTTCGGCCCTGTCCGGGCGCGCGAGCCCCGGCGCCGGGTACTACCTATTTGGCGAGATTTGTGCTATAAGCATGGCTTCGGGCGCACGGCAATCCGCCGACGCTTCTGTCCACAGGGTCAATTAGTACCCAAGCGCGGCCAAATCGGAACTGGGAGCAGCCGCATCGCGTACGCACGGGCGTACGCGTTTAACATCGGTCTGTTCTGTGGAGTCATCGATGAGTCGAGCCAGTAGCCAAAGGAAGAGCATGACCAGCGAGCACGGGTTCGACACGGGCGATTTCGTCGTCTATCCGACCCACGGCGTCGGCCGCATTTCGGGCGTCGAGGCGCAGGAGATCGGCGGGGCACCGCTCCAGCTCTTCGTCATTCAGTTCGACAAGGAGAAGATGACGCTGCGCGTGCCGGTGATGAAGGCGCGCCACGCGGGCCTGCGCCGCCTCTCGACGCGCAAGGTGATGGATTCGGCGCTCAAGACCTTGAAGGGCCGCAGCCGCGCGAAGCGCACCATGTGGAGCCGCCGCGCGCAGGAGTACGAGGCCAAGATCAATTCGGGCGATCCGGTGTCGATCGCCGAGGTGGTGCGCGACCTCCATCGCGGCTCGGACCAGCCCGACCAGTCCTACAGCGAGCGGCAGATCTATCAGGCCGCCCTCGACCGGCTCGCGCGCGAGCTCGCGGCCGTCGAGAAGCTCGACGAGAAGCGCGCGATCAAGCGCCTCGAGGACATCCTCAAGGCGGCCTGAGCGCGTCTCCCTCGCGTCATTCAAAAGCCCCGGCCCTCGCGCCGGGGCTTTTCGTTTGGCCGGGCCTTTAAGTTCGACGGGCCTTTACGTTCGACCGGGCCTTTACGTTCGATAAGCGCCGACGCTTCAGTAGTGCCGCAGATTGAAATCCTGGCATGGGTCATGGCCGGACTTGGTCCGGCCATCCACGCCTTAGCGATGGAAAGACCTGGATCACCGGGACGTGAAGCTTGACCTCGGGCCGGCCGACGGCCGGTCCCGGGGGCCCGGTGATGACGCGAACTTGGACCATGGCCGGAGCTTCAAACTGCGTCACTACCGACGCTTCCCCAGACTTTGCAGCCTCCCCATCCCATCGTAAACTCGGGCCCGCACCGGCCGCTCCAGGCGCGCCGCCCAGGCTCACGAGAGGTCGCGCGAAAAGGAGCGCCGATGCCGCCGCGAGAGCTTTATCCCGAGATTTTGCCGCATGCGAGCGGCATGCTCGAGCTCGATTCCGTGCATTCCATGTATTGGGAAGTCTCGGGCAATCCGGACGGCGTGCCGGCGCTCTTCGTCCATGGCGGCCCCGGAGCCGGCTCGACGCCGGCGCACCGGCGCTTCTTCGATCCGCAGCATTACCGCATCGTAGTCTACGATCAGCGCGGCGCGGGCCGCTCGACCCCGCTCGGCGAGACGCGCGACAACACGACCGGGCATCTCGTGCGCGACATCGAGACGCTTCGCCTCAAGCTCGGCATCGAGCGCTGGATCGTGTTCGGCGGCTCCTGGGGCTCGACCCTCGCGCTCGCCTACGCCGAGGCCCATCCCGAGCGCTGCGCGGCCCTCGTGCTGCGCGGCATTTTCTTGTGCCGGGCGAGCGAAATCCGCTGGTTCCTCTACGACATGCGCAACGTCTTTCCCGAGGCCTGGCGCGCCTTCGCGGAGTATCTGCCCGCGCCCGAGCGCGACGATCTCCTGCGCGGCTACTACAAGCGCCTCATGGACCCGGACCCGGCCGTGCACATGCCGGCGGCGCGGCGCTGGAGCATGTTCGAAGGGGCGTGCTCGACGCTGCTGCCGAGCCCCGAGACGGT
>DATJLQ010000103.1:0-2445 GCA_035509415.1 Alphaproteobacteria bacterium
TTCGCGTCATCACCGGGCCCCCGGGACCGGCCGTCGGCCGGCCCGAGGCCAAGCTTCACGTCCCGGTGATCCACGTCTTTCCAGCGCTAAGGCGTGGATGGCCGGACCAAGTCCGGCCATGACCCATGCCAGGATTTCAAACTGAGGCGCTACCGGGGGCGCGGGGGTGCCAGCGGGGTGCGGCAATCAAACGGCAAGCGGTCGGGGAAGGGATGGCGCGCGGCGCGCGGCGCGCGGCGCCGGAGACTTAGGCGGCGTGCTTCAGGCCGAGTTGCTCCCACACCGCCTGGAGGGCCGCGATGAGCGCGTCCATGTGGGAATCCTCGTGGAACGGCGTCGGCGTGAGCCTCAAGCGCTCGGTGCCGCGCGGCACGGTCGGGTAGTTGATCGGCTGCACGTAGATGCGGTGGCGGCTCAAGAGCTCGTCGGTCGCCGCCTTGCACAGGCGCGCGTCGCCCACGAGGATGGGCACGATGTGGCTCTCGGACGGCATGACCGGCAAGCCCGCTTCGGCGAGCCGGCGCTTCAAGGTCGCGGCACGCTCCTGATGGCGCACGCGCTCGGCGTTCGACGCGCGCAGATGGCGCACGCTCGCGAGCGCCCCCGCCGCGAGATGGGGAGCGAGCGAGGTCGTGAAGATGAAGCCGGGCGCGTGGCTGCGGATCGCGTCGATGAGGGCCGTCGAGCCGGTGATGTAGCCGCCCATGGTGCCGAACGCCTTCCCGAGCGTGCCCTCGATCACCGAAAGCCGGCCGGCGACCCCGTCGCGCTCGGACACGCCGCCGCCATGCTGGCCGTAGAGCCCGACCGCGTGCACCTCGTCGAGATAGGTCAAGGCGCCGTACTTCTCGGCCACGTCGCACAAGGCCGCGATGGGGGCGATGTCGCCGTCCATCGAATAGACGCTCTCGAACACCACGAGCTTGGGCCCATGGGGATCGCACTCGGCGAGCTGGCGCGCGAGATCGTCCGGGTCGTTGTGGCGGAAGATGCGCTTTTGCCCGCGCCCGTTCCGGATGCCCTGGATGAGGGACGCGTGGTTGAGCGCGTCGGAGAAGACGATGAGGCCGGGCAGGAGCTGCGCGAGCGTCGCGAGCGAGGTCTCGTTCGACGCGTAGCCCGAGGAGAACAGGAGCGCCGCGTCCTTGCCGTGGAGGCCCGCGAGCTCGCGCTCGAGCAGCACGTGGTAATGGTTGGTGCCGGAGATGTTGCGCGTGCCGCCGGCCCCGGCGCCGCAGCGCTCGGCCGCCTCCTTGACCGCGGCGATCACCGCCGGATGCTGGCCCATGCCGAGATAGTCGTTGCTGCACCAGACCGTGACCTCGGCCGCGCGCCCGTCGGGGCCGCGATAACGCGCGGTCGGGAAGGCGCCCACCACGCGCTCCAAGTCGGCGAAGACGCGGTAGCGACCTTCGGCCTTGAGCCGGGCGAGAACGTCGCGGAAATGGCGCTCGTAGTCCATCTGAGGCTCGTCGATCAGGTCGGGAAGTCCCCTAGCCCGGCGCTCCAAGCTAGGAAGAATAGCCTGGGACGGGCATGTGTCAAAGTGTCACGCGGGGCCGTGACCGGCCGCGCGCAGACACTCTAGCGGGACTGGCGCGGGCTGCTTTTGACCTGGATCAGCACGGGTCAGGTTTGACCTGGATCGGCGCACGGGCGCCTCACGCCGCGACCAGCTGGCGCTCCTTGAGCCAGGCGTGGGTCTCGTCGAGGGCGGTGCCGAGCGTGGCGAGGAGCGTGTCGATCTCGGCCTCGCGGATCACGAGCGGCGGGCAGAAGGCGAGCGTGTCGCCGATCGCGCGCGAGATGAGCCCGTGCTCCTGGCAGCGCTTGAAGGCGTAGGCGCCGACGCCGTCGGCGGGCTTGAACGGCTCCTTGGTCTCCTTGTTCTTGACCAGCTCGACCGCGCCCAGGAGCCCGACGCCGCGCGCCTCGCCCACGATCGGGTGCTTGGCGAGGCGCTTGAGCCCGTCCTGGAGGCGCGGCGAGACGCGCCGCACATGGTCGATCATCTTGATCTCGTCGTAGATCTTGAGCGTCTCGAGCGCGACCGCCGCCGGCACCGGATGGCCGCCATAGGTGAAGCCGTGGGCGAAGAGGCCGATCTTCTCGCTCTCCTGCGCGACCGCCCGGTACATTTTCTCGTTGATGAAGAGGGCCGAGATCGGGAGATAGCCCGAGGAGAGCTGCTTCGCGACCGTGATCATGTCGGGCTGGAGCTTGTAGGTCTCGGTCGCGAACATGTTGCCGGTGCGCCCGAAGCCGCAGATCACCTCGTCGGCCACCATCAGCACGTCGTACTTTTTCAGCACCGCCTGGATCTTCTCGAAGTAGGTCTTCGGCGGGATGATGACGCCGCCGGCGCCCATCACCGGCTCGGCGATGAAGGCCGCCACCGTCTCCGGATCCTCGCGCAGGATCTGCGCCTCGAGGCTCTCGGCAAGA
>DATJLQ010000104.1:0-1529 GCA_035509415.1 Alphaproteobacteria bacterium
GTGAAGGCGACCGTGATCGCCGGGTCCTGGCGGTCGCGGTAGGAATTGTCCATGCGCGTCTCGAAATTCGAGAGCGGCGACTGGATCGCCCATGAATAGGGCACGACGCGATAGCCCTCGTAGAGCCAGCCCTTCTGCCACAGCGTCTTCAACGCCCACATGACGCTTTCCATGTAGCTGCGGTCGAGGGTCTTGTAGTCGTGCTCGAAATCGACCCAGCGCGCCTGGCGCGTGACGTATTTCTGCCATTCCTCGGTGAATTGGAGCACGGACTTGCGGCAATGCGCGTTGAAGCGCTCGATGCCGTATTCGAGAATCGCGGGGCGGCCCGAGATGCCGAGCTCGGATTCGGACTGGAGCTCGGCGGGGAGGCCGTGGCAGTCCCAGCCGAAGCGGCGCTCGACCCGGTGGCCGCGCATGGTCTGGTAACGCGGCACGATGTCCTTGACGAAGCCGGTGACCAGATGGCCGTAGTGCGGCAACCCGTTCGCAAAGGGCGGGCCGTCGTAGAACACGAACTCGTTGGAGCCGCCGTCCTTGTTCTTGGCCGCGCGCCCCTCGACCGAGGCCTCGAAAATGCGCTCGCGCTTCCAGAAGGCGAGAATCGCCTCCTCGAGCTTCGGGAAGCTCGGATTCTGCTCGACCTCGGGATAGGGCGAGCCGGCGGCGGGTTCGGTCTCGGCGATGGTCATCGGTCTCTAAGGCCCGGAAATTGCGGCTTTCGAGCCCGATGACATAGCCTCAGCACGGGGGCCTGTCCAGCCTTTGCGGCCGGCGCGGCCCTATTTCCCCTTGCCCGTGAAGCGCTTGAGCGCCGCGACCTCCGGCCCCTCGAGATCGGCCGCGATGCCCCGGTAGAGCTCGGCCGCGGCCTCGAAGAACGCCGCCCCCTCGGGCTCGCGCTCGAGGAAGGACGAGATCTCCTCCATCTCGGCGACCCAGCGATAGGCCTTGGCGTACATGCCCGGCATCTGGCGCTCGAGATAGGCGAGGAAGTCCGGGCGGCTCAGCGCGAGCTCGGCACGGAGCGCGTCGGAGATGCCCGCGCGCTCGGCGGCGAGGATCGCGACGGCGCCCAACGCCGTGAAGCCCTTGGTGAGCGACGCGTAGGAAAGTTTCAAAGCCGAGGCGGTGCCGATCCGCTCGTCGAGCACGCGGATGTCGAGGCCGTACTCGTTGAGCCGCGCGAAGTCGCGCGCGCGCGATCCCGAGGCGTAGAAGCGCGTGCCCGAAGCACCCGGTTTCGGCGGCGGCCCGACGATGCCGGCATCGACGAACGCGACACCCGCGGCCTCGATCTCCTGTCCGATCGCGATCGCGGTCGCGGGGCTCACCGCGTTGCAATCGACGAAGACGGGCTTCTTGTTGAGGTCGCGCAACGTGGCCGCCATGCGGCGCGCGAAATCGAGCGCCGAGCCCGGGGGCACGATCGAAAGGAGGTAATCCGCGTCGGCCAGGAGACTCCGGTCGTCCGCGGCCGCGACCAGGCCCGCGCGCGCGGCGCGCGTCCGGCTCGCCGCGCTGCGCCC
>DATJLQ010000105.1:0-4956 GCA_035509415.1 Alphaproteobacteria bacterium
CGCAGCCTTCGGATCGAAGGGCCGGCCGAAGGCCGCCGGGCTGCTCCTCAAGATGAGGGTTTGGATCGATGGAGGTTCACCTCATCCTGAGGGCGCCCATAGGGCGCGTCTCGAAGGATGAGGTGAAATTGACCCACTACCCAAGACCGGGCTTGGCCGCGCTCGCCGGGCCTGTCCGACGCGCCTCGTCCGAGGCACCCCATCCATCGCGCCCTGGCCAACGCGCCCCGTCCATCGCACCTCGGCCATCGCGCCCCGTCCGACCCGGTTGACCCCGGGTGCCGCTCTGCCTAATCATCCCCTGCCATGACCGGAACCGACCGAGCCAAGCTCCCCCTCGCGCGCTTCAAGGTGATCGACGTGACCCGCGTGCGCGCGGGCCCGACGGCGGTGCGCCAGCTCGCCGATTGGGGGGCGGACGTGATCAAGGTCGAGGCGGCCGACGGCGATGGCGGCCTGGGCGGCGCGCGCGACGCGCCCGACTTCCAGAATCTCCACCGCAACAAGCGCTCGATCACCCTCAATCTCAAGGACCCGGAGGGGCTCCTGATCCTGAAGCGCCTCGTCGCCGGCGCCGACGTGTTCGTCGAGAACTTCCGCCCCGACGTGAAGCGCCGCCTCGGCATCGACTATGAGAGCCTCCGCGCGGTCAACAAGCGCCTCGTCTATGGCAGCATCTCGGGCTTCGGCGAGGACGGGCCGTATCGCGACCGGCCCGGCTTCGACCAGATCGCGCAAGGCATGGGCGGGCTCATGTGGATCACCGGGCTACCGGGCCAGGGGCCGGTACGCGCGGGCGCCCCCATCGCCGATCTCTCGGCCGGCATTTTCTGCGCCATGGGGATTCTGGTGGCGTTGCTCGAGCGCGAGGAATCGGGCGAGGGCCAGTGGGTCAAGTCGAACCTGCTCGCGGCCCAGATCTCGATGCTCGATTTCCAGGCCGCGCGTTGGCTCGTCGGCCACGAGGTGCCGGGCCAGGCGGGCAACAACCACCCGACCAGCATCCCGACCGGCGTGTTCAAGACCAAGGACGGCTACATCAACATCGCCGCGGCGGGCGAGGAGATTTGGCGCCGGCTCGCGGCCGCCCTCGGCTTGGCCGAGCTCGCCGACCATCCCGACTATGCGGTCGCCAAGGCGCGCCTCAAGAACCGCGACGCGCTCAATCGGCGCCTCGAGGCGGCGACGGTCGGGCGCAGCTCGGCCGAATGGATCGAGATCCTCAACCAGGCCGGCGTGCCGACCGGGCCCATCTACAAGATGGACGAGGTGTTCGCCGACCCGCAGGTGCGCCATCTCGGCGTCGCCCAGAAGGTCGCGCACAAGACGCTCGGCGAGCTCGAGCTCGTGGGCCAGCCGGTGACCTTGAGCCGCACGCCGTCCAAGCTCCGGCGCGCGACGCCCGAGCGCGGCGAGCATACGGCCGAGGTGCTGGGCGCGCTCGGCTACGACGCATCGGCGCTCGCAAAGCTCAAAGAGCGCGGCGTGATCTGAATCAAACCCAAGAGGAGACGCGCATGAAATCCCCGACCGAGCGCATGATCGTCGAGACCGAGGGGCCGGTCGGCTGGATGATCTTCAACAATCCCGAGCGGCGCAACGCGGTGTCGCTCGACATGTGGCAGGCGATCGTCCCCATCGTCGAGGCCTACGAGGCCGATCCCTCGGTGCGCGTGATCGTGCTCAAGGGCGCGGGCGACAAGGCGTTCATCTCGGGCGCCGACATTTCGCAGTTCGAGCAGCAGCGCAACTCGCCCGAGGCGGTGGCGCGCTACGAGGAGATCGCGGTGGGTGCGACGACGCGCCTCGCCCAGTCGAGGAAGCCCACCATCGCCATGATCCAGGGCTACTGCGTCGGCGGCGGCGTGGGCGTCGCCTTGTCGTGCGACCTGCGCATCGCCGCGGACAATGCGCGCTTCGCCATCCCGGCGGCGCGCCTCGGCCTTGGCTATCGCTGGATCGGCGTCAAGAAGCTGGTCGACGTGGTGGGGCCCTCCTTCGCCAAGGAGATTTTCTTCACCGCGCGCCAGTTCGACGCGCGCGAGGCGCTCGAGATGGGGCTCATCAACCGGGTCGTGGCGGCTGCCGAGCTCGCGGCCTCCGTGCGCGCCACCTGCGACACGATCGCCGACAACGCGCCCCTCACCCTCGAGGCGATCAAGGGGGTGGTGGAAGAGCTCACCCGGCCGCTCGGCCCGGTCGACGTCGAGCGTTGCGAGGCGCTCGTCGCGCGCTGCTTCGCGAGCGCCGATTACGCCGAGGGGCGGCGCGCCTTCATGGAGAAGCGCAAGCCGGTATTCCAGGGGAAATAGGCGACGCCGGCTCCGGGAATGACTTTGATCAATGCGCCGGCGGGGTTGGGCCGTGTATAAGGGAAATCGCGTATAAGAAGGGTCGGGCGGAGTCGCGCAAGTTCGGCATTAAAATTTCGCGTCGCTCCAAGGGCCGGCCAAACGAACATTTGACATTCTTACGGGGCCTGATTTAATAAAATATTGCTTTTTAAGCATTATTACCGCTGCGCCGGACAGAGATTTGAATGCAAGCGATCGTTAACTTTGGCGAGCCTTCGGGCTCGCCGCGCTTCTCGCGCGCCGCGTGGCTCGCCGATATTTTGCGCGAGCGTATTTTCTCGGGCGTTTACCGGCCGAGCGAGCGTATCCGCGAGGCGAGCCTCCAGGAGGAATTCGGATTCTCGAACGGGCCGATCCGCGAGGCGCTCCAGCTCCTGGTGGCGGACGGGCTCTTGGAGCGCGCGGCGTGGCGCGGGGTGCGCGTCATCAATCTCAACACGCGCCAGATTTTCGATCTTCTGCAACTGCGCGCGGCGCTCCTCGAATTCGCGGCCGAGCTCGCGGCGCGGCGCGGCGATCCCGCCGCCATCGCCGAGGCCGCCAACGTGCGCCAGAACATGACCAAGCGCGACGCGAACACGCGCGACGGCGACCATCCGCTGCTCAACGACCGTTTCACGCGCTGGATCGTGCTCGCGGCCGGGAACTCGATGCTCGACAGCGCCTGGAGCAAGACCGTGCTGCAGACGCGCATGTACGTGGTCGCCGCGATCAAGGGGAAGCGCACCCACAAGATCGAGGAGCGCACCCTCGACCTCATCGACCGCATCGTCGCGGGCGACGTCCAACGCGCGCGCGAGGCGGCGCGGACGCTGAGCCAGGAAATCCTCTTCGCCCTCGGCATCGCCGACCAAATCTGACCCGAGCGATCGGCGCTATTCCCGGCCGCCCTGCGGCATCCGGCGCAGGACGCTTGCGCCGAGCGGCCCACGCGCCTAATGGAAGAGCGTCGGCCCCGCTTTTGTCCCGTCCCATCCGATGACCCACGCCGCCCTCGCCAGCGACGCGACCCACGCCCTGACCCTCGCGGGCATCACCTGCCGCTTCGCGGGGGCGACGCCGGCCGTGCGGCCCTATACCGCGGTCAAGGACGCGTCGCTCTTCCTCGAGCGCGGCGAGTTCGTCGCCATCGTCGGCCCCACGGGCTGCGGCAAGTCGACCATCCTCAACGTGGCCGCGGGCCTGCTCGCGGCGAGTGCCGGCGAGGTCGCGGTGTTCGGCGCGCGGCTTGCGGGCCTGAACCGCCACGCGGGCTACATGTTCCAGGCCGAGTGCCTGTTGCCCTGGCTCGACGCGCGTGCCAACGTCGCCTTCGGGCTCGAGCTGCGCGGGGTCGCGCGGCGCGAGGCGGCCGAGCGCGCCCAGGCCTGGCTCGAGAGGGTCGGGCTCGGCGGCCACGGCCACGCCTATCCCTACCAGCTCTCGGGCGGAATGAAGAAGCGCGTCGCACTCGCGCAGGTGCTCGTGCTCGAGCCGCCCATCCTCCTGATGGACGAGCCCTTCTCGGCGCTCGACGTGCAGACGCGTCAATTGATGGAGAACGAGCTCCTGGAAATCTGGTCGGCGGACAAGAAGTCGGTGCTGTTCGTGACTCACGATCTCGAGGAGGCGATCTCGCTCGCGGACCGGGTGGTGGTGTTCTCGGCCGGGCCCGAGACGCGCCCCGTGGCCGAGTTCGCGATCGACATCCCGCGCCCGCGCGACGTGACCGAGATCGTGCAGTCGCCGCATTTCCTCGGCCTCCACCGGCGCATCTGGGACACGCTCAAGACGGAAGTGCTCGAGAGCTACCGGCGCGCGAAGGCGACGGGCGCATGAGCAAGATGAGCGGAGCATGTGCAAGTCCGGCCTCTTTCCGACCCGTCATGCCCGACACTTCGAGTTGGATTCCGGCCGAAGGCCGCGTCCCGGGCATCCACGAATCGAAGAAGGCGTGGATGGCCGGAACAAGTCCGGCCATGACGATGTGGGCGCGATGAGCGGAACATTTGCACGTCCGGCCATGACGAAAGACGTGGATGGCCGGAACAAGTCCGGCCATGACGATGTGGGCGCGATGAGCGGAATATTTGCACGTCCGGCCACGACGAAAGACGAAAGACGTGGATGGCCGGAACAAGTCCGGCCATGACGTCCGGGGAACGGTAACGGGAAGTCAGCGCGCCATGCGACGACGCCTCGCCATCTGGTTCTATCGCCTTCTGCTGGTCGCGCTCGGCGTCGGCGTCTGGCAGATCGGCGTCGACCGCGGCTTCATCTCCCATTTCTTCTTCGGCTCGCCCGTGGTGATCGCGTCGCGCCTCTACGACTGGTTCGCGAGCGGCGAGATCTACCGCCATCTCCTGATCACCCTCGAGGAGACCGTGCTCGCGTTCCTCATCGGCACCGGGCTCGGGCTCGCCATCGGCCTCGCACTCGCGCTCAATGCGACCGCGAGTGCGGTGCTCGATCCCTTCATCAAGGCGGCCAACTCGATGCCGCGCCTGATCCTCGCCCCCATCTTCGCGGTCTGGTTCGGGCTCGGCATCTGGTCCAAGGTGGCGCTCGGCGTCACCATCGTGTTCTTCATCGTCTTCTTCAACGTCTACCAGGGCGTCAAGGA
>DATJLQ010000106.1:0-6145 GCA_035509415.1 Alphaproteobacteria bacterium
CGCGCGCCGAAGGCGGCCTTGCGCGCGCGATGGAGGATGTCGGGGCGCGGCCAGGGCACGCGGTCGAACACGATGAGGCGCAAGCTCGGCCCCGGCACGTCGACGCCGTCCCTGACCGCGTCGGTGCCGAGCAGGCACGAATTCTCCTCGGCGCGGAAAATATCGACCAGCGTCGAGACGTCGAGCGCGTCGACATGCTGCGCGAGGAGCTGCACGCCCGCTTCCTCGAGCGGCCCCGCGATGAGGCGATGCACGGCGCGGAGGCGCGAAATCGCGGTGAAGAGGCCGAGCGCGCCGCCGCCCGAGGCGAGGAACAGCTCGCGGTACGCCGCCGCCACCTGGTCGAGCGCGTCCTTCCGCACGTCGGTCACGATCACGACGCGCGTATGGCTCGGATAATCGAAGGGCGACGGCACCTCGGCGCGTAGGGCCGGCTTCGGCAAATGACGCGCCCCGGTACGCGCTTCCGCCGCTTGCCAGTCCGACTCCGCCTCGCCGCTCCCGTCCGTCAGCGTCGCCGAGGTCACCACGAGCCCGTGGGCGCGCGCCGCCACTTCCGAGACGAAGGGGATCGTGGGGTCGACCCAATGGCGCCGGAAGCCGATGTCGAGATCGCGCCCGTCATGGCGCTCGATCGCGAACCAGTCGACGAATTCGGGCGGCGTGGGCGAGCCGAGCGACCTGAGCATCGCGATCCAGCTTTGCGCCTGGGTCTCGGCGCGGCGCTCGAGGCCGCGGCTCGTGGCCTCGAGGCGAAGGCGCGTCGCACTGTCGAGCTCGGCAGCACCCTCGTCGAGGCGCGCCGCCAGGCGCCGTGCGAGCTCGCGCATGGGGCGCACCAGACGCTCGAGCGCCCCCGCCAAGGACGCGGCGCTCGCGGCCAAGCCCGGCACCGGCTCCTCGACCGAGGATTCGAGATCGTAGGGTGTCGCGGGGTCGGCGACGCGCGCGGTCACCTGCTGGCGCACGTGAGCGAGGAAGCGCTCGACTTCGCCTTGAGGATTGGCGGCCTGTGGATTGGCGCCTTGGGCATTGGCGCCCTGGGGATTGGCGCCGCCCAAATCGCTGCGACCGAGACGTTGGAGCCAGCCGTCGGCGGGAAGGGCGCTTGCCGCTTCCACGATCTCGTCGAGAGCGCGCGCCGCATCCTCGCCGTCGATGAGATCCTCGACCCGCCGCTTCAAGCCCCGCGCGCGGCTCCGCGCGCGTCCCTCCGCACCCAAGAGCCAACGCCGCAGATCGGCCGTCTCGCGCCCCGAGAGATAGGCGGAGAAGGCGCTGTCGGCGGCGTCGAACAGGTGATGGCCCTCGTCGAACACGTAGCGCGTCGGGATGTAGCTGTCGTCGATGCCGCCGAGGGCCGCCTGGATCATCACGAGCGCGTGGTTCGCGACCACGATCTCCGCGCGGCGCGCGTTCCGCACGCTGCGCTCGATGAAGCATTTCGCGTAATGGGGACAGCCGGCATAGATGCATTCGCCGCGCCGGTCGGCGAGGCCGAGGCTGCGCTCGCGTCCCACGAGATCGACCAGCCAGGCGGGGAAGTCGCCGCCCGCGAGATCGCCGTCGCGCGTCTTCGACGCCCAACGCGCCAGGAGCCCGAGCGAGACCGCATCCTGCGGGTGCGCGCGCGTCTCCCCGACCGCCTCCTCGAAGTTCAAGAGGCAGAGATAATTCTCGCGCCCCTTGCGGATCACCACTTTGCGCTCCTTCTCGGCGCGCGCGGGGAACAGGCGGTCGAGCTCGCGGTCGATCTGGTGCTGGAGATTCTTGGTGTAGGTCGAGACCCAGACCGGTCCGTCGTTCTTCTCGGCCCACACGCTCGCGGGCGCCAGATAGCCGAGCGTCTTGCCCACGCCGGTGCCCGCCTCGGCGAGGACGAAATGCGGCACGCCCGCCTCGTCGCGCGCCTGGAACGCGGCCGCGACCGCGGACGCGTAATCCGCCTGCTGGGGCCGATCCTCGGCCTCGGGCCCGACCAGCTCGGCGAGACGCTGGCGCGCCTCGGCGGAAGTCACCGAGCGCCCACCCGAAGGAGGTGCGGGCGGATATTCGTCGACCGTGGGAAGCGATTTCCACACCGCGAAGGCGCTGCTCTTGTCCCAAATCTCCTGGCTGGCGCCGAGGGCCTTGAGCACGAGCGGTCCCCAGCTCCAGCCGCCGCGCGCCATCGCCTGGGCGAGCGCCGTGGTCTCCGCGTTCCCGGTCTCGCGCGCGGCGAGCTCGGCAAGAAGCCGCTCGGCTGTCGCGAGGAGGCTCGGTGCCGCATCCTCGAGGCGGCGCGGCAACGGGAGCTCGACCGCCTCGGCGAGCCCGCGCGGCGTCGGCAGGCAAAAGCGCGCCGGGCGCACGAAGGCGTAGAGCTCGAGGAGATCGAGGGCCGGCAGCCGGTCCGGGCCAAGGCCGAGCCGACGCGCGGTCGCCGGGCGATGGCACAGAAGCGGCGCAGCGCCCGCGAGAGCCCGGCGTCCGATCTCCTGGACCGGACCGGTCACGATCTCGCCGTCGAGCGAAAGCCAGGCCGCGTGCTTGATCCCTGCCGCAAGCGCAGGCGCCTGGACGAGGGGTAGCGCTTCGCTGCGGGCGGGGAGGGTCGGCATGGCGCCCCGATTATAGGGTGCGCGTCCCTCGTCGCGCCATCATGGCCGGGCCGCGCTCGGGCCGGGTCGCGGAAGCGTGACTGCATCCGACCGGACCAATGTTGCAGCTGCCAATAAATTGATCTTTAATGTATTGCGCTGCAACATCAAGGCCAGGGGGATAACATGACCGTATCAGCCGCGCCGGCCGAGCCGAGGAACGACGCCAAGCGCTGGTTCCAGCTCGTTTGCGGCATCGTCGCCATGATGGCGATCTCGAGCCCGCAATATGTGTGGACGCTCTTCACCGGTCCGCTCAACGCGAAGCTCGGCACCACGCTCGCCGAGCTGCAATGGACCTTCTCGCTCCTGATCATCCTCCAGACCTGGGCCTCGCCCTTGCAGGCCTATCTGGTCGACAGGTTCGGCCCGCGCGCGCTCATCTCGGTGGGCGCCCTGATGTCGGGCGGGAGCTGGGTGCTCTCGGCCTACGTCTCGTCGCTCGGCGCCCTCTATCTCACCTACGGCGTCATCGGCGGCTTCGGCACCGGCATCATCTATGTCGGCATCATCGGCCTCATGGTGCGCTGGTTCCCGGACCGGCGCGGGCTTGCGACCGGCCTCGCCGCCGCGGGCTACGGTGCAGGCGCCTTCATCACGAGCTTTCCGATCGACGGCATGATCAAGAGCTCGGGCTACGCCCATACGCTCGTGGTCTGGGGCGTGATTCAGGGGGTGGTCGGCATCCTCGCGGCCCAGGGTCTGCGCATCCCGCCCGAAGGCTACCGGCCGGCGGGCTACGATCCCGAGATCGTCAAGCGCGAGATGCAGTCGAAGGTGAGCTACGCGCCCAAGGACATGCTCAAGAGCCCGACCTTCTACGTCCTCTTCATCATGATGAGCATGATGTCGACGGGCGGGCTCATGGTGGTCTCGAACGTGGGCCCGTTCGCGAAGGAGTTCGGGGTTGCGAACGTGCTGGTGTTCGGCGTGGCGGCCCTTCCGCTCTCGCTCACCCTCAGCCGCGTGACCAACGGCTTGACGCGCCCGGTCTTCGGCTGGATCTCGGACCATATCGGGCGCGAGAACACCATGGCGCTCGCCTTCAGCCTCGAGGCGGCGGCGATCGTGGTGCTGTTCTTCTTCCTCCACAACCCCGCCATGTTCGTCGTGATGACGGGCCTTGTGTTCTTCGGCTGGGGTGAGATCTTCTCGCTCTTCCCCTCGACCCTCACCGACACGTTCGGGCCCAAATACGCCGCGACCAATTACGGCTTCCTCTACATCGCCCAAGGGGTGGGCTCGATCCTGGGCGGGCCGGCGGCGGCGTTCCTCAAGCAGATGACGGGGAGCTGGACCCTCGTCTTCGTCATCGTCGCGATCCTCGACATCGTCACGGCGGTGCTCGCGGTCACGGCGCTTCGCGCCTTGCGCCAAAGGCACTTCAAGGCCCAGTAACGCGGACGGACGGAAGCGGCACCCTTGCCGGGTGCCGCTTCCTTTCGCGCGCGGGACTTGCTAGTGTGGCGAATCCGAAATTCGCCCCATGCGGGGGCGAGACGATGTGCGAATTTCGGATTCATTGCCACACTAGCTATCGATCGAAACTAGTGTGGTGTTTGGATTTGAAGTTCCTGAACGTGGATGCCATTGAAATTCTAGGAACTTCAAATCCACCACACTAGAGATCGGCCATGGCGAGACGCGCACGATCGAAGCCGCCCACGCGGCGCAGTGTCACCAAGCCGAGCTCGGCCGGATTGCGCACGAGCGAGGCCGCGGCGAAACGCGCGGCCAAGGCCGGCCTCGTCGCCGAGGTCGCGCGCAACGAATATCGGGTGAAGGCCGGGCCCGAGACGGTCCATTGGGGCTATCTCTCGGGCGCTGCCGAGCCGATCCTGTTCGTGAAGCCGGGAGCGGTCGTCACCATCGAGACCGTGTCCCACGAGGGCCTGCTCGAGGATCAGGGGGCGCCGGCCGCGTTCTTCGAGCGCTTCGGCATCCCGCGCGCGCGCGTGCTCGCGGACGCGATCGAGATTTACGCCAAGGTGCAGCATTCGGGTACGGGGCCGCACATCGTCTCGGCGCCGGTCTATGTCGAGGGCGCCGAGCCGGGCGACGTGCTCGCGGTCCACGTGCTCGCGGCCGAGCCGCGGGTCCCCTACGGCGTGAATGCGAGCCGCATGAACAAGGGTAGCTTGCCCGATCGCTTCACGCTCAACCGCAGCGTCGTGATCCCGTTCGACCTCAAGCGCAACGTCGCGAAGTTCGCGCCCGGGATCGAGCTGCCGCTCAAGCCCTTCTTCGGCATCATGGCGACCGGCCCCGCGCGCCATTTGGGCAAGCTGAGCTCGGTGCCGCCGGGGGCCTATGGCGGCAACATCGATTTGAACGAGCTCACCGCGGGCTCGACCTTCCACATCCCGGTGCACGTGCCGGGAGCCTTGTTCATGGTGGGCGACGGCCATGCGGCGCAAGGCGACGGCGAGGTCAATCTCACCGCGATCGAGACCTCGATGACCGGCCGCTTCCGCCTCGAGCTCGTGAAGGGCAGATCGCTCACCTTCCCGCGCGCCGAGACGCCGACCCATTGGATCGCGATCGGCCTCCACGAAAATCTCGACGAGGCGATGCGCATCGCGGTGCGCGAGACGATCGATTTCCTGGTCGCGACCCAGGGGCTGAGCGAGGCCGACGCCTACGCTCTCGCGAGCGTCGCGGTCGATTTCGAGGTGACCCAGGTGGTGGACCAGGTCAAGGGCATCCACGCCATGATCCCCAAGGCGATCTTCAAGCGCTAGGGGATAGCTCCTCCTCGACCCCCAAGAAGTTGCGGAAATCGAGTCCCAAGGGAGTCAGCCCGCTAGGCGCGGGCCCTCGACTCGATCCCGAACAGCACCCCCTATCCGCTTGTTGTATTGGGAGAATCTTCTTGCTATGTTATGGGCGTCGTCGGGCGCGACTCTATTCTACACGGGCTATCAGGGGAACCGGATGAAGCTCCGATCGGCAGCGTTGTCGGCGTGCCTTTGCCTCTTGGCGTCGGTCGCGTTCGCGAGCGCGGCGGACGCCCAGGTCGTCGGTCAGAAGACGAGCAGCTTTTATATCCGCGGCGATCTGGGTGGCGCCTTCTCGACCCACACCAAATTGACCGACACCGACAGCGGCGCCCCCAACGCGTCCCTCGGCACCACCAGCCTCGCCGGCGACGACGGCAATTCGTTCCTGATGGAAGGCGGGCTCGGCCTCCAGCTCAACCAGTATTTCCGCGTCGACGGGACGGTGACGGCGATGCCGTTCATCCACTTCAACTCGACCGACGGCGCCCAGCCCAAGGGCAATGGCGCGGCCGAGAGCAGCGTCGGGCTGATCAACGTCTATCTCGAGCTCAACAAGGTGTTCAACGGCCTGTTCGCCGGCTCCGAGCCCTATATCGACGGCGGCCTCGGCGCCGCCTACAACCAGTTCGACCATTTCACCTACACCGACCAGAGCAACAACACGACCAGCCTCTCGTCGAACGGCCATTTCGACATGGCCTGGGCGGTGGGCGCGGGCGTGGGCTT
>DATJLQ010000107.1:0-79505 GCA_035509415.1 Alphaproteobacteria bacterium
TGGCGATGTGCCGACGAGAAACTTCGTCCTGCGGCCAACGCGCCTTGGGGACATTGGCCCACCAGAAGCCCAGCGCCTGATTGCGCACCAGGGCTCCGGCCTGGCTCAGTTCCCCGACCCATTCGGGCCGCGTCGCCAGCCAGAAATGCCCCTTGGCACGAATGACGCCGGGCCAGGACGTGTTGATGAACTTGTTGAACTTGGCGGGATGGAACGGCCGTCGCGCGCGATAGACGAAGCTGCGGATGCCGTATTCTTCGGTTTCCGGTTTGTGGTCGGCGAAGCCATAGAGTTCCTTGAACCAGAGCGGATGCTCCTGGGCCTTCTCGTAGTTGAAGCGGCCGGTATGCAGCACACGGTCGAGCGGCGCCTGGCTCATGCTGGTCTCGATGAGGTCTGCGTCGGGATTGAGCGCGTGGATGATCTTGCGCGCCGCATCGACCTGCGCTGGCGTCGCTGCATCCACCTTGTTGAGGATGACGACATCAGCGAACTCGATCTGCTCGACGAGGAGATCGACGAGCGCCCGTGTGTCGCCGTCGCCCGCGGTTTCACCCCGGTCGCGAAGGAAGTCGGCGGAAGCGTAGTCCTTCAGAAGGTTCACCGCGTCGACGACCGTCACCATGGTGTCGAGGCGCGCAACGTCACCCAGGCTTCCGCCGGCTTCATCGCGAAAGTCGAAGGTGGCCGCGACCGGAAGCGGCTCGGAAATCCCGGTGGACTCGATCAGCAGATAATCGAAGCGTTTCTCCGACGCGAGCCGGCGAACCTCCTGGAGGAGATCGTCGCGCAGGGTGCAGCAGATGCAGCCGTTGGTCATCTCAACCAGCTTCTCGTCGGTATGCGAGAGGTCGGCGCCGCCCTCGCGCACGAGGTCGGCATCGATATTTACCTCGCTCATGTCGTTGACGATCACCGCGACGCGTTTGCCCCCTCGGTTGTTGAGGACATGGTTCAGCAGGGTCGTCTTGCCAGCGCCAAGAAAGCCGGACAAAACAGTAACAGGGAGGCGTTGATCCATTGTCGTTCCATCGAATGTGACGTTGCGGGAAAGGAGATTGACGGCGAGGTCGCTTACGGAGGCCCAGTCGCCGGGCCGAGGCGTCCGTTCGGCCAGGTTATGGTCAAAAAGCCGGTTCGCCGGCTTCGTCCGGTGGGATGCGGCTGAGGGTCGGCAGGCTCCCCGTGCCAGCCTCCAGCGTTTCGGCGATAAACCGCAGATAGGCGGCCATGTGCTCGGCGGACACCGCGCCGGCCGTGAGCCCGTTCCCGATTCCATAGAGCGTCAGCAGTGAACCGATCGACGCGCCATCGAGCTGAGGCACGACCCCTTTGGCGAGTTCGGTCAGGTTCTCCAATTCGGGGGCGAGCGCATCCCGCAGCAACATCACGGTATCCATAGGGGGCGATCTTTCGGTTCATCAGCAAATACGCGCCCGTCACAGTCGCGTCGGGTTCGGCGCGTCGGCTCCGGCGCGGAAGTCTGTTTCTTCGATAAGGGCGTCCATAGCGTCTTGAGACCTTCGCCGGTTCCTGTTGCCGGGGATCATGCAATAATGTAGCGTTGTACGCAACATTATCGCGTTGACCTGTGAGAGGGACCTCATGGCACAGACTTCCGTCTCCCCGGCTGACCAAGGAACGATTACCGCTGCTCTTGCCGCGGCTGCCGCCTTATGCAGCGAACGGGGCGCTCAGTTCACCGAGGTTCGCCGGCGGCTGCTCGAAGCCCTCTGGCAGGCGCACCAGCCTTTGGGCGCCTATGAGTTGCTGCCGCGCCTTGAGAAAGCGCTCGGCCGCAAATTCACACCCGCGACCGTATACCGAACCCTGGAATTTCTGGTCAGCCAAGGCCTTGTGGCGCGGATCGCCAGCCGCAATGCCTTTCTACCCTGCGCCCACCCGGACCATCGGCACGCCTGCGTGTTTTTCGTCTGTGATCGATGCAGTGCCTCGATCGAGATCGAAGATCCGGCGCTGGAACAGCTGCTGGCGCGCGACGCGCGCACGCTCGGCTTCAAGCTCAATCACAAGGTGCTCGAATTGCCGGGCACCTGTGCCCAGTGCTGCGTCGCCGCCTGAAGGGCCTGAAAGGAAGCACACCATGCAATCCCCGGATTCGATCAGCGATGGGCAGCGTTTTCCCGTGTCGCTGCTGACCGGCTTTCTCGGCAGTGGAAACTGGTCTCGCCGGACGCCTTCAACAACTGGCTCGAAGTCCTCATGATGCTCAAGGGACGGGATATCCTGCGCGTCAAGGGCATTCTCGACCTAATCGGCCTGGATGGGCCGACGGTCAGAATTCACGCAGATGACCCTCAATCAATTCGAGGAGATGCTCCGGCAATCGGAACGTCATCCGCTCGTCTGCGGAATTTCGCTTCATACCTTCGTCGCCGGGCAGCCGTTTCGGCTGGCTCAACTCCGCAGAGCGCTAACAACGATCAAGAATTGCCCGGAGGCGAACCGCGTTTGGTTCGCGCGGCCGGGCAATATCGCAAGCGACGTTGAAGCTCTCGATCTCTGAGCGGAGCCATCCCCTAGTCGAGGCATGTTTCTGGTATTCAGCCCCTGACGGCTCCGATGTAGCCGTCAGGGCTCTTCCCAATTAAGCCAGGGCTACCGGGCCGTGATCGTCGCAGTGGCCACCATGCGGATGGTGTAGATGGCCGCCGACGAGGTAATCGACATGATCGCCATGAGGGATCGCCGGATGGCCGCAGTCGCGGCCATGAACGTGCGCGACGGGATGCGCACCGCAATCATGATCGGGGGTGCAGCGATCGGGATTGGCGGTATCGATCGCGATTACATGCTCATCAACATGATCGGCATGGGGATGATGCAGATGACTATCATGCAGATAATCCGTGTGATTCCCGTGGCGAACGGCCAGGTGGCCGCAGCGTGGGCCGTGCTGATGCTCATGGTCGGCGTGATGGTTCAGGTCGCAAGCAGTCATGTTGCTGATTCCTTCGATACTCGGTTTCGGGTTGAAGCGGTTTCCGTGGCATGGCTCAAGGCATTTTTGGCCAGCAGCAGAACGTGATCGTCGGCCAAACGGTAGTAGATATGCTTTCCCTCACGACGACGGATGAGCAGATGATGGCGGTGCAGCAGGGTGAGCCGCTGGGAAACGGCCGTCATCTTTTCACCGGTGACGGCGACCAGTTCGCTGACGCAGACTTCCTGATTGGAGATCAAGACGATCAAGCGCAGGCGAGCAGGATCGCTCAGGGCTTGGAAAAGGGTGGCCGCCGCCTCGATCTCGGCATCCGTCGCCTCGCGGTCCGGCATCGGACGATGATCGTGATGGTCGCAGAGAGCGGTTTTGGGCATGCCTTTACTCTTACAATCCAATAATCGTCTGATTGATAGAGTGTTTGATTGATCTCGTCAAGCCCCAATCACGTCCCGGGCGCGCCCGTCAGGGCGGTCGGGTGATTTCTAGCAACGGGTCATGCCGCCCATATCTGCGCCGCCTCTCCCGGAGGCCCGCGATATGAGCCCGATCAAAGCGATGACCAGCAACGCTCCGCCGCCAACGGCCTGTGGCTGTGCGGCGAGTGTGGCGGCATGGAGGATTAGGACGAGGGCGGCTTCTCGGTGGAGGAGTTGAGCCGCAGGCGTCCAGGCGCGCCGCATCGACCCAGCGGTCTCGCGGAATGAGACATTTCAACGATCAAGGGATTTCGACCGAAGTTCTCGAAATGCGCCGTTTGACGTGAAAAAGATGAGAAGCGCGCGATCTTAGGTGCGAAAGCTCCGCAAAGCTAATGCTCACGGGGCCTGGAATCAATGGGTTACAATCGTAACGGCGCAATCTTATATACAAAGCTACACGTCCCCTTGTCCGCCGCACCGCCCCGTGGGGCCCCGCTTCGATCGCGACCTTGACCGAGCTGATCCTCGCCCTTTTCGTCGTCACCTACCTCGGCATGGCGCTCGGGCGCTTTCCGGGCTTGAAGGTCGACCGTGCCGGAATCGCGATGATCGCCGCGGTGGTGCTGGTCGCGGCGGGTGCGGTGCCGCGCACGGCCCTCGGCGCTGCGATCCACTTCCCGACCCTCCTCCTGCTCGGCTCGCTCATGATCCTCTCGGCGCGTCTCGGGGCCGCCGGCTTCTATGACGGCGCGGCCGCCTGGATCGCGCGCCAGGCGGGACGGCCGACGCGGCTCTTGGCGCTCACCGTCGCGGTCGGCGGCTTGCTCTCGGCGCTCCTGGTCAACGACGTGGTGGTGTTCGCGATGACGCCGCTTCTGTGCCGCGGCTTGAGCGCCAGGAAGCTCGATGCGCGGCCGTTTCTTCTCGGTCTCGCCGCGGCGAGCAACGCGGGCTCGGCCGCGATGCTGATCGGCAATCCGCAGAACATCCTGATCGGCCAAGCGGGCGGCCTCGGCTTCTGGTCCTATGCCGCGGCGGCGCTGGTGCCGGCTCTCGCGGCCCTCGCGATTTCCTTCGCGCTGATCGCGTTTCTCTGGCGCCGCGAGCTCGCGATAGCGCCGGCGCCCGCGACGCTGCCCGATCCTGCGCTCGACCGGCCCCAAGCGATCCTCTCGGCGCTCGCGGTCGCGATTCTTCTCGCCTTGTTCGCGACCCCGCTGCCGCGCGAGATCTCGGGACTTCTCGTGGCGGCCTTCGTGATCGTGAGCCGGAAGCTTCCGAGCCGGAAGCTCCTCGACGAGATCGATCTCCCGCTTCTGATCCTGTTCGCGAGCCTGTTCGTGGTCAACGACGCGCTCGCGCGCACCGCGATCGCCGAGCGCGGCGTCGCCTGGCTCGCGGGCCATGGGCTCCTGCCGACGCGGGTCGCACTCCTCGCCCCCTTGGCGCTCGTGCTCAGCAACACGATCGGCAACGTGCCCGCGGTGGTGATGATCCTCAAGCTCTGGCACGGGATTCCCGCGGGCACCCTCGTCGGGCTCGCGGTGCTCTCGACCCTCGCGGGGAATCTGCTGCTGGTCGGCAGCATCGCGAACCTGATCGTGGCCGAGCGCGCGGCCTCCGTGGGCACGGCGCTTTCGTTCCGCGACCATGCGCGCGCGGGCGTGCCGATCGCCCTTCTCTCGATGCTGGCGGCGTCGCTTTGGCTTTGGGGCGCGGGCTACATGGCGCTGTAGCGCGGATCAGCACGCAGGCTTTGCTCGGCCGCGCGCCCGATTCATTTTTGGAAGCCACTCCGTTGCAAGAAATTCAAAGTGAAAGAGATAGTTGGGACGTCTCTGCTGGTTCCGGATGTAAGTCACGAGAGGCTCGATCTTGCGCCAAATCACTTCGATCTCGACGCATTGAGAGTCGAACAGCATGTCCTCGTCGATTAGGCCCTGCCTGATCATGACGCCTATGCGATCATAAGCGACGCCGACGCGCCGGGCACTCTTACTCAACTCACCCCCCAATTCGGCGTCAGGAGACGAAACGTTGAGCGGCGTTGCCGTTTCCATGATGCGCGTTCGCGCCTCCCGGACCTCCGCGTTGCCGATCTCGTCGAGGAGAAGCTTCGTCGCGGCGAGACGGCGCGCACGCGATGCCTCGCGGGACTGCCGGAACGCGATGACGAGGCCGAAAAGGGCAGCGAAAGCAACGCCAAGCGGCGCGATCGCGGCAGCCTCCTTAAGCCGATGATAGACTGCTCCGAAATGGCTCACTCGCCTCATCTCCCCCCAAGACCGAGTAAGGAACATGCAGCTCCTCGGCGACGTCGATCATCGCCGCCGCGATGGCAGCGCGCAGCAATTCCGCCTGGGGCGAGCGCCGAAAGTCCGAATTGCCGTGGCTCGCACGAGGGATATTCATCGTCACCATCGTCTTCTTCCCTGGCATGAATATCTTTCCGTCCTGATCGTCACGCGAATTGGACATGTCGAGCGCGAATTTCGGCAGAATGGACGCTCGCACGCGCTTGAGCAGCCTGACTCGGAATTCTCCAACAAGAATCGCCGCCGTTTCAGGATCGACGTCAGGCGATATGGTGCCGTTTTTTCCGTTAAGCACGTCGATCGCGAGAGCGCCGTTCTCGGCGAAAACAAAGCGTGGATCGCGCTTGATCCGCTCATTGCGCAAGAACGCTTGAGCGATGATCGGCTCATGCAGCACGCGCAAGTTCTGCTCAACGGACGACCCGGTCAGGACGTAAATCATCGGCTGCCCATCGTGTCCCATCCGCTCGAAAAGCCCGGCTAGGACATGAAACTCCTCGGCGTCCTTGCGCCACAGGAGGACGCCGTCGCGATCAGCGAATACGGCCGCCAAACGAAGCGCCGCGCATTTGCCGTAGAAGTCGACAAACCCCTTCAGGTAGTCTTGTTCGCTCAGATAGCCGTTCGGCGCGCTTTCGACATGGCGACGCACCGGTGGTTGCGCGTTCCGCGGCGCACCGATGAGCCTCAATCCGGGTAGGGTCAAGAACGGCAAGTCGTTGACGCTATCGCCAATGGCGCCAACTTGGTCGAGCGCAACCCCGTCGCGCGCCGCTATCGCCTTGAGCGCGACCTCCTTGGTGATCGGAGCAGCGTCAACCGCGTCCGTGTTGGCGGAGATAAAGACCGTCTTCACCACCTAAGCATACCCTATCTGCATCCGTGCCTGAACACGGTCCCGGGGTAAGCCGGCCAAAGCTGGTGCGCATTATAGCCCAAACGCGACCGTCGATTACCACAAATGGCGCGCCGTGCTGGGGCTCTGTGTGGGCGCTATTCGCCCGCGGCCTCGGGTGCCGGCTGCGCCGAGGGTGCCGGGGGCCGGCTCTTGGCGCCGGCCGAGACCAGGCGCATCAGCCCCACGATCCCGACGATGGTGGCAACATAGAAGATGAGCTGGAGCCCGTCGGGCTGGGCGGTGTAGCCCACGAGCGTGTGCAGTACGAGGCCGGGGATGCTGCTTTGCGAGAGCAGCCACGAGGTGTCCCACAAGGTGCCGCCGACCGACGGCAGCACGCCCGCCGCCATGAGGAAGCCGGCCCCCTGGGACGCAAGGCCCGCGGCGAGAAGCGTGATCATCCAGCTGGTCACGCGGAACAGATGGCGCATCGGAATGCGCGCGAGCCCCGAATAGGTCGCGAGCCCGACCGCGACGCCGAGCGCCAAGCCGATCAGGCCGCCCACCAGCATCGATGCCGCGTGGCCCGGATCGGCCGCCGCGATGCCGTAGAGGAACAGCACCACCTCCGAGCCCTCGCGCAGCACGGCGACGCCGACCACGATGCCGACCGCGTAAAGCGGGCGCGTGCCCGCGCGCACGGCGCGGCCGATCGCCTGCGCGTCGGCGGCGATCTCGCGTCCATGCTTCCCCATCCACACATTGTGCCAGCCGAGCATGAGCACGGCCGCGAACAGGATGGTGGCGTTGAACAGCTCCTGGCCCATGCCCTGGGCCATGTCGGAGATGGCGCGCGCGAAGCCGGCTTCGAGGCCCGCGAGCAGCACGCCCACGGCGATGCCGAGGCCGATCCAAAACGAGCGGCCGGCCACACCCTTGGTCGCGGCGGCGACGATGCCGACGACCAGGGCCGCCTCGAGGACTTCGCGGAAGACGACGATCAGGGTGGGCAGCATCGGACGCTCCGGCGGACTCTGGGCAACGCTATTTGACGATCACGCGCCCTTGGGCGGTGTCGTCGTGATACTCGCCCTCGAACTTGTAGGTCCCGGGCTTCAACGGGCCGATCAGCACGATGCCCTGGTCGTTCCCCGGGATCACCTTCTCGCGGTGGAGCGACGAGCTGTCGAACTCCTCGGGCGTCGCGTCCATGTTCTTGACCAGGAGCTTGACCGCGGTGCCCGCCGGAATCTCGATCGTCGCGGGCGTGAATTTGTGGTCCTTGAGGGTTAGGGTGATCGTGTCCTCGGCATGCGCCGCCGGGACCGCGACGACCGCCGCGAGCGCCGCCGCCGCGGCGTAGAGTAGCGCTGAACGCATCGAGCTTCTCCTTTGTTCGACCGACACCGGCGTTCGACCCGCGACCGGCGGCGCCCTGGGCTTCCTTGGGGCCGGCCGCGCAGCCTGGCTCCCGGTCGAAATCGATCCCGCCGGGCCGCGGCTTAGTCTGCAAATGCAAATGATTTGCATTTCCCGCCCCGTGATTTAGGCTTTTGAGGCAAGCCTGTCAAGCACGCCCGACTCGGGGTCCCAGGGGCGGTCGCCTCGGGCGATTTCCAAGCGCGGGCGAGACGAGGTATGGTCGCGGGCGATCGGCGAGGCATGGAAACGGCCGGCGGATGACCAAGACAATATTGGTGACGGGTGGCGCCGGCTATGTCGGGAGCCACGCTTGCAAGCGTCTCGCGGCCGACGGCTATGTCCCGGTGACGCTGGACAATTTCTCGACCGGGCACCGCTGGGCCGTGCGTTGGGGCCCGCTGGTCGAGGCCGACATCGGCGACCGCGCGGCGGTCGGCGCCGCCATCGAGCGCCACCGGCCGGTCGCGGTGATGCATTTTTCGGCGCTCGCGCTGGTCGAGGAATCGATGCGCGAGCCCGCACTCTATTACCGCAACAACGTCGCCGCGACGCTCTCGCTTCTCGAGGCGATGCGCGCCGCCGGGCTCGACAAGTTCGTGTTCTCGTCGAGCTGCGCCGTCTACGGCGTGCCCGAGCGGGTGCCGATCGCGGAGGACGTGCCCAAGGCGCCGATCAATCCCTACGGCACCACCAAGCTCATGGTCGAGTGCATGCTCGCCGATTTCTCGCGCGCCTACGGGCTCAAGGCGCTGGCCCTGCGCTACTTCAACGCGGCCGGCGCCGACCCCGAGGACGGGATCGGCGAGGATCACAATCCGGAATCCCACCTCATCCCGCGCGTGCTCGACGCGGCGCTCGGCCGCGCCGAGGGCGCCACCGTCTTCGGCGACGATTACCCGACGCCCGACGGCACTTGCGTGCGCGACTACGTGCATGTGCGCGACCTCGCCGACGCCCATGTGCGCGGGCTCGAATATCTCCTCGCCGGCGGCGCGAGCGCGTTCCTCAATCTCGGCACCGGGCACGGCTACTCGGTGCGCGAGGTGATCGAGGCGACGCGCAAGGTCACGGGGCGCGAGTTCCCCGTGCGCCACGCGCCGCGCCGGCCCGGCGATCCCGCCTCCCTGGTCGCCGACGCACGCGCGGCCCAGCGCACCCTCGCCTGGGAGCCGCGTCACTCGGCGCTCGAAACCCTGATCGGGGACGCCTGGAACTGGCATCGGCGCCATTTCGCCCCATGACCCGGATGGCGCGATGACGGCGCGCGACAAGGTCATCGTCTTCCATCCCGAGCGCCAGCACTCGCATCTGACGGCCCATGCGCTGCAGCGCGCGGACCTGCTCGAGCTCTATCTCACGGGATTCTATTTCAAGGATCGGGGTGCGCTTGCAACCCTCCTCGATCTTTTGCCGCGTAGCCCGCGCGCAGCCCTCGAGCGCCGGCTCGCGCGGCGGCGTTACGGCAAGCTCGACGACCGTCTGGTGCTTAGCCGCCCGCTCTACATCCTCGCCGAACGCCTGATCGCCCATTCGGCGCTCGGGAGGGCGCTTTGGCCCGGCTTCCGGCGCGACGCGCTCGCCTGGATGGAGGCGTGGGCGGGCGGCTGGGTCGCGCGGCGCCGGCCCAAGGCGCTCATCGCCTATGACGGCGCGGCCTTGGGCGCCCTCGCGCGCGCGCGCGCGGCCGGTGCGGTCGCGATCCTCGACCAGACGATCGGCCATGTGAAGCTCGGGCGCGAGATCATGCGCGAGGAGCGCGCGCGCTATCCGGCCTGGAAGGATTCGTTCGACGCGATCGATCCCGATTGGATGGTCGAGAAATGCGTCGAGGAGGTGCATGGCGCCGACCGGATCCTCGCCCCCTCGGACTATGTGATCTCGACCCTGGTCGAGGTCGGCGCGCGCCCGGAGCGCATCGTCAAGCTCCCCTACGGCGTCGACGTCGAGCGCTTCGCGCCCGCGCCGCGCACGCCGCGCGCCGGGTTCCGCATCCTGCTCGTCGGCATTCTCACCCAACGCAAGGGGATCATGTATCTCCTCGAGGCGGTGCGGCGCTTGTCGCTGCCCGGGATCGAGGTGGTGCTGGTGGGGAATCTCTATCTCGACCGCGCGACGCTGGCACCCTACGCGGACGTCGCGACCCATGTGCCCCACGTGGCCGACATCGAGCGCTTCTATCGCGAGAGCGACATTTTCGTCCTGCCCTCGCTCCACGAGGGCTCGGCGCAGGTGACCTACGAGGCGATGGCGTCGGGCGTGCCGGTGATCACGACGCCCAACGCGGGCTCGCCGGCGCGCGACGGCATCGACGGCTTCGTCGTCCCGGCGCGCGATACCGAGGCGCTCATGGATCGGATCGAGCGTCTCTATCGCGACGCGGCGTTGCGCGCCCAGATGGGGGTGAACGCGCGCGCGCGCATCATGGAGTTCACCTCGCTTGCCTATAGCGAGCGCCTGGTCGCTTTCATCCGGGGATTGGGCGCAGGCGCTTAGACTGCGGCGCTTCCGCCCGCGCTTTTGCGCCTAGCGCGCGAGACGCGCGAGGGTCGCCGACGTGCTATGGCCGCGCGCGAGCTCGGCGAGCAGCACGCGCCCGCCATAGGACTGGACGAACTCGGCCCCCACCACGGCGCTCAGCGCGTAGTCCGCCCCCTTCACCAGCACGTCGGGGCGGATCGCCTTGATGAGCTCGATCGGCGTGTCCTCGGCGAAGATCGTCACGAGGTCGATGCTCGCGAGCGAGGCGAGCACGATCGCGCGTTCGCCCTCGCCCTGGACCGGCCGGCTCGGCCCCTTGAGGCGCTTCACCGACGCGTCGCTGTTGAGCCCGACCACGAGCCGGTCGCACGCCGCGCGCGCCTGGGCGAAGAGCGAGATGTGCCCGGGATGCAGGAGATCGAAGCAGCCGTTGGTGAAGCCGATCTTGAGGCCCTGCCGGCGCCAGGTCTCGACGCGCTCGAGGGCGGCGGCGAGGGGCGCGATCTTGGCCTCGTGGCTCATGATCGCCTGCGCGCGCAGCGCCATCGCGAGCTCGTCGCCGTGGGCGACGGCGGTGCCCGCCTTCCCCACCACGATGCCGGCCGCGACGTTGGCGAGTGCTGCCGCGTCCTTGAGCGCGATACCGGCGGCGCGCGCCGCGGCCATGGTCGCGACCACAGTGTCGCCGGCACCCGAGACGTCGAACACCTCGCGCGCCTCGGCCGCGAGGTGGTCGACCTCGCCCGAAGCGCTCACGAGCGACATGCCGTCGGGCCCGCGCGTCGCGAGCACCGCGCCGAAGCCGTGCGTCGCGATCAGGGACTTGGCCGCGGCGACGATCGCCGCCGCGTCGGTCGAAGCCAAGCGCGTCGCCGCGGCGAGCTCGGCGCGGTTGGGCGTCACCAAGTCGGCACCCCGATAGCAGGCGTAGTCGGCAGCCTTGGGATCGACGATCGCGGGCTTCCCCGCGGCGCGCGCGCGCTCGATCGCCCGGCGCAGGAGCTCGGGCGTGAGCACGCCCTTGCCGTAGTCGGACAGCACCACCGCCCCCGCGCGCGCGATCGCGTCGTCGAGGGCGGCGACGAGTGCCGCCTCGCTCGCGGCCGAGATCGGCCGCACCGTCTCGCGGTCGGCGCGCAGGAGCTGCTGAGTGCCCGCGACGAAGCGCGTCTTGATGCCGGTCTCGCGTCCCGCCTCGCGCACGAGCCGGCACGCCACGCCGCGCTCGGCGCCGAGCAGGCGCTCGACCTCGCGTCCCGCCTCGTCCTCGCCCACGACCGAGAGGAAGCCGACGCGCGCGCCGAGGGCCGCGAGGTTGCGCACCACGTTCCCCGCGCCGCCCAGCATGACGCGCTCGCGCTCGATGCGCAGCACGGGAATCGGCGCCTCGGGCGAGACGCGCTCGACCGCGCCGTAGACGTAGCGGTCGAGCATCGCGTCGCCGATGCACAGAACCTCGACCCCGGCGAGGGACACGACGCGGCTCGCGAGGAGGGAGCGGTCGGTCACGGCTTCCGGAACCGGGCACCCGCGCCGCGGCCCAAGCCGCCCGCGATCTGGTCGTGGATCCAGCGGTAGGTGCGCTCGAGCCCGACCTCGAGGCGCGTCGAGGGCTCCCAGCCGAGATACTTCTTGATCAGCGTGTTGTCGCTGTTGCGCCCGCGCACGCCCTTGGGCGCGTCGAGCTTGTATTTGCGCTCGAGCTTGACGCCCGCGATCTCCTCGGCGATGTCGACCAGCTGGTTGATGGTGACGAGCTGGCTCGAGCCGAGGTTGATCGGCTCGAGGATGTCGCTCCAGAGAATCTGCTCGGTGCCGTTGAGGCAATCGTCGATGTACATGAAGCTGCGCGTCTGCTCGCCGTCGCCCCAGATCTCGATCTCGCGCCGGTTCGAGAGCTTGGCCTCGATCACCTTGCGGCAGATCGCCGCCGGCGCCTTCTCGCGCCCGCCGTCGTAGGTGCCCTCGGGGCCGTAGACGTTGTGGAAACGCGCGACGCGCGTCGCGAGGCCGAAATCCTCGGTGAAGTGGCGGCACATGCGCTCGCTGAAGAGCTTCTCCCAGCCGTAGCCGTCCTCGGGCATGGCGGGATAGGCGTCCGCCTCCTTGAGCGCGGTCACGTCGGCCGAGGTTTGCTTGTCGGCGGCATAGACGCAAGCCGAGGAGGAATAGAAGAAGCGCCGGCACCCGTGCGCCTTCGCCGCCATCAGCATGTGCGTATTGATGAGCACCGAGAGCATGCACATTGCCTTGTGCGACTCGATGAAGCCCATGCCGCCCATGTCGGCGGCGAGGTTGTAGATGTACTCGACGCCGTCCGCCGCCTCGTTGCAGGCGGCGAGCTCCTGGAGGTCGAGGCGGCGGTTGTCGACGTCGGGGAAGCGCTGGAACCAGTCCTCGAGCGGCTTCTTGTCGACGCCGCGCAGGCGCTTGAAGCCGCGCCGCCTGAGATCGGCGATGAGATGGCCGCCGATGAATCCGCCCGCTCCCGTCACCAGGATCGAGGCGTCCTTCGCCACGTTCGTGCCCGTCGAACCCATGCCCGCGACCGCCATGGCGCTATTCCGTCCCCGCTCGGGCGGCGCGAAACACGGCTTCGAATCGCGTCGCGATGGCGCCAATATCGAAGGTCTCCCGGGCGTAGTCCAGGGCGTTTTTGCCCAAACGCGCGCGCAAGCCGGGATCGGCGACGAGCCGCGCGGCGGCGGCCGCGAAGGCATTGGCGTCGTCCGGCTCGGCCACGATCCCGGCCTCCTCGCGCGTTATGAGGCGTGCCGCGAGATTGGCGCCGGGGAGCGACGCGAGGATCGGCCGGCCGGCGCAGAAGTAGCTCAAGACCTTGCTCGGCACCGAGAAGATCCCCGCGTCGGCCTCGAGGATCGCAACCAGCACGTCGGCCGAGCCCAGCACGTCGGGATAATGCGCGTAGGGCTGAAACGGCAGTACGCGCAAATTCGCGAGACCGTCCGCGCGCGCGACATTCGCGAGCCACTCGGCACCCGGGCCTTCCGATACGATCACGAGCTCGACCGCGGCGTTCCGCGCGAAGTGGCGCGCGAGCTCGGCGAGGCGTTGCGGATCGTGCTTCATGCCGAGTGTCCCCGAGTAAAGCAGCACCGTCTTATCCCTGAGCCCCTCGGCGCGCGCCCAATCATTGTCGCGCGGACGCGGCGGCAGCTCGTCGAGGGGCGCCCAGTTCTCGATCACGGTCATGCGCCCGCGCTCGACGCCCCACGCCTCGAGCGTCGGGCGAAAATCCTCGGTGATCAGCACGAGCGCTGCCGCATCGCGCGCGACGCACCGCTCGAGGGCGCGATAATGGGCGCCGATCGCGGCACCCAAAGGCCCCAAGCGCCGGCGCAGCAGGCGATCGATGGCCACGCTATAAAGATCCTGCACCCAGAACACGAACGGTACGCGCGCCGATCGGCACCAGCGCGCGAGGCCCGCAAGCGCGTCGAGCGGCGCGTTCGCGCACAGCACGACCTCCGGCCCGAACGCGGCCGCGCGCCCGGCGAGGATGGCGCCATAGGCGATCTCCTGGGCGCGGCGCTTCACGAAGCTGTATTTGGCGAAGGGCGCCCCGAGCCCGACGCCCTCGATCGCGAAGCCGGGCGGATCGCCGGGCGCGGGTGCGAGATTGCCCTTGGGCGTCTGGAAGAAGGGCGCGTGGAGATGCAGCACCGCGTGCCCGCGCGCGGCGAGGGCGCGGCTCAGCTGCGCCTGAAAGGGATGGCCCGAATAATCGTGGACGAGAATGCGCAATGCCGCCGCTCCCCTGGGCCAAGCTTCGGTCCGCCGCCGCGGCGCGCCCACGCCTCGGTTTTCCCATAACCCCGGGGCGGATGGCGTGCTACAAGAATCTCGGCCGCTCGGGCCGACCCGGGATCTCCGGGCGCCCGGCGTCCGGGCCGAATGTCTCAAGAATTTCCAAAGGTTAGCTTGGAATATGCTGGACCGGATCACGCCCCTGATCCTGACCTTCAACGAGGCGCCGAACATCGAGGCGAATCTCGAGCGCCTCGCCTGGGCGCCCGAGGTCGTCGTGGTCGACAGCTACAGCACCGACGACACGGTCGCGCGCGCGCGCCGCTTCTCCAACGTGCGCGTGGTGCAGCGCGTGTTCGACACGCTCGCGAACCAATGGAACTTCGCGCTCACGGAGGCAGGCATCCGCACCGAATGGGCCATGCGCCTCGACGCCGATTATCGGCTCACGCCGGCGCTCGTGGACGAGATGGCGCGCCTCGACCCGCCTGCCGACGTCGCGGGCTACAGCATCCCCTGCCGCTACTGCATCTTCGGCCGACCCTTGAGCGGGAGCCTCTATCCGCGCACCGTTCGGCTGTTCCGCCACGCGCGCAGCCGCTTCCGCCAGACCGGCCATGCCGAGGCGCTCGACGTCGAGGGGCGGGTGCTCGATCTCGCGAGCCCCTTCGATCACGACGACCGCAAGCCGCTCGAGCGCTTCTTCCAGTCCCAGACCCGCTACATGCGCGAGGAGGAGCAGCGCCTCGCCGTTTCGCTGCCGGGCACGCGCCGCTTCGCCGACCGGGTGCGGCGCCTCCGATACGTCGCTCCCTTCGCGGTCTTGGCCTATTGCCTGTTCGGCCGCGGGCTGATCTTCCAGGGCCGCGCCGGAATCTATTACAGCTTCCAACGCGCGGCGGCCGAGATGTTCCTTTCCCTCTATCTCCTCGACCGCGACCTGCGCGGGTCGGGCGATCGATAGCGCGACGCGGCCCGGGCGCCATGACCTACATCCTCGGCCTCAACGGCTATCACGGCGACAGCGCCGCCTGCTTGCTGCGCGACGGGAAGCTCGTCGCCGCCGCCGAGGAGGAGCGCTTCCGGCGCATCAAGCATTGGGCCGGCTTTCCCTCGGACGCGATCCGCTACTGCCTCGCCGAAGCGGGCATCGGCCTCGAGGCGGTCGAGCACGTCGCGATCAATCGCGATCCGCGCGCGAATCTCTGGCGCAAGGCGCTCTACAGCGTGGTGCATCGGCCCGACCCGCAGCTCATCCTGCGGCGCCTGCGGAACGCGCGCGAATGGGCGGGCGTCGAGACCGCGCTCGCCGAGGCGTTCCCCGGGAGCCGCTTCCGGGGCACGGTGCACCGGGTCGAGCACCATCTCGCCCATCTCGCCTCCGCCTTCCTGGTCTCGCCCTTCGAGGAGGCGGTGCTGGTGTCGGTCGACGGGTTCGGCGATTTCTCGAGTGCCGCCTGGGGAGTCGGGCGCGGCACGCGCATCGAGATCGAGGGGCGCGTGCGCTTTCCCCACTCGCTCGGCATCTTCTACGAGGCGATGACGCACTTTCTCGGCTTCCCCCATTACGGCGACGAGTACAAGGTGATGGGCTTGGCCCCCTACGGCGAGCCGCGCTACATGGCGGAGATGGAGCGCATCGTGACCCTCGAGCCCGATGGCGGGTTCCGGCTCACGCTCGACTATTTCCGCCACCACGTCGAGAACGTGGGGTACGAGTGGCGCGGCGGCGCGCCCTCGACCGGCATCCTGTTCGCGCCCGCGCTCGAGACCCTGCTCGGGCCCGCGCGGGCACCCGATGCGCCCTTGGAGCAGCGCCACAAGGACATCGCGCGCTCGGTCCAGGCGATGTTCGAGCGCGCGGTGTTCCATCTCTATCGCATCCTCCACGCGCGCCATGGGCTCGACGCGATCGCGATCTCGGGTGGCTGCGGATTCAATTCGGTCGCGAACGGCCGCCTCTATCGCGAGACGCCGTTCAAGCGCGCCTACATCCAATCGGCCGCGGGCGACGCGGGCGGAGCCATCGGCGCCGCCGTCTTCACGGCGCAACGGCTCGCGGGCACGCGCGGTGCCGCGCGCGAGGAGATGGATCACGCCTATTGGGGCCCCGCGTTCGGGCACGATGCGCTCGCGGCTGCGCTCGCGGCGCGTGCGTCGGACCTGACGGCGAAGCGTTGCGCGGTCGAGACGGCGGCAAGCGAGGACGCGCTCTGCCGACAGACCGCCGCCGCGATCGCGGAAGGACAGGTGATCGGCTGGTTCCAGGGACGCATGGAATGGGGGCCGCGCGCGCTCGGCAATCGCTCGATCCTGTGCGATCCGCGCCGCGCCGACATGAAGGACATCCTCAATCTCAAGATCAAGCGGCGCGAATCGTTCCGCCCCTTCGCGCCCTCGATCCTGCGCGAGGAAGTCGCCGCCTGGTTCGAGACCGACGACGACGTGCCCTTCATGATGCAGGTGTTCCAGATCCGGCCCGAGCGGCGCGCCGCGATCCCGGCGGTGACCCACGTCGACGGCTCGGGCCGGCTCCAGACCGTGCATGCGTCGACCAACCCGCGCTATCACCGCTTGATCTCGGCGTTCCGGGCACTCACCGGCGTTCCGATGCTGCTCAACACCTCGTTCAACGAGAACGAGCCCGTGGTGTGCCGGCCCGAGGAGGCGATCGATTGCTTCCTCCGCACCGAGATGGACGTGCTGGTGCTGGGCGACTTCATCGTGACGCGCCGGCGCTAGCCGTTGCTTGGCGTGCTTACGATTTCCGCGCGGCTGCGGCGATGCGCTTATAGAGCCGGTCGAGCGCGTCGGCGACGCGCGGCCAGGTGAAGCGGTTCGCGACCAGGGTGCGGCCCTTCTGGCCCATGGCGCGCCGCGTCGCGGGGTCGGCGAGGAGGGCGGCGAGCGCCTCCGCGACCGCTTCCGGCTCGACCGGCGCGATGCGGCCGCAGCCCGCCGCCTCGACCTCGCGCCAAAGATTGACGTGCGGCGAGATTAGCACCGGGACGCCGCAGGCGAGCGCCTCGACCGCGGCGATGCCGAAATTCTCGCTGTAGGAGGGCAGCGCGAACAGCTCGGCGTCGGCGAGGAGCGCGAGCTTCTCGCGCCCCGAGACCATGCCGGTGAATAGCGTGCGCTCGACGATCCCCTCCTCGGCGACGATGCGTTGCGTTGCCGTCAGCATTCCGTCATCCGGCCCGGCCACGACCAGGAACGCGTCGCTCCCCTGCCGCACGCAGCGCGCGAAGGCGCGCGCTAGCACGTCGAGCCCCTTCTTCGGATGGAGCCGGCCGAGAAACAGCACGATGGGCCGCTGGCCGATCTCGGGATGGTGCTTGCGGAACTCGCCCTTGGGTGGAAGCGAACTGTAAGCCTCGAGCTCGAGGCCGAGCGGAATTACGACGCCGGGGACGCCGAGCGCGTACGGTTCGGCCAAGCGCATTTCGTCTTCCGCGGTATAATGGAGGGCGGCCGCGTGGCGCGTGACGTCGTTCTGGAACAGAAGCTCGACCGCGAGCTTGCGCAGCCGGTGCTGGCGGTATTGATAGGGATCGAGCGTGCCGTGGGGACGCAGGATGTAGGGCACGCCGTGGGCGCGGCAGGCGCGCGCGGTCGCCCAATCGGTGAAGAGATAGAGCGAATGAAGATGGACTACGTCGAAGCCGCCCGCCTCCGCCATGAGCGCTCGCGCCATGGGCCAGGAGGTCGCGAGCGTGCGCGGCCACTGCTCGGGGAAATAGCGGATCGCGACGCCGGCGCCGGAGTCGGGGCGCGCGCGCGCGTCCGCATCGAGGCCGCGCTCGGTCGTGAAGATCGACACCGCGTGGCCGCGCCCGGCGCTCGCGTGCGCCATGTCGAGGCAGGCCTTGGCCGGGCCGCCGCTCTCGGCCGCGAGGGTGGCGACGACGTGAAGGATATTCATGCCTGACACACTAACAGTCGGTGCTAGCATGGTCGAGGCGTGCCGCATCGCGGCGGACGGCGGCCGAGCGGCGCCGGCCCGCCCGCGCTAGGGCAATCGTCACCAGGGGATTCGGAGCGCAACGGTCGATGTGCGGCATCAACGCGATCTTCGCGTACCGGCCCGACGCGGCCCCGGTCGACGAGCGCGAGCTCGTCGCCGTGCGCGACTCGATGGCGGCGCGCGGTCCCGACGGCGCGGGCACGTGGCTCAGCGAGGACGGGCGCATCGGCTTCGGCCACCGGCGCCTCGCGATCATCGACCCGTCGCCCGCGGGCGCCCAGCCCATGCTGCTCGAGGAGGCCGGGCTCGCCATCACCTTCAACGGCGAGATCTACAATTACCGCGCGTTGCGCGACGAGCTTGTCGCGTCCGGGGCGACGCTGCGCACCCAGAGCGACACCGAGGTGATCCTCCACCTCTATCGCCAGCACGGACCCGCTTGCGTGAAGCAGCTGCGCGGCATGTTCGCGCTCGCGATCCGCGACCGCGCGCGGCGCGGCCTCTTCCTCGCACGCGACCCGCTCGGCATCAAGCCGCTTTACGTCGCCGACGACGGGCGCACCCTACGCGTCGCGTCCCAGGTCAAGGCGCTCATCGGCGCGGGCACCATCGACACCGCACCCGATCCCGCGGGCCATGTCGGCTATTTCCTCTGGGGCCACGTGCCGGATCCCTACACGCTGTTCCGGCAGGTCCGCGCGCTGCCGCCGGGCTCGACACTTTGGTGCGACGAGCGCGGCCCGCGTCCGCCGCGATCCTTCTTCTCGGTCGCCTCGGTGCTCGCCGAGGCCGAGCCGCGCGCGGTCGACCTCCACGAGATCCTGATCGACAGCGTGCGCCACCATCTCGTGGCCGACGTGCCGGTCGGCCTGTTCCTCTCGGCCGGGCGCGATTCGACCGCGATCGCCGCCCTCGCCGCGGAGGCGACGGGGCCCGATCTGCGCACGCTGACCCTCGGCTTCGATCGCTTCCGCGGCACCAAGTACGACGAGACCGTGCTGGCCGAGGGGGCCGCGCGCGCGATCGCCTCGCGTCACGAGACGCGCTGGATCGGCGCCGCCGAGTTCGCATCCGCGCGCGAGCATTTGTTCCAGTCGATGGACCAGCCCTCGGTCGACGGCGTCAACACCTACTTCGTCGCGCGCGCGGCGCACGAAGCAGGCATGAAGGTGGCACTCTCCGGCATCGGCGGCGACGAGCTGTTCGCGGGTTATCCGAGCTTCGTCCAGGTGCCGCGCCTCGTCGACGGGGTCAGGGGGCTCGGCTTCGCGGGGCGCTTCGGCGCCGCGTTCCGCAAGGTGAGTGCGCCGCTGCTGCGCCATCTCACCTCGCCCAAGCTCGCCGGCATCCTCGAATATGGCGGCAGCTACTCGGGCGCCTTCCTGCTGCGCCGCGGCCTTTACATGCCGTGGGAGCTGCCGAGCCTCCTCGAGCCCGAGCTGGTGCGCGAGGGCTGGGCCGAGCTCGCCCCGCTCGCGCATCTCGAGCGCACGCTCGCGGGCCTGAAGCGGCCGCGCCAGAAGGTGATGGCGCTCGAGATCGAGGCCTACATGCAGAGCCGGCTCTTGCGCGACGCGGATTGGGCGGGCATGTGCCACTCGGTCGAGATCCGCACGCCCTGGGTCGATGCCGAGCTGCTGCGCCGGCTGGCACCCGCCATCGCGCGCGACGGCGCGCCGGGCAAATCCGAGATGTTCGCGACCGTGGTCGCGAAGCTGCCGGCCGCCTTGCAGGCGCGCGCCAAGACCGGGTTCTTCGTGCCGGTGAACGCGTGGCTCACGGGACGCGAGTCCGCGCGCGGCGCGCTCGACACCCGCGCTTGGGCGCGCCGCGTGTACCGCGATTGCTACGCCGGGCGCGCGCCCATGGCGGCGTGAGACGTGCCATGGGAACTCCGCTCGATCGCCGGCTCGACGATGCAAGGCGCGTGCTGATCTATCGGCTCGGCAGCCTCGGCGACACGCTGGTGGCGCTGCCCTGCTTCCACTTGATCGCGCGCCGCCTGCCCAAGGCCGAGCGGCGCATGCTCACGATCCATCCCGTGGGCGCCAAGGCGGCGCCGGTCGAATCGATCCTCGGCGGCACCGGGCTCATCCATGGCACGATGCGTTATCCGCAGGGCTTGCGCGACCCGCGCGTCTTCCTCGAGCTCGCGCGCGAGATCGGGCGTTGGCGGCCCGACCTCATCATCTATCTCGCCGAGCCCCGCCGGGCCTGGACCGTGTGGCGCGACGTCGCCTTCTTCAAGCTGTGCGGCGTCGATGCCATCCTCGGCGCACCCCTCGACCGGGACCGGCGCGAGCATCGCGCGCGCGCGGACGGCACCTGGGAGCCCGAGGCCGAGCGGCTCGCGCGCTGCCTCGCCCCTCTCGGCGACGCGGCGGTCGGGCGGCGCGAGAGCTGGGACCTTCATCTCGGCGCGCGCGAGATCGAAGCGGCGGACGCAGCGCTTGCCGGCTGGGACGGAGCGCGCGGCTTCCTCGCCCTCGGCATCGGCACCAAGCTCCAGCCCAACGATTGGGGCGACGCGCGCTGGCGCGCCACACTCGAGGCGCTCGGCCAGCGCCACGCCGATCTCGGCCTGGTCGCGATCGGGGTCGCCGAGGAATCCGAGCGCTCGGCCCGGCTGCTCGCAGCCTGGCCCGGGCCGACCCTCAACCTGTGCGGCGCGCTCGCCCCGCGCGAGAGCGCGGCACTTTTGCGCCGCGCGCGGCTCTTCCTCGGGCACGACAGCGGCCCGATGCACCTCGCGGCCACGGTCGCGACCCCCACCGTCGCCGTGTTCAGCGCGCGCAACAAGCCGGGCACCTGGTTCCCTTACGGCCCCGGCCACCGGCCGATCTATCACCGCACCCCGTGCTTCGGCTGCGGGCTCGTCGTTTGCGAGCGGCTCAAGAAGATTTGCATTACCTCGATCGCGGCCGAGGAGGCCGTCGCGGCGGCGGAGGCGGCCCTCGCCGAGGCACCTTAGCGGCCGGTGCGGCGGACAATTCGGCCGGTAACGGCCCGATTTGGCCCGATTCTTGCTTTGCGGGCCTGTTTATCGGGCGGCCGCCTTATCCTATAATCCGCCGATTGGCCGCCCATCGCAGGTGCGCGCGTGGAAGAGATCGCTGCCCCGTTTGCCGGAATTATCGTCCTCGCCATCTGGTTCGCCGGATTCGCGGACTGGCGGCGCATGGTCAAATGGCTGATCTACTTCCAGCCCTTCGTCGGCATTCCGGTGCTGCTGTCGGGCCACAACCCGCTCGCACTGCTCGCCAAGGACCTGGTGTTCTTCTTTCCCATGTATATCTCGCTGTTCCTTCTGCATCCGAAGGATCTGAAGAACGTCCACGTGCCGAACCCGGTATGGATGGCGCTGGCGCTGTTCAGCTTCATCGTCCTGGTGCAGTGCCTGAACCCGGCGATCCCGAACATTTTCGTGGGCGTCCTCGGGACCAAGGTATGGCTGCTCTACATGCCCCTCGTCTTCGCGGCGGGCGCCTATATCAACACGCAGGAAGATCACGTCAAGCTCTTGCGCACGATGTGCGTCATCGCCGTCGTTCCGTGCGCGGTCGGACTGATGGAATGGTTTTTCGCGGCGGCCTTCGGCTATCAGTCGGTCATGGACCAGATCTACGGCAGCGAGGCCCAGTCGGTGACGCAGGGCTTCAATACGTTCGACTATGGCGGCCAGTTCTTCCGCATTCCGTCGACGTTCCCGTTCTCGACCCAGTATTTCGGCTTCCTCCAATCGATGGTCATGCTCGCGTTCATCTGGATGTCGATCGAGACCGACTGGAAATGGAAGAAGAACGCGAAGCTGATCTTCTACTTCATCGTCTGCGCGAGCTTCCTGTGCGGCAGCCGTGCCGCGTACGTGTTCATTCCGATGTTGATCGGGCTCATGTACATCTTCGACGGTCGCGTGAAGGGGTTCCTCGCCGGCATCTTCGTGGTCCCGGTCCTGGTGTACGTGATGCTGAGTTTGGGCGGCGTCGATCCGCTCTCCGTGCTCACCGATACCAGCAACCTTACGAGCGGCTATAGCGACACGTTCATCCTCGACAGCCCGATCCGCGCGCTGGAGATGGTGCCCTTCGGCATGGGGACCGGCATGAACACGGGCGCCGCGCGCTACCTGTTCCCGGGCGGCATCCTGCCGACGACCGCCCTGCCGTTCAACTTCGAGAGCTACTACACCAAGGCGATCGTCGAGCTCGGTGTGCCGGGCCTGCTTTCGTACTTCATGATTTACGCCGCGATTTTCTTCGGCGGCATGCAGGTTCGCTCGCGTCTGCGCGACCGCGGGCTCAAGACCGCCGCCGCCTGCTATACGGTGTTCTTCCTGTTCTTGGCGGTGGAGAACATCAAGGGATGGGTCGTCGACCAGGATCCGGTCAACGTCTACATATGGCTGTTCGCGGGCTTTCTGTTCAAGCTGCCCTATCTCGAGCGCGCCAAGGCGCCGGCACGCCAACCGGCACCCGTGCCCGGCCCGAAGACTCTGCGGCCCGCCTTCGGCTACCGGCTGCCGCCCGCGCTCGCGCGCCGGCCGACGCCGCGCCGGCCCGAATAGGCCGCGGCGTCACGCCTGGGACGGCCTGGTCGGCAAGCCGCGCGCGCTCACCCCGGGCGGCAATCCCGAGCGCGGCCTGACCAAACCCGAAAACCTGCGCCCGTTGCGGCGTAACGCCACCGCGGCACCGGCCGTGATCAGGAACTCGCGCCGCAGGACCGCGAGCGCGCCCGCTTCGCCCGCGAGCATGGTCTCGTAGTCGGCCACGAGGCGCTCGAACTCGCCTTGGGCCGGCCAGCCGGGCGGCCGCCGAAGGGAGCGGGGAACGCCGGAGAGTTCGGCTCCCAGGCGTTCCAAAAGCGCGAAGACGGCGCGTGCCGGTCCCGCGAGGCCGGCGCGCGAGACGAGGCTCTCGATTTCATGCCAGTCGAGGCCGGGCTCGAGCGCCACGAGGCGCACGAGGTCGAGGAGTTTGCGCACGGCGTAGGGGCCGAGCCGGTCCTTGGCCGCGTTCGAGAGCCCGAGCACGACCATGTGCTCGGCCGAGGGCGCCTTGAGCGCGAGCGTGCCGGCCGCGAACGCGCGCGCGCGCGCGAAGACGAGGCCGGCATCGAGCGCGCGGCCGATCGGCGGCACGTCGGGCTCGGTATGAAGGTCGAGGTTGCACGAATCGTCCGCCGAGGCGAACGGCACGAAGCTCCCCTCGGCCTGGAATCCCCAGCGTTGCGCGGTCTCGGGCCTGAACGTGAATCCGCGCGCGGCGAGGAGCTCGATCACGCGGCCGAGGTCGGCCGGGCGGACCAGCAGATCGAGATCGCCGAACGTGCGCAGGTCGGGATCGGGGTAGAGAAGATACGCGTGCGCGAAGCCCTTGAAGCAGACCGTCTCGATGCCGGCGGCATCGAGCGCGCGCAGGCACTCGAGCTGGGCCGCGCGCGCGAAACGCGCCTGGAGCTTGCCGCGCTCGACGAGATCGCGCTCGACCAGCGGCGCGCCAAGGCGCTCGGCCGCGCGCGCGAGGAAGAAGTCCGCAAGCGGCGCCGAGACCAACTCGACGAGGCGCGCCGCCGCCGCGTCGAGCCCGGCGGGCGCCGGAACGCTCAGGCTTTCGGGGCGAAAGACGGCGCGCCACAGGGCGGAGCCGGCCGCGCGCGAGATGTCGCGCCCTTGCACCGGGCGTCCCCGGTCAATAACCGGTATGGATGAAGTCGCGCGCGGTGCCTTCGAGCACCAGGCAGGTGAGCACGCCGCTCGCGTAGGCGCCGGTGTCGATGCCGATGCGGTTGGGCAGGACCACGGGCGCGTCGGTGATGGTGTGGCCGTGGACGACGATCTTGCCGTAGTCGCGCGTATCGTCGAGGAACAGGTGGCGAATCCACAACATGTCCTCGGCGCGCTGCTCGCCGAGCGGCACGCCCGGACGCACGCCGGCGTGGACGAAATAATAGTCGCCCTCGACGTGCGAGAGCGGCAGGTTGCTCATGAAGTCGAAGTGGCTCGGCGGCAGAAGCTCCAGGAGCTGAACGCGCAGGTTGCTCAGGCGGTCCTGTTCGTTTCCCTGCTCGGGACTGCGCGCGCCGTAGCTGTAGAGCGTGGCGCCGCCGCCGTTCGCGATCCAGCTCGGGCCGATGCGCACGTCCTCGAGGAAGTGGAGCAGGAACTCCTCGTGGTTGCCCTTGAGGTAGACCGCCTCGAAGCCGGCGGGCGGGCCCTCGAGCAGATGGTCGATGACCTCCTTCGACTGCATGCCGCGATCGACGTAGTCGCCGAGATAGACGATGCATTTGCGCGCGACCGGCGCCTTGTGCGCGTGCTCGCCGATCAGATATTCGAGGTCCTTCAGGAGATCGAGGCGGCCGTGGATGTCGCCGATCGCGTAGACGCGCGTCCCCGCCGGCACCGCGGGCTCGGTGACGGCCGGGCGATGCTCGCGCTTCTGGCTCGATCCGAACAGGCCCATGAACGCTCCGTTTCCGGGGCACGCCGCGGCGGCGGGCAACGCTTTCGGCCAGCACCCGCGCGCGCCCCGTGAGGAAAGAGGTAGCCCTTCCGACCCGCGCTTGCAACCCGTCCGGCGCCCGGGGGCGGCCGGGAATCCGCCGCTTGGCCGGCTCCAGCCGGGCGAAACCGGCCGGCGACGGCGCCGCCAGCGGCATAAGGCGCCCGTGGCGCATGAAGGAATGGGTCGCGAGCGCGAGATCGAAGGGGGAGGCGAAAGCGCGGGTCGACGTTGGTCGGGACGAACCGGATCGCGAACGAGGCCACGAACACAAGGCGGCGAATAGGAGGCACGGCCGGATTTCGCCCGCGCGCACGGCAGGCCGCTCGCTCGGTCCGACGCCTCGGTCCGGCGGCCTGGCGGCCGGGGTTGCAGCCCCGGCGGTTGCAGCCCCGGCGGTTGCAGCCCATGATAAGGCATGAGCCGGACCGTGATCGCCGACGCGGGTGGTGTCGCATGAATGCCGGCGCGCGCCGCGCGATCGTCATCCTCGCCTCGACGACGCTGTTTTTCGCCGGCACCACGGGCTTCTTCGCCTGGCGCGAAAGCATTCCGCAGAAGATCGTTCGCCTAGTCTGGCCGGGCTACGCGCCCTTCATGGACCCGTTCGACCTTGCGACCGGCTTGATCGGCATCTACCGCACCGATCACGCGACCATCGTCATGCTCGGCGATTCGATCACGGCGGGCGTCGATTGGAACGAGCTTTTGGGGCGCACCGACGTGGTGAGCCGCGCCATCCCGGGCGACACCGCGGCGGGCATGCTCGCGCGCATCGACCAGGTGATCAGGCTCCATCCCCGCATCTGCCTCGTCATGGGCGGAATCAACGATCTCGGCGCCGGCCGCGCGCCCCAGGCCATCATGGACGACCTCGCACGCATCGTCGATCGACTCGCGGCGGCGAACATCGTGCCCGTGCTCGAATCGGTCCTAAAGGTGCGCACCGCCGAGGACGATTTCCGGTTCGACCGCGCGCCCGCCAATCGCGACAACGAGCATGTCGCGGCCCTCGATCGGCTGATCGTGGACTACGCGCGGCGCCACGGCGTCGCCTATCTCGACCTCAACGCCGAGCTCGCGCCCGGGGGCGTCCTCGCCGCGCAATACACCTACGACGGCGTGCATCTGCGCGCGGCGGCCTACCGGCTCTGGGGCGCGCGCGTCGAGGCGTATCTCGGGACGCGCGGCCTGTGATAGGGTCGACGACCTTCCCGCCCGCGCGACAGCGCCCCCACGACAGGAGCGAGCCGATTTGATCGGAATCGGAACCGAACGCGCCGCTCTTGCCGCTCCCGCGCCACGCCGGACGATCGTGATCCTCGACATCGTTCGCTGGATGAGCGCGCTCGAAGTCGTGCTCGGCCACGTACGCGATCTGTTGTTCGTCGACTTCCGGAATTTGGTCGACACCGGCTTCGCGGCCAAGCTGTTCTATTTCGCGACCAGCTTCGGCGACGAGGCGGTCATCATATTCTTCGTCCTCAGCGGCTATCTCGTCGGCGGCAAGGTCGTGGCCGACCGGCGCGCCGGCCGGTTCTCCTGGCGCGACTATCTGATCGACCGTTTCTCGCGCATCTATATCGTGCTGGTGCCGGCGCTGCTGTTGACGCTCGTGTGCGATCGCGTGGGCCCGCGTCTGTTCGCGGGCGCTTCGGTCTACGCCGCCGGCAACTGGTCGCCCACGTTCCACGCCGACTACGTGGCGCACGGCGCATGGCCGGTGCTTGCGTGCAATCTCGCCAACCTGCAGTTCTTCGTCTGTCCCGCTTACGGCTCGAACGGGCCGCTTTGGTCGCTCGGGATGGAATGGGCCTATTATCTCTCGTTCCCGGCGGGACTGGCCCTTCTGCGCAACCCGGCGCCCAATGTCGGTTACGCGATCCGACTTGCGCTCGTGCTGCTGATCGCGGCGCTCGGCTACCGCGTCGCGCAGGCGGCGGTCTTGCTTTACCCGATCTGGTTCATGGGAATCGCGGCGCATGCGGCGGCCGGTCGCCGGCGCATCGGTCTGTCGGCCGCAATCCTGGGCGCCGTCGCGCTCGCCGTGTCCCTGCCCGCGACGCGTTTCGGCTACGTCGACTCGACCCTCGGCCTTTACGCGATCGGCGCCTCGGTCGCACTCCTCCTCGCCTCGACGCCGCTGCAGCGCATGACGTTCGCGGCCGGTGCCAACCGCGCGCTCGCCGACTTTTCCTACTCGCTCTACGCGACGCACTTCCCTTTGGCGCTGTTCTTCATCGCCTTCCTCCAGCACGAGGGGCTCGCCCTCGGCCGCGTCCGGGTCTCGCTCTCGGGCATGTCGGTCTTCGCCGGCGTGACGCTCGCGCTCTACGGCGCGTCGTACCTCTTCGCGCAGGCGACCGAGCGCCGCACCGGCGCGTTGCGCGGCTGGCTCAAGCGCGCGCTCGCGGCGCGCGCGGCGATCGCGCCGTGACGCCGAGTCCCGGGCGTCACAGGCCCGGCCCGCCGCCTTCCCACACCTTGCGCCCGCCCTTGTTGTCGAGATAGTTGACCAGGGCCACGACGACGCCGCGGTCGAAGCGCGTGCCGACCCCCTTCATGAGCGCCCCGATCGCCTGATCGACCGAGAGGCCGGAGCGGTGGGCGCGCGCACTCACCATGGCGACGAAGTCGTTGGCGACCGAGACCACGCGCGCGGTGGGAAGGATCGCGTCGCCCTTGAGGCCGAGGGGGCGGCCGGTGCCGTCCCAGTTCTCGCGGCACTGACGCAAGGTCGCGACCACCGGCCCGTCGAACTCGATGCCCTCGAGGACGTCGGCGCCCGATTCGAGGCTGTCGCGGATCTTGGCGATCTCGTCCTCGCTCAGATTGCCGCTCTTGGTGAGGATCTCGGGCGGCACCAGGATCTTGCCCAGGTTCATGAGGTTGCCCGCGGTCTCCGCGGTCTCGACCAGCACCGGATCGAGGCCCATCTCCTGCGCGATCGAGCGCGCGACCGCCGCGACCCGGCTCGAATGGTGCGCCGAATAGGGGTCGCGCTGGTCGACCAGGGTCACGAGGCTCTTGACCAGCTTGTGCAGCGTGCGCTCGCGCCGCTCGCGCTCGGTGATCGCGGCGGTCACGTCCTCTTCCACCACGAGCACGCCGCGCGGCATGTCGGGGGTGGGCTGGAGCGGCGTGTGCTGGGACTGGAGCACGCGCAACGCGCGTCCCTCGCCGACCCGGTGCATGGCGGAAACGCGCTTGTTGTCCTCGAGCGCCGTGCGGTTGAGGCGCGTGTAGCGCTTGGCGGCTTCCGGGCCGAGCACGGCGGCGAGCGTCTTCCCGATGAGGTCGGCGGCGGCTACGCCCGCATCGTCGGCCGCCTTCTTGTTCGCGAAGCGGTAGCGCTCCTCCTCGTCGGCGATGAAGATCGCGTTGGGCTGGCTGTCGGTGACCAGGCGCAGGAAACGGCCCTGGTGCTCGAAGCGGTCGGCGAGCACGCGGTAGCGCGTCGCGGCGGCGCTCGCGCGGCGCGAGGCGCCATGGCGCCACACCGCGACGATCGCGACCGTCACCAGCGTGATCGCGAGCAGGAAGAACTCGATCAGGCGGCGCTGGCGCAGGTCGGTGTCGGCGAGCGCCTCGGCGCGGTCGACCTTGTAGACGAGCACCCAGGGCGCGCCATCGACCGCGCGGCTGGTATAGAGCACCTCGTGGTCGCGATAGTCGCGCTTGACGCCGAAGCCGCCGGGTGCGGCGAGCGCCGCCGAAGCCGCGAGGTCCGCGGTGCTGATGGCGAGCTGGAGCGTGAGCGGGGCGACGCCGCTCGCGAGCGGCGAGAGATAGTCGACCACGGCTCCCGAGCGGCGCACGAGCTCGGCCTCGGCGGTCTTCTCGATGGTGCCCGGCTGCTTCAGGAGCGGATAGAGCTCGCTCCCCACCTCCTTGACGCCGAGCACCCAGCCGACCTGCTGGCTCGCGACCGGGTCGCCCTGGACCGCGTAGATGGGCATGAGGAACGCCATCGAGGGCTTGCCCGCCGCGTCGAGCGTCATGTCGCGCAGCGCGCGCGAGCCCTTCTTCGCGTCGACCACGAAGCGCTTGATCGCGTCGTCCATCGAGGGCGTGCCGCGCGTCTCGACCACGGTCCGGCCGTCGATGTCGAGCACCGCGAGCCCCGCGACGCCGACGCGCTTCACGTTGGCGCGCACGTCGGGCCCGAGGATCGGCGCCGTGAAGCCGGCGCGGTCCGCGGTCACGGCGAGGAGATTGCCGATGTACTCCGCCTGCGCGGCGCCGTCGGTCACCGCGCCGAGATTGCCGCCCGCGAGCTTGAGCTGGGTCAGCAGCAGGCGCACGGAATCGTTGTTGGCGACGCCGCCGACCTCGCTCCACTGGCTGTTGAGCCAGCCCTCGACCGCGGCCACGCGGCTGTCGGCGACGATGCCGAGCCGCACCTGCCAGTCGCGCAGGTCGCGCGCCCGCTCGCTCGCGACGAAGCGGAACACGAGGGCGACGCCCACCGCGGCCGCGATCACCAGCGCGAGGCTGGTGAGGATGACGGCGATCCGGATGCGTCCCTCGTTGGGCAGCGGCGTCGAGCCTGGCGCGTCGGACATTGGCGTTCGGATCGTTTTCCTGACAAGATGCGAGGGCGGATCGGCGAGGAAATCCGCGGGATTTTAGCGATTATGGCGGGTCAGTCCCCGAGCCCCGTCGGGGCGCTATCCTGGGCTGAGGAAGGGCAGCGGTCAATGTCGAAGGCACGGAACAGCATGGGTTGGCGCGCGCGTAGCACCTTGTTCGCACTTGCACTCGCGGTGTGTCTCGCCGGGCTCGGCGTCGGGCGCGCGGCGGCGGCCGGCGGCACCGGCCTGTTCGGCGCGACCGAGACGCGCGGCGACAATCTCCTCATGTTCGGGAAATGGGACGGCGTGCTCGCGCGCATGCGCGAGACGCCCGAGCCGTTCGACGACAGCTGCGAAGGGCCGGGCGCGCGCTGCCACCTCAAGGAATGGAACGCGTTCCTTCTCAGCATCAAGGACAAGGACAAGATGGCCCAGCTCGAGGCCGTCAACGACTACATGAACAAGTTCCCCTACATCGAGGACGTGGTGAACTGGGGCAAGGAGGATTACTGGGAGACGCCGCTCGAGTTCCTCCAATTCAGCGGCGACTGCAAGGACTACGCGATCGCGAAATACATGTCGCTGCGCTTCCTCGGCTGGCCGATCGACGAGCTGCGTCTCGTGGTGGTGCAGGATCTCAACCTCCATCTCGGCCACGCCATCCTGGTCGCCTACATCGACGGCAAGACCATCGCCCTCGACAACCAGATCAAGCATTTGATCAACACCCAGAACATCCACCACTACCGTCCGGTCTACGCGGTCAACGAAAGCCACTGGTGGCTGTTCAGAAGTTAAGTCCCGGATATCCTTTGATTTTCGGCGCCCGATCGCCTATCCTTAATGTCGTATCGAGCGAAGGAGCGGCGCCAGGTGAAAGCTGAGTCTCGGCGGCTTGGGCTTTGGCTTGAGCGCGGGCCCGGCGCGCGGCGGCGGGCTGCGCGCGGGATCGTCGCGCCATGATCACGCCGCGCGGCATGAGCGCTGCGGTCGACGGGCCGCGGCTTCTCGTCGGCCTGCTGCGCGCGGGCGACATGGCGCTGGTCGTCGTCAGCGGGTTCGCGAGCTACCGGCTGCGGCACGAGCACTTGGCGTTGCCCGACTATTACGTGGTCGGCATCGTGATCGGCGCGCTGGTCGCGGCGAACGCGATGCAGTTCGCGGGCGTCTATTCGATCCGCAGCCTGTTGCGCCTCAACACCCAGATCGGCCAGCTCGCGGCGGGCTGGGGTGCCATCCTGGTGTGTCTCACGCTGATCTCCTACTTCACCAAGACCTCGCAGGAATTCTCGCGCCTCTGGCTCGCGGTCTGGGTCGCGTTCTCGTTCGTGCTCATGCTGATCGTGCGCATCGTGGTGCATTGGCAGCTGGTGCGCTGGCAGCGCATGGGACGGCTCAAAATCTCGATCGCGATCGTCGGCGCCACCGAGCTCGCGTTGCGCCTGATCCGGCAGGTGCGCGGCCAGGAGGCCGAGCAGTACCGCCTGGTCGGCGTCTACGACGACCGCGCGACGCGCGTGCCGCCGGCGTTCGCCGAGCTCGGCGTCCGTCGCGCGGGTGCCGTCTCCGACCTGGTGGCGCGCTTCCGCGAGGAGCCGATCGACGAGATCGTGCTCGCGTTGCCCTGGAGCGAGAGCCAGCGCATCAAGACGATCCTCCAGGAGCTGCGCACGCTCCCGACCAGCGTGCGCCTGTGCCCGGAGACGGTGGGCTTCGAGCTTCCGGTGCACGGCTTCAGCACCGTCGCCGGCGTCCCCATGCTCGGCATTTTCGAGCGCCCGCTCGCCGGCTGGAGCGTGGTCGCGAAGGCGATCGAGGACCGCGTCGCCGGCGCGTTGGTCCTGCTCCTCATGGCGCCGCTCATGTTCTGGATCGCGGTCGCGATCAAGGTCACGAGCCCGGGCCCGGTGCTGTTCGGCCAACGCCGCTACGGCTTCAACAACAACGAGTTCGTGCTCTACAAATTCCGCACCATGGTGGCGGACGCCGCGCGCGACGAGGGCGTCGTGCCCCAGGCGACGCGCAACGACCCGCGCGTGACGCGCCTCGGCGCCTTCCTGCGGCGCACCAGCCTCGACGAGCTGCCGCAGCTCTTCAACGTGCTCAAGGGCGACATGTCGATGGTCGGGCCGCGCCCGCACGCGATCGTCCACAACCAGCAGTTCGCCACCCTGATCGACGATTACCTGAGCCGCCACCGGGTCAAGCCGGGCATGACGGGCTGGGCCCAGGTCAACGGCCTGCGCGGCGAGATCGACTCGCCGCAGAAAATTCAGCTCAGGGTGCAATACGACCTATACTATATCGACCATTGGTCGCTCTTGTTCGATCTCAAGATTCTCCTTTTGACCCTGTTCGTGGGATTCGTGAACGAGAACGCGTATTGAGAGCGAGGCGATGCCGCCAGTACCTCTTTGCCCGGGAGAGGAACCATGGTTAGAATCGAGCGCCAAGACCCGTTCGTCGAGAACTTCTTCAAGCAGATCGCGCCGCAGATCGCCGAAAGCTTCACGATCGATCAGCTGGCCGCGATCAAGATGGTCTATGGCGGGCGCGCCTGGGGGCGGCACGCGGTCGACATCCGCTTCTCGTTCCCGTTCTTCTGGGAGCGGTTCTACGTGGTGTTCGTCGCCGGGCGGGACAAGCGCGCGGCCGCGCGCCGCGCGGTCGACCGCAAGGCGCACCCGCTCGCGACCTTCGGCAACGCGGTGGTCACCGTCCTGTTCGCCGCCGTGCTCTTGGCGCTGGCGTTCGTGGTGATCGATACGGTGGCCGTCGCGTTCAGCGGCGGCGGCGGCTCGGGAGGCTTTCTGCGCGACCTCGTGAGCCAGTTCCGGCAGATGCTCCGATGACGCGCGCGCGATGGGGTTCCCACTCATGAGCCGAGTCCTTTTCTGGATGCTCGTCGTCACGGTCGCGTTCGCCCCGCTTCCGCTCGCGAGCGACCGTCCCGCGCCCGAGGGGCTGCTCGCCATCCTGATCGGCGGCCAGCTCGCGCTGTTCGCGCTCGCGGCTCCGTTCAGCCGCAGCCTGATCCAGGTGCCGTTCCGCAAGTATTGGTGGGCGATGCTCGGCTTCGCGCTCCTGGTGTGCTGGTTCGTGGTGCAGCAAAGCGGGCTCACGCCGGCCGCGTGGCACGATCCGATCTGGCGCGACGGCGCCAAGATGCTGGGCGTGCACCTCCGGGGAGCGATGACGCTCGATCCCGAGGGTGCGCGCGAGACCATCATGCGCATGGTGACCTACGCGGGAACGTTCTTCCTCGCATTCCAGCTGTGCCGCACGCGCGAGCACGCCAGTGCAGCACTCTGGTCGGTGGTGCTCGTCGGCGTCGCCTATTCGGTGTACGGGCTCTACGTGTATTTCCACGGCAACGACGCCATCCTGTGGTTCTCCAAATACGCCTATCGCGGGTCGCTGACCTCGACCTTCGTCAACCGCAACAATTTCGGCACCTATGTCGGGATCGCGCTGATCGCGAGCGTCGGGCTGCTGCTCGCCCAGCTCGAGACCAGCCTGCGTCACGGCCTGTTCAGCCGCGCGGGTTTCGTGCATTTCATGGACAACGTCGACTTCCGGGTGTTCGCGCTCTTGGGCTTCGCGGTCCTGCTCGGCAGCACGCTCTTGCTCACGGCCTCGCGCGGCGCCACCTTGAGCACGACCGCCGGCCTCGTCGCCCTCGTAGTCGCCGACCGGCTCGCGCGGCGCCAGACCAGCGGCGTGCGCCAGGTGCGCATCTCGCTCATCACGCTCGCGGCGTTCGTGGCGTTGATCTTCGCCTTCAACGGCAGCAACCTGCTCGGCCGCATCAACCAGACCGTCACCTCCGGCGCGCGCGAGGTCGTCTACGAGGACACGCTGCACGCGATCGCCCAGCATCCCTGGGTCGGCACCGGTCTCGGCAGCTTCGCCGAGACGTTCTCGCGCTATCGCGACGCGCGTCTGGACTCGGCCGATTTCTTCTTCGATCTGGCGCACAACACCTATCTCGAGCTCGCGCTCGAGATCGGCCTGCCGGCGTTGGCGCTCCTGCTCTCGATCCTCGGCGGCATCGTCTTCGCGGTCGGGCGCGGCGTGTTCGCGCGCCGGCGCGACGTCACCTTCGTCGCCGTCGGCCTCGGGACCACGGCGCTGTGCGCGCTCCACTCGACGGTCGATTTCAGCCTGCAGATGCCCGCCGTGGTGCTCGACTACGCGCTGGTCCTAGGGCTTGCCTTCGCCCAGTCCTACCCGACCCAGGAGCGCGAGGCCGAGCTCGGCCGGCGGCACGGCGCGCGCGCTCAGTGATAGGTTGCCATATACTCGCGGTCGAAGGTCCACTGCAGGTCGCGGTCGGAGGCGAGGATGTCGCGCACCGGCTCGAGCACGTAATGCTCGTGCACCAGCCGCACGAAATGCCAGAGGTCGTTCACCGTGGCGATGCGCACCTGCTCGGCCATGTCGGCGCGCAGGTCCGGCGGCATGACGCGCCATATGTAGAAGGCCGAGTCGAGCCGCGGGATCACCAGCGGCGGGTCGCGCGGCGCGGTGCGCAACGACATGCGCAGGAGTGCCGCGGTCTCCTCGGGCGTCGCCCCGAGCCTGAGGCGCACGGCGGCGAGCATGGTCCAGGCGCGGCCGTTCGACGGGCTCTCGATCAGCGCCGCGCGGTAGGCCGCCTGCGCCTCGGCGAGCCGCTTGTCGCGCACCGCCGGCTTGTCGTTGTTCGCGTTCGCCTCCGCCACCAGGATGTCGCCGTAGGCGGCCCAAACGTTGGTGTCGTCGAGGATCGGCGCCGCGCGGCCCCAGACCTCGATCGCCTCCTGCCTCAGCTCGGGCGTCGCCGGTTTCGCGGTGGGCACGCCGCCCGCGATGCGCGAGCGCGCATCCTCCTGGAAGAAGAGCGGCAGGCCGCCGACCAATTGCGGAATTCCGAGCCGGACCAGGGACACGCCGGCGACCAGCGCCAAGAGGATCGGTACGATGTTCTTGAGCGGTGACACGCGCGCACTCCCGACTCGATGGGCCGCCCAGCCGCGCGGCTACTCGACGTAATAGTTCTTGTAGCCGCTCGCGTAGTAGTAGCCCGAATCCGAATAATAGTACTGGGCGTGCTTCTTGAGATCGACCTGGGTCAGGCAGACGCCGGCGATGTCGGCGCCCGCCTCGACCAGCATCTTGAGCCCGTTGAGCGCCGTCTCGCGCTTGGTCTTCTCCCACCGCACGAGATACATGGTCTTGTCGACGATGCGCACGAGCACGAGCGCGTCGGATACCGGCAGGACCGGCGGCGCGTCGATCACGACGATGTCGTAGAGCGACGAAAGGCGCGCCAAAAGCTTCTTCATCTCCTGGGAGCCCAAGAGGTCGATCGGGTTGGGCGCGCGCGAGCCCGCCGTGATGAAGTGGACGCCCGAGCGCGGATCGATCTCCACCACGTCCTCGAGCGAGGCCTGGCCCGCGAGGAAATCCGTGAGGCCGAGCTTGTTCGGATATTCGAGGTAGTTGTGCATGTTCGGATGGCGGAAGTCGCAATCGAGCACGATCGCTTTCTGGGCCGAGCGCGCGGCGGAGCAGGCGAGCGACAACGCCAACGACGTTTTCCCCTCGCCCGGCACGGACGAGGTGAGCATGATCGTGCGCGGCGGATGATCGATGCGGGTCAGCAACAGGCCCGTGCGCAGCGTTCGGATCGCCTCGCCAAAGGACGAGTTGGGCCGCTCGATCGCGATCTCGTGAGGGCGCTTGCCTTCGGCCTCGCCTTCCTTGAGGGCGGGGATCATGGCCAAGGTCGGCAAGCCGGTCGCGGACTCGATCTGGCCGAGCGAGCGGAAGCCCTGGTCGAACAGCTCGGTCACCACCGCGAGCGCCATGCCCACGATCGCCGAGACGATGAGCGCCGCCATCACCATCAGGTTTTTCCGGGGATAATAGGGTGCCCCCGGGACCATGGCGCGCGAGATGATGCGCGCGTCGGCCTGCTGCAGGGACGAATCCTGCTGCAGGTCGGTCTCCTTGAAGCGGCTCAGGAGGGTCTCGTAGAGCTGCTTGTTGGCGTTCACCTCGCTTTGCAGCGAGCGGATGGTGACCTCGGCCTCGTTCTGCTTCTCGAGCTTCTTCTGGAGATCGTCGACCGCGGTCTGCAGGTTCTTGGTGCGGATGCGCGTGATCTGGAGCTCGTTGTCCATCTCGGCCGCGATCTTCTGCACCTCGGTCGCGATCTTCGCGCGCAGCGCATCGAGCTGCTGCTCGGTGAGCCGCACCTGGGGATGGGTATCCTTGAATTGGGTCTTGAACTCGGAGAGCTTGCGGAGGAGCGTCGTCTCCTGGTCGCGCAGGCTCTGGATGAGCTTGTTGTTGAGCACCGCCGCCGCGGTGTCGATGTTGCCGTTCTTGAGCTGCTCCTGAACCTGGGCGTTGCGCGCTTCCGCCTCGGATAGCTTGGTGCGCGCCAGCACCAGCTCTTCGTCAAGTCGCGCGATCTGCTGCTGCGTCGTGTTGGCGCCGCCCAGGTCGACGATGCCCGACTGCTTGCGGTACGCATCCAACCGCTGCTCGGAGTCGACCATGCGCTGGCGCATCTCGTTGACGCGCTGGTTGAGCCATTCGGCGGCGCGCGAGGTCGTTTCGCCCTTCTTGGTCAGCTGGTCGAGGATGTAAAGCTCGGCGACCGTGTTCGCGGCGACGGCCGCCATGCGCGGATCGGTCGAGACGTACTGGATCGCGACCACGTGGCTGGTCTGCGACGTCACCACCGTGAGGCCGCCGAGGAAGGTGTCGATCACGCCCTGCACCAGCTCGCGGCGCTTGTCCGCCGGCGAAACATCGGCATTGGCATCCGGCGTCCCATTGGCTTCCGCGGCCGCCGTCTCGGCGCTCTTGCCGAACAGGGCCGCGCGCAGCGGGCGCGCGATATTGACCGAGATCAGGTCGCGCACGGGGTCGAGCAAGGAGGCGAACAGTCCGGGCTTGGGCGGCAGCAGGGTCGGATTGAAGAGCGGGTTGTCGACCAAGCTGAGCCGGTCGACCGCCTTCGCCGCGAGCTCGCGCGAGCCGATCACCGCCGCCTGGGTGTCGGCGGTCATCATGTCGGTGATCATGCCTTGGGCCACCGCCTGGAGCGGGATGAAATTCTGCTGGCTCTTCTGGATGATGATGCGGGCCTCGGCGCGATAGAGCGGCGTCGCCTGGTTGACGATCAGGGTCGCCATGCTGGTGATGACGAACATCACGCCCAGGATCATCAGCTTGCGGCGCTTCAGAATCCCCAGGATCCGGCGCACGTCGAACTGGCTCTCGGCCGAATTGGCGATCAGCGGCGCCGCGGCGTGCGCGCCGTCGTTGTTGGGCAAGGGAAGCCGGGTCACCGTCGTCATGGGCCACCTGAACTGTGCCGCGCCTCGATCATGCGCGTGGCGTCGATCCGAGCCAAGGCCTGGAAGCGGCGCACCGCCCCGGGGCTGCCGCGCGTGGCCTGCGCCCTCGCGCGCCACGCACTGCAGAATGCAAAGCAGATCGCCCGGGACCTTCGGGATCCGGCGCGAGAGGCGCGCATTTCCGCACCTTTCCCGCCCCCGCCTCGAGCCTGCCTTGACTGGCGTTGACTAAGAGCAATTCCCGTGCCAGCGCCCGCGCCCGGGACGGCTCCGAGTCGCTGGAAATAACAAGGTCAAATCAAAGGCTTAGAAAACTCGACGTTCGACCGTGATGGTGTCGCCGGGCAGCACCGGATCGTCCGGCATGGCATCCTCGGTCTCCTTCGAATCCTGCCCCGAGCGCACGACCTCGAGCGGCGATTCGCGCGCGCGCCGGGTGTAGCCGCCGGCGATCGCGACCGCCTGGCGCATGGTCAGGCCGGAGACGTAGGGGTAGCTGCCGGGCTTGCCGATCTCGCCCAGAATGTAGAAGGGCCGGTAGTTGAGCACCTGGACGCTGACCTTGGCGTTGACCAGGAAGCTCTTGTCGTACGCCGCGGTGACGCTTTGCTGGAGCTCGGCGACCGTGTGGCCTTCGGCCTTGAGCGGGCCGATCAAAGGCAGCGTGATGTTGCCGTTGCCGTCGACCTCGAATTTGCCCGAGAGGTCGGGCTGGCCGAAGATCGCGACCTGGAGCTGGTCGCCGGTGCCGAGCTTGTATTCGGTCGTGACCTTGCCCGCGCCGGCTTCGCTTTTGCCCGCTGCGGCGGGCTTGGCGCCGGACGCGGCGGTCTCCGCCGATCCGGTCTTGGCGCCGCCTTCCGTCGAGGCGGTCTCGGTTGCGGCCGGCGCCGAGCTCGTCGCGGGCGCGTTGGTCGTGACCGAGCCCGCGTCCGCGCTTTCCGTTTGCGGCGCCTCGACCATCTTGAGCGAGTGCGTCTCGGCCTGGATCGACGATCCGCCGCCGCAACCCGCGAGCGCCAGGACCGCCACGAGGCCGGCGGCCGGAGCGAGGGCGCGCCACCACGGCGGCAGCTTGGCGACCGGCCGCTTGACGAAGCAAAACGCGTTTGAGCTTTTCATCGGTGTCATAGTCCGCTTCTCGTTTGACATGCACAACTTACAAATCCGTCACATCTGGGCGACCAGCGTGAGGATGATCTGATTGGTATCGTAGTTCAGGGTCGCGACCGACGCCGACGTCGCGCTGAACGTGTACTGGGCGCCGGCGCGCAGGTATTCGCTGATGTACCAGCTGACGCCGAGCGAGAAGGGAAAGGACTCCTGCGTCACGTTCGAGCCCTGGCCGGTGATGTCGGTCTGGCTCAATCCGGCCTGGACGAACGCGATGACGTTGTACGCCGCCTCGTAGTCGAGGTGCAGGCTGCCGGTGTTGGTGACGGCAAGACCCTGCGGGATGCCGGCCGCGAGCGTGCCCTGCAGATCCTGGCTCGTCTGCGTGAGCGAGCCGGTAAGCGAGAACAGCGGGTCGATGTTCCACACGAACGACCCGAGCTCGGCGAGGCCGCCCACGTTCTGCTGCGTCTTCGCGAAGTACGCGTCGTAGAAATAGCCGAGCCCGAGCTCGAGATAGATGTCCGCGGTGGCGTCGTACTGGATGCCCCACAGACCCTGATAGACCTGCTTGTCGTGGTTGGCGCCCGAGAGATCGACCCGGTGCTGGTAGGAGTCGATTTCGTAGCTCGGTTGGAAGAAGTAGGTCCAGCCGCCGCCGGTCTCGTAGCCGAAGCGATTGCTGACGTTGAGCGCGTAGTAGTTCAAGTAGCTGTTGTCGGTGCCGGCGACGTCCTGGTTCTGATAATAGTCGCCGCGAATCGTCGCGGTGCCGATGAACGGGCTCGTGCTGTATTGCGGCACGATGGTGACGAAGTTATCCTGAACGTAAGAGACCGGATAGGCGCGGCCCGGGCTGTTGAGCGCGGTTCGCGGGATGTGGGCGCGCGAGGTTCCACCGCGCACCGCGATGCTCGACTCCGCGTTGAGGTCGCGGCTCGTCGTGCCGGTGATGCTATAATCTTCGTAGTTCTCCGAGTGAAAGATCATGTAGCGCCCGATATCCGCGGTCGCGCTCAGGCTCATCGCGGTATCGAACGCGTTCTCCGCCAGATCGAGGCGCGGCTTCATGTCGTCGATGATGTCGGCCGTGTGCGTCTGGTCGGCGAAAATATTGTCGTTGTACTGCGTGTCGTTTTCGACCGCCGCATGGATCGACATGCTGCCGAGCTCGAGACCGATCGGACTGAAATCCGCGTGCGGCCGCGCGCCGACCTGCGATTGCTTTGCCGGAACGTCCGACGTGAAGATAACGTCCTCTTGCTGCGGAGTCGCAATCGATGCCGACTGCCCGAAGGCCCGTCCGGCATCTGCCACGCATCCCACCGCCACCAGGAACGATACGATCCGCCAGAACCGCTTACCCGTCCCCACTCCTGCTCCTTCGGTTCATTGTCCCTGGCGACGCGCGGCTCGGTGCCCACCCGAGCGCGCGATCACGCCGCTCAGAAAGTGCTCGCCGAGCACGTCGCGCAAGTTACCGTCGGGGTCGACGGCGGCGGCGGCGGTTCGGGTGGCTGCTCCTTGGGCGGTCCCGGAGGCTGCGGGCCCGGAGGCGTGCCGGGAGGCGGCGGTCCGGGCGGATTCTGAATCACCGGCTCGCCCGCCTTCGGCGGCTGGGTCAGGTTGACCGCCTGGTTGAAGATCTTGCCCTCCATGTCGAGGGTCGAGGTCGCGGGCGTCAAGAGCGGCGGCTTATCCGCCGGCTCGGCGATGATCGCGACGATGTAGGTCTCCTGGCCGCCGGTCTTGGGCGGCAGCCAGCCGATACCGAGATGCTGCTCGTTGACCGAGGTCTGGAGCGTGAGCGCGCCCGCCGTGGTCGAGCCCACGTCATTGCTCGGCAGGCCCGGCCCAGGACCGCCACCAGGAGGACCGCCACCAGGAGGGCCGCCGCCGGGCGGAGCCGCCTGGTGCGCGACGATGCCGCCGCTGACGCCGAAGCTGTTCGAGCCCGCGCTCGAGCCGCCCGGCCCGCCCGGGCCACCCGGCTTGAGGTCCTTGTTTGTGAGATAGGCGCGCTCGAGCCAATGGCTCGGGTCTTCCTCGGCCAGCGCCACTCGGGTGCTGTTGACCGAGACCGCGGCGCCGAACGGCGCCTTCGCCGTTTCGGGCTGGCCTAGATCGTCGGTGATCATGATCACGCGCCACTGGCCGTTGGGCAACGCGTCCTGGAAGTTGCGCACGCCCTCGATCCCGGTTTCCATCAGGGGATCGGTACCGGGGCGATGGATGCCCTTCATATCGACGCCCTTGAGGCGGCGATCGTCGACCGTGACCATCTCGAAGCCCGAGGGCGGGTCGGCGTCGCGCGGACCGAACTTCCACGCCTTGTCGCCCGCGAGCGGGTGGAATTGCTTGTCCACCGTCACCTTGGTGATGGTGCTGCCCTGGAACAGCGACTTCGCCTGGTCGGTCACTTTCTGCGACAGCGCCAAGAGCTTTTGCGGGTCCTGCCCCTCGGGCGTGTTGCGCAGCGCGGTGACCAGCGCGATCGCGCGATCGGTCGTCCCCTCGGTGCTGAACTTATCGCCGGCGAGGTACTTCTTGACCTTCTCCATCCCCTCGGACGTGCCGGCGATGAGGCCCTTGACCACGTCCTCGGGCACCACGTCCTTCTTGGTCTTGTCCTTCGCGGCCGACGCGTCGGCGGCGTTGTTGGACGCGGCCGGGGTCTTGGCCGGGGCGGCATTGCTGGTCGAGGCGGGGGCGGCCGCGGCATAAGCGCTGCCGTCGAGCGCAAAGCACACGAGGCCGGCGACGCCGAGCAAGGCGGCGGCGGTGCAAAGGAGCGACGCGCGAATATTTCGCTTTTCCAAGTTCATCACGGCAGTCTACTCCGTAAGAGCACAGGCAACGGCCGATTCTTCCCCGATTCACTTATACGCGTCCGGCCGACTCCTGGCAAGGAAAGCGCCCGAACTGGGGCGAGTCCGGCGCTAATTTCCCTTATCCATGCATAGGTTGGGCCGAATGGGCCGGGATCAATGGGGCATGGGGTCGCGCCGCCGCGGAGTCGTGCTTTGAGGGGTCAATAGCCCGGGAATCCGGGCTCGATCCCGCCCCAGACTCCCAACTCTTCAACGTGTGGGGGAGAATTAATATCGCCAATACAAAATGTTGAATGGCGACTCGGAGAGCTTGGATTCGCTCGCAGGAACAGCGCTCTTCGAGCTTTTCGGCGCCCGGAAGGGGCCACGCCACCCATGCGCGCGGGTGCGGCGGATTCGCAAATTGCCGCGCGGGAATTCGCAAAATGCGTCGCGTCCGGCGCGCGGACCCCCTGCCGCGCCATCGCGGCGGGGCAAGAAAAACCGCGCTTCCGGACCGGCTCATGGGCGCCGATCGCAAATAATCGAAATAATAACGAGCAAAGATCGGGCCGCGGCGACCGATGCGCGCGCGTTTTATTGGAGACGCCCGGACCGCCCCCGGGGCGGTCGGCCATGGGCGATGGGCTTCCGCGCGCGGCTCAGGGGACCTCGAGGATCAGGCCGCGCGCCTCGAAATCCGCCAACGCCGCCGCCAGATCCTGGGCGAGCCGCTCCGAGGGCGCGTCGGGGAACGCCTCGGCGAACACGGCGCGGCAGGATTCGATCGTCTGCGGCTCCTGAAGGAGGCGCCACAAGCCGCTCGTGACCGCGTCGAGATAGAACACCTCGCGCCCCTCGCCATCGACCAGGAAAATCTCGCCCTCGAGCGCGGTCTCGCGTACGGCCGGGTTGCGCAGATAGCGCGTCATGACGGCACCTTGGCGTCGCGCGCGCCGAGCGTGGAGACGGCGCCGAACGCGGCCTCGATCAGCGCCGCCGCCTCGGCGCTGCGGCCATAGACGAGGCGGTAGCCCGGCACGCGCGCGGCGAAGCCGATCATGATCGCGAGCACGCGCTCGGCGTCGAGTTGGGGCGCGAAGCTCTGGCGCACGAGCTCGCGCACCACCTGGCCGCTCGCCGCGGGCTCGAGCGAGGCGGAGGCGCCGGGCACGCGCTCGAGCAGCACGAACGCCGCGAGCGGCGCCTCGGCGCCGAAGCGCGCGGCCTCGCCGGGCTTGAGGCGAAGGCGCACCGCCTCGCCGTCGCCCACATGGGCGCGCGCCTGGACGAAACGCGCGAAGCCGGGCGCCGCGTCGTCGGGCAGCGGAAGGCGCAGCTTGTGGGTGAGCGGCAGCGAAATGCCCCGATCGCCGCCGCGCGCGTCGGGCGCAAGCAGGATGCGGTCATCGCCGAACGAGCGCAACCCGCGGGCAACGAGATGAGCCGCGAGCGTGCTCTTGCCCGCGTTCGTCGAGCCGAGCGTGAGCACGAGCCCGCGCGGCGTACGCGTGGCCGCGGCGTGGAGGCAGACGAGTCCGGGATCCCGCGCGAGATAAGCGGCGATCAACGCGCCGATGAGGCCGAGGGCGGCTCCTTCGGCGTCGATATAGTCGGTGACCGCCGGGACGGGCGTGCGTTGGTCGACGCGCACGCCGTCGGCGAGCGTCTCGATCGCGACGTCGACCGGCTCGGCCGGATCGTCGCGCGCGAGGCCGAGCGCGGGCCAGGCCGAGAGAACCTCCGCCGCGGCCGCCCCCAGGCGCTCGAAGCCGCGCACGCGAATCGGCCGCACGGGCGCGCGGAAGAGATGCACCTCGGGGAGATCGGGCACGGCGCGCCCGGACGCGAAATCGCGCGCCAGCGCCTCCAGGGGAACGCGCCGCTCCAGGGGCACGATCGGCTCCGCGCCGGCGACAAGGTCCATGGGATCGACAATGGCCATGGGATCGGGAAGTTCCGTGGGGCTTATAGGTTGCGTGGGGTTTGGCGGTTGCACGCCGACGTCGGAAGCACGTCTTGTGCCGCGGCTCCGATCCGCGCGAGCGCGCAACGCGCGCCGCAGTGCCGCCTATTCGCGCGGCGCATATTTCGCGAGGATGCGTTGGAGCGTGCGCCGGTGCATGTTCAGGCGCCGCGCGGTCTCGGAGACGTTGCGGCCGCATTGCTCGAACACGCGCTGGATATGCTCCCAGCGCACCCGGTCGGCGGACATCGGATTTTCGGGCGGCGGCGGCAAGGGGCGGCCATGCATCTCGAGCGCCGCCTCGATCTGGTCCGCGTCGGCGGGCTTCGGCAGATAATCGACCGCCCCCGCCTTGACCGCCGCCACCGCGGTCGCGATGTTGCCGTAGCCCGTGAGCATGACCACGCGCACGTCGGCGCGCGCGGCGCGTAGCGCCTGCACCACGTCGAGCCCGGTGCCTTCGCCGAGCCTGAGATCGACCACCGCGAAGGCGGGTTGCATCGCGCGCGCCGCGGCGACGCCGTCGGCAACCCCTTCCGCGACCGTCACCTGATAGCCCCGTCGCTCCATGGCGCGCGCGAGGCGCGTCCGGAACGGCTCGTCGTCGTCGACGATGAGGAGGCGGCGCTCGGCGGCGTTGGCGCCCGCTGCCCCGCCCTCGCCCGGCTCGCCGATCATGGCTCTCGTGCCTCCCTCTGATCCTCCCGCCGGTCCTCGCTTTGGGACGCAGCGCCGGATCCTTCCGCCGGCGCCTCGATCGCGGCCCGCTGCCAGCGCGCCGCCACCTTAGCACCGCCTTCCGGCCGATTCGAGTAGGCGAGCTCGGCGCCGGTGCGCTCGAGGAGATTCTGGGCGATGAAGATGCCGAGCCCGAGATGGTCCCCGCTCCCCGAGCGGCTCGAGAGATAGGGCTCGCCCAGGCGCTCGAGGAGATAGAGCGGGAAGCCGGGCCCGTCGTCCATCACCTCGATGGTGAGCGTGCCGCGGTCCCAGCGCTGGCGCACCACCACCTCGTCGCGCGCGAACTGGATCGCGTTCTGCACCAGATTGCCGATCCCATGCATGATCTCGGGGCTGCGCGCGACCAGGGGCTCGGGCGAATCCTCGGGCGCCCCCTCGGCGGGCGCGGCGTCGAGGATGACGCGCACGGCCGAGCTCTTGTGAGGTGCCGCCGCTGCCTCGACCAACGCCGAGATGGGCAGGCGCCGGAACGGCAGCTCCTCCGCCTCGGGATCGCGGCCGAGCTCGGCGAGGATGTCGCGGCAACGCGCGGTCTGGCTGATCAGGAGCTCGACGTCGGCGCGGAGCGGGCTCTCGGGCGGGAGCTCGAGGGCGATCTCGCGGCTCGCGAGTGCGATCGTCGCGAGCGGGCTGCCGAGCTCGTGGGCGGCGGCGGCGGCAAGCGCGCCGAGCGAGGCGAGCCGTTGCTCGCGCGCAAGGGCGAGCTGGGTCGCGCCGAACGCGTCCGACATGCGGCGTGCCTCTTCCGAGATGCTGCCCACATAGGCGGCGATGAACACGGTCGAGACCGCGAGCGCCAAGGCGATGCCGATGAGATAGAGCCTCGGCGCGTCGAACGGGCCCTCGGCCCAGGGCAGCGGCAGATGGAACAGGGCCAAGACCGCGATGCACGCCGCCGTGAGCGCGCCGAGGCCGATGGTGCTCGCGCGCGAGAGGACCGTCGCCGACACGATCACGGGGGCGAGGATCAGCACGGCGAAGGGATTGAGAAGCCCGCCCGTGAGATAGAGCAGCACGCTCAGCTGGATCGTGTCGTAGGCGAGATAGAGGGCGGCCTCGATGTCCGAGAGGCGCGCGCGCGCGCGCGGGCCGGTGCCGACCACGATGTTGAGGAGCGCCGAGGCGCCCACCGCCGAGTACGCCGCCACCAGCGGCAGCTTGTGGCCCATGCCGATGCCGACGACCGCAAGCGTCGCCGCCTGGCCCGCGACCGCGACCCAGCGGATGATCAGAAGCGTGCGCTGCTTGACCCGGCCGGGCGCGCGCTCGGCCCGAGGCTCGAGCGTCACCGCGCCGTTGGTCGCGACCATGCCCGTCTCCTTCGCCGCGCTCGCCCGGAGGTGCCTGCCCCCGGGGCTGCGGCATGCCCGAAAACGCCCGAGTTTACCGCGAGTTAGGAAGGACGGCCACTGATCTGGTCAAACCCGCCCCCGGCCGCCCCTCCCTCGGCGACGCGGAATCTGTTGAAATTGGGTAGCCCATCGCTATAAGCGACTGAGCTTGTCTGGCCGAGGGCGGGATGACCGAGTCGGAATCGACGATTGCCCTGCTGAGGCACCTCGCGAGCCGTCCCGGCCACGACGAAGTAAAGGCCGATTTCCGGCAGCTTCTCATCGAAGAATTCGGAGCCGAGCTGAGCGCGCTCAAATTCGAGCGACGCGTCCCGGAGGTGCATGGGCGTCTCGATGCGTTGATCGGCCGCACGGTCTTCGAGGCCAAAAGCAACCTCGACCGGGAATGGGACGACATCGAGCGACGCATGCCGGACTACCTCGCCGACCGCGAGCGCGAGGAAAAGGAGCATTTTGTCGGAATCGCGTCCGACGGAGCCAAATGGGCCGTCTTCGAGCTTGCGGCCGGCAAGCTCGTGAAGGTCAAGGATACTGTCCTCAATCCGGAGCGTTCCGACTCGTTTCTTGCCTGGCTCGACGGTGCGCTCGCGCTCAAATCCTCGCTGCCGCCCGATCCGCTGACGATTCGTGCGGAGCTCGGGCAGGATTCGGTCGCGTTCCATCTCGTCGATGCGAAGTTGAAGCGTCTTTGGGAACGACTGAAAGGCAATCGAACCGCGGCGCTGAAGCGACAGCTCTGGGCCGAGTTGCTGAGGCATGTTTACGGCCGCGAGATACAAAGCGACGAGCTTTGGTTCCAGCACACGTTTCTTGTGATCGTCGCGAAGTGCATTGCGCTCGCCGTGATGCAAATGCGCGAGGACGATCCGAAGAGGCTTCTCAGCGGCGAGGCCTTCGCCTTGGCCGGAATCAACGGCGCGGTCGAGAGCGATTTCTTCGATTGGATCGTCGCCGATCCGGACGGCGAGGACCTCGTGCGCCGGATCATGAACCATGTTCGGCGGTTCCGCCTCGCGGAAGTTGAAAGCGATGTCCTCAAGATTCTTTACGAATCGCTCATCGACCGCGAAGAGCGGCACGGGCTCGGCGAATATTACACGCCGGATTGGCTCGCCTCGAAGATGGTCAGGCACGCCGTCGAGCGTCCGCTCGAGCAAAAGGTCCTCGATCCGGCCTGCGGCTCGGGCACGTTCCTGTTCCATGCAATCCGCGTTTTTCTCGACGCGGCGAAAGCCGAGGACATGGACCCGAAGAGGCGCGCGGCCGAGGTTTGCGATCATGTCGCGGGGATCGACATTCATCCCGTCGCAATGATCATCGCACGGGTGACGTATCTACTGGCCCTTGCGCCGGCGCTGGTGTCCCGCGTGGGCGCCTTGTCGATCCCGGTTTACCTCGGCGATTCGATGCAGCTCTCGATCTCGGAATTCATGGCCGGCAAGGAGCTGACGATTCGCGTGCCGCCGCCGCCCGCGGGCGAGGGCAAGAGCGGGGACAAGGATGCGAACGGGCGGGAGCAATTGGACTTCCCCGAGACGTTCTGTCGCGATCCCGCCTTGTTCGACAAGGCGATCGAGCGGATGCGCGCTGGCTCCCAGGAAAACATGTCGCGCAAGCAAATCGAAGCGGCGCTTCATCGGATCGTCGAGCAGCATTACCGCGCCGACGTGACCGAGGAGCAAGAGCGCGCCATACAAGATCTCGGCAAGACCTATGTCACCTTCGACAAATTGCGCCGGGACGGGCGCGACACCGTCTGGGCCTATGTGGCGCGCAATCTCTCGCGACCCTTGGCCTATTCGGCCGGGGGCGGCTGGGCTCACGTGGTGGTCGGCAATCCGCCCTGGCTCGCGTTTCGCCATATGACTGCCGACCTTCAAAAGCGCTTCAAGGAACTGTCGCAAGGCGAGAAGGTCTATGTCGGCGGCAAGTTCGGGACTCAAAACGATTTGAGCGCGCTGTTTACCGTGCGTGCGGCGCATCTTTATTTGCGTTCGGGCGGCCGTCTCGCCTTCATCCTGCCGATGGCGGCCTTGACGCGCGGGCAATTCGAGAAGCTGCGCAAGGGCTCGTTCTATTCCGTGCGTATCGCGTGGGACGAAGCGTGGACCATGGACGATTCGGTGCAGCCGCTGTTCCCGGTCCCGTCTTGCGTCGTGTTCGGGAGGCGTCGGGCCGTCGCAACCCCGTTGCCGACCACGGTGCGTGCCTATTCCGGACCGCTCCCGTATCGCGATGCGCCGGAAAGCCTCGCGGACGCCAAGCTGAAGGTGACCGAGGGAGCGCCGGCATTATCGGTCGGAAAGTTCGAAGGCGGGTCGCCATATCGCAAATCGTTCAGGCAGGGTGCGACGTTGGTGCCCCGGATGCTTTGCCTCGTTGAGCGCGGACATGTCGGCCGCCTTGGCGCGGACGCGAGCGCCCCCTACGTCGTCAGCCGGCGCAATAATCAGGAAAAGAAGCCTTGGAGGGATTTGCCGGGCGTCGAGAACCGCGTCGAGGCGGAATTCCTGCGTCCGGTTCTGCTCGGCGAAAGCATCTTGCCTTATCGAGTGTTTCGACCTTTTGAGGCCGTAGTCCCGGTCGTGCCGAAAGACACCGTGTTGGATTCGGAATCTGCGGCGACGCGGGGTTACGATGGTCTTCATGGCTGGATGCGAAAGGCAGAGGCCATTTGGAAAGCCAATGCAGCGAACGGGGCAATGCCGCTTTCTGAATGGTGGAATTACCTTAACAAGCTAAGCGCGCAATTTCCGATTTCTCGGCTCCGCGTCGTCTATTCGAAAGCGGGGACGCAGCCGGCGGCATGTACGGTAAGCGACGATCGCACCGTCATCGACCATAAGCTCTATTGGATGACTCCCGTCGACGATAAAGAAGCGCGCTATCTAACCGCCATTTTCAACAGTGAAACGGCGAGGGCGCGAACGGAACGATTTCAGTCTCGGGGTCAATTTGGAGCCCGCGATTTTGATAAAGTGATCTTCAATCTTCCGATCCCGCGCTTTGTTAGCGGAAACGGGACTCATATGGCACTCGCCGTCGCAGGTTTGATGGCGGAGAACGTAGCAGCGCAAGTCGAGCTTCCCGAAAATGTCAAATTCCAGCGCGCCAGGGCGCTGGTCCGAAGCGCCTTGGCCGAAGCGGGTATTTCCCAGAAGATCGACGCGCTCGTCGCGAAGCTCCTGGACAAATCCTGACCGCAAGCCATATTGCGCCCGTGCCGCAGCCCCTCGCCTCCGATCCGTCCCGCACTCCAAGCTCGCCCCCGCCCGCCGCGGCGGTGCTGGCGTCGATCGCCGATCCGGTGATCCGGGTCGCGGGCCTCACCAAGCGCTTCGGGCCGCTCCTCGCGGTCGACCGTATCGATTTCGCGGTCGCGCGCGGAACGACGGTGGCGCTTTTGGGCGGCAACGGGGCCGGCAAGACCACGACGCTCTCCATGCTGCTCGGGCTTTTGCTGCCGAGCGCGGGCACGGTCGAGGTGCTGGGCGAGGACATGCTCGCCCATCGCTATCGCGCGCTCGACCGCATCAACTTCTCCTCGCCCTATGTCGAGATGCCGAAGCGCCTGACGCCGTTCCAGAATCTCACGGTCTACGGCCATCTCTACGGCCTTGGCGACGTGCGCGCGCGCATCGAGCGCCTGGCCGACGAGCTCCAGCTCGGCCCCTTCATGAAGCGCGCGACGGGCACGCTCTCCGCGGGGCAGCGGAGCCGCGTGGCGCTTGCGAAGGCGCTCCTCAACGAGCCCGAGCTCCTGTTGCTCGACGAGCTCACCGCATCCCTCGATCCCGACACGGCCGATTGGGTGCGCGGCTTCCTCGAGCGCTATCGCGCGCGGACCGGAGCGTCGATCCTGCTCGCGTCCCACAACATGGCCGAGGTCGAGCGCCTGTGCTCCGACGTGCTCATGATGCGCGCGGGCCGCATCGTCGACCGCGGCGCGCCCGGCGACCTGATCGCGCGTTACGGGCGGCACACGCTCGAGGAGGTGTTTCTCGACATCGCGCGCGCGCGCGAGGGAGTCGCGGGATGAGCGTCGCGATTCGCGAGTCCGCGCGCGCCGCCCGCATGGCGTCCTTCTCGCCGCGCCGGGTCTACGCGATGGTGTTGCGCTATCTCTATCTCCTGCGCGGCTCCTGGCCGCGGATCATCGAGCTCATCTACTGGCCCTCGGTGCAGGTGATCCTGTGGGGCCTCATCAGCGAGTTCCTGCGCACCAACAGCTCCTGGGTCGCGCAGGCGGGCGGCGTCCTGATCGCGGCGGTGCTTCTGTGGGACGTGCTGTTCCGCTCCCAGCTCGGCGTCGCGGTCTCGTTCCTCGAGGAAGTGTGGGCACGCAATCTCGGCCAGCTCTTCGTGACCCCGCTCCGGCCCTACGAGCTCATGGCGGCACTCGCCGCGATGAGCATGATCCGCACCCTCATCGGCACCATCCCGGCGGCGCTCCTCGCGATCCCGCTTTATTCCTATTCCATCTTCGGCATGGGGCTTCCGCTCATCGCCTTCTTCGTCAATCTCATGGTGTTCGGCTGGGCGATCGGGCTCGCGGTCTCGGGCTTGATCCTGCGCTACGGGCTCGGCGCCGAGAATCTCGCCTGGCTCGCGATCTTCGCCCTCGCCCCCTTGAGCGGCGTCTATTACCCGATCTCGATCCTGCCCCATTGGATCCAGCCGATCGCCTATGCGCTGCCGTCCGCCTACGTGTTCGAAGGCATGCGCGCGGTCATGTTCCGGCACGTCTTCCGCACCGATCTGCTTTGGCATGCGGCAGCACTCAACGCGCTCTATCTCGCGATCGGCGCGGCCGTGTTCCTCCTCTTCTTCGGCATCGTGCGCCGGCGCGGGCTTCTGCTGCAGATGGGGGAATAGGGCGGCTGGCCCGCTCGCGTCGCCCGCGCTATAACAACGCAGGCTGGGGAGCGGCATGGCGCGTATCGATTGGAGCAACCTCGACTGGTCGAGCCTCGCTCGGGGCTGGCCCGCGGACCTGCGCGCCGCCGCCGCTTTCTTCACCTGCCTTCCGATCCCGAAGCCGCGCGCGGCAGCGCCCAAGCATGACGACGAGGCCGAGCTCGACGAGGAGGAGCTCGAGGCGCTCGAGGAGGAACGCGCGCCGGCCGCGGCCGGTCTCGGCCGGGCGCTACGCGCCTGGCCGGTCGTGGGTCTAGGCGTGGGCCTCGTGGGTGCGGTCGGATTCGTGGTCCTACGTTGGCTCGGCCTCGGGTCGGCGGTCGCGGCGATCGCGGCGATCGCGCTCACGGTCGCGGCGACCGGCGCTCTTCACGAGGACGGGCTCGCCGATTTCGCCGACGGGCTCGGCGGGCGCGATCCCGAGGAGCGCCTCGCCATCATGCGCGACAGCCGCATCGGCGCGTTCGGAATCCTGGCTCTCCTTCTCTGTCTCGGCCTACGCGCGGCAGCGCTCGCCGAGATCGCGCGCCCCGGCCATGCGGCCGCGGTCCTGATCGCGACCGAATGCGCGGCGCGCGGCCTCGTGCCGCTTCTGCTGCTGTCGCTCGAGCCCGCGCGTGCCGACGGGCTCGGCGCCTCCCTCGGGCAGCCGAGCCAGGAGACCATCGTCACGGCGGCTCTGATCGCGGCCCTCGCCTGCCTGATCCTGCTCGGACCGCTCGCGGGGCTCGTGGCGCTCGCGGCGGGCGCGGCTGCGGTCTTCGGACTCGGCAGTCTCGCGCGACGGCGCCTCGGCGGCTATACCGGCGACGTGCTGGGGGCTGCCGAGCAGGTCGCGGCGACGGCGATCCTCCTGGTCGCGGCGATGTTCGCGTGACCGATCGGCGAAGGCGAACGAGATCCATGGCGCCCGATGACGCTCGCGTGACGCGTTGGTGGTGGATACGGCACGCGCCGGTCACGAGCGACGGCGGCCGGGTCTACGGCCAAAGCGACGTCCCGTGCGATTGCTCGGACCGTGCGGCGTTCGCGACCCTCGCGCGGCGCCTGCCGGAACGCGCGGTCTGGGTCACGAGCCAGCTCAAGCGCACGCGCATGACGGCGGCTGCGATCCGCGACGCGGGCCTGGATTTGCCCGAGCCGATCGTCGAGCCCGCCTTCGCCGAGCAGAATTTCGGCGTGCTCCAGGGCCGCGTGCGCCAAGAGGTGTTCAAGGACAATCCGGACTGGCGCGGCTTCTGGCTCGCCCCCGCGCGCACCGCGCCCACCGGCGGGGAGAGCTTCGTCGACGTGATCGCGCGGGTCCGCCCGGCGATCGCGCGCCTCAACGAGGCCCATGGCGGGCGCGACATCGTGGCCGTCGCCCATGGCGGGACGATCCGCGCGGCGCTTGCGCTGGCACTCGCGCTCGAGCCCGAGACGGCGCTTGCCTTCGTCGCCGACAATCTCTCGCTCACCCGACTCGACCATATCGTCCAGGGCGGAAACGAGGCTTGGCGCGTCGAGGCGGTGAACGAGCGGTCGCGCTGAAAAAGCCCGGATTTTAGCCGAAATTCGGCCGTGATTCGGGCGCAGGGTTTGGCCGCGCGGAAACCCGGTGCTAAGATTCGCGCCCGTCACGCCGAGAGGGAAGGATCGCCCCCATGCTCAATGCCGCCCGCGCCCGCGCGCTCGTCGCCGTCTTGGCCCTCGCCGTGGCCTATTTGGCCCCGGTCGCGGCGCGCGCCGAAACCGACCCCGAGGCGCTGGTCGAGAAGGCGCGCCTCACCTTCGATTCGATGTTCAACGACAAGAACTACACGCAGCTGAAGCGCCAGCTCAAATTCGCCAAGGCGCTCCTGATCATGCCGAGCCAGCTCAAGGCCGCGTTCATCGTCGGCGCCCAGGGCGGAAGCGGCCTCTTGATCGCGCGCAACGTCGACGGCAGCTGGGGCTATCCCGCCTTCTACACGATCGGCGCCGGCAGCGTCGGGCTCCAGATCGGCTTCCAGAACTCGGAGGCGGTGCTCGAGATCATGACCGACCGCGGCCTCAACGCGGTGATCAACAACCAGGTGAAGCTCGGCGTCGATGCGAGCGTCGCGGTCGGCCCGGTGGGCGAGGGCATCAGCGGCTCGACCACGACGGCGGCGGGCGCCGACATCGTCACCTTCTCGCGCACCGAGGGGCTGTTCGCGGGCGGCTCGTTCGAGGGGGCCGTGATCGTGAAGCGCGACGATTGGAATACGTCCTATTACGGCAAGGGGGCGACGCCGCGCGCGATCGTCTACGAGAAGAAATTCTCGAACCCCCAGGCCGACAGGCTGCGCCAGGCGATCGAGGCGGCCTATCGGGAGAGCGAGGCGATGCCGAGTGCCACGGGAACGGCGCCTCCCGCACCCGCCGCCCAACCTTCCGCCGGCGCACCCCCCGCGGCGTCCGAGCCGGCCGGCGCACCGGCCCCCGGCCCGCAGCCCGTGACCAGCACGCCGCTCGCGCCGCCGCCCAAGTGACGCGAGCGCGCTAGTTCGTGATCCCCGCCGCGCGCAGTGCCGCGAGCACGCCGCGTTGGCGGTTCGCGTCCGCCATGGCGTAGGCGGTCCGGCCGGTGAAATCGGTGAGGGTCGGGTCGGCGTGGGCGGCGAGGAGCCGCTTCACCACGTCGACGCGGCCGTTCGCCGCCGCGCGCATGAGCGCCGACGACCCTTGGCGGTCGGTCGCGTCGAGGTCGGCATGGGCCGCGATGAGGCTGTCGACGCAGGCGATGTTGCCGCGGCCGGCGGCGAGCATGAGGGGGGTGGTGCCGGTCTTGTCCTTGACGTTGATGCGCGCCCCCGCCTTGATCAGGAGCTCGAGGATGTCGCTCGCCCCGTCGCGCGCCGCGATGCCGACGGCGGAGACGCCGTTCACGTCGAAATCGTTCGGGCTCGTGTTGGTCGCGAGCAGCTGGCGCACCCGGCCGATATCGCCGTTCTCCACCGCCTGCAGCAGCGACCCGCCGCCGCCCGACGCATAGCCTTGGACCGCACCGGGCTCGAGGTTGAACTGCGCCGAGGCCGGCCGGGCCGCGAGTGCCAGCCAAGCGGCCGCAAGAAGGCCGAGAAGGACGAAGGCACGGCGCGTTCCGGGCATGGGCGACACTCTATCCTGTCCTGTGGGCGGGCGCGAACCTAGCGCCCGATCCTAGCCCAACTGGCGCCGTTCGGCACGCGCCCTGCTGCGGCCCCGCGGCATGGGCGACTTGGGTCCCGGGAATTGATCTAGCGCAGATTGCCGCCGCCGGGGCACCGCTACCATCCGCGCCCTTGACCGCCCGCGCCGATTGACCTAAACGCGGCACAGGCGGTCCCGGTCGAAGCGCGTTTCCCTGGCCGCCAAGGAGCCCATGTCCGTCGAGACCAAGTCGCAGTCCTGGCTGGTGCGCGACATATCGCTCGTGCTCGCGCTCAAGGCGGCTGCGCTCACGCTCCTCTACTTCGCCTTCTTCGCCCATCCCACGCTGCCATCGCTCACGCCGAACCAGGTCGCGCGTCACCTCGACGCGGGGCCGGCGGCGCCCAGCATCGACCGTCCCACCTCTGGTCCCGAGGATCCGTCCCATGCCCGGCATTGACGTCGTCGACCTGTCGCGCCTCCAGTTCGCGCTCACGGCGCTCTATCACTTCCTGTTCGTGCCGCTCACCCTCGGGCTCTCGCTGCTGCTCGCGATCATGGAGAGCGTCTACGTCATGACCGGCCGCGCGATCTGGCGCGACATGACCAAGTTCTGGGGCAACCTGTTCGGCATCAACTTCGCCATGGGGGTCGCGACCGGCATCACCATGGAGTTCCAGTTCGGCACCAACTGGGCCTATTACGCGCATTACGTGGGCGACATTTTCGGCGCCCCCCTCGCGATCGAGGGATTGATGGCGTTCTTCCTCGAGGCGACGCTCATCGGCCTCTTCTTCTTCGGCTGGAACCGCCTCTCGAAGCCGGCGCACCTCGCGGTCACCTGGCTCGTGGCACTCGGGAGCAACCTCTCGGCGCTGTGGATCCTGATCGCGAACGCCTGGATGCAGCATCCGGTGGGCGCGGTGTTCGATCCCGCGACCATGCGCATGGAGCTCGCCTCGTTCTTCGACGTGCTGTTCAATCCCGTGGCGCAGGACAAGTTCGTGCACACGGTGAGTGCCGGCTACGTCACGGGCTCGATGTTCGTGCTTTCGGTGAGTGCCTGGTACCTGCTCTGCGGCAAGCACCGCGCGATTGCGCGCCGCTCGCTCACGGTCGCCGCGAGCTTCGGCCTCGCCTCGGCGCTCTCGGTGGTCGTGCTCGGCGACGAGAGCGGCTACACCGCGGGCCTCAACCAGAAAATGAAGATCGCCGCGGTCGAGGCGATGTGGAACACCGAGAAGCCGCCCGCGAGCTTCACCGTGTTCGGCCTGCCCGACCGCAAGGACGAGGTGACGCGCGACGCGATCCGCGTGCCGTGGGCGCTCGGCCTGATCGCGACCCGCTCGATCGACACGCCGGTCGAGGGCATCAAGGACCTGGTCGCCGACGCGGAGCGGCGCATCAAGAGCGGCCTCGTCGCCTATCAGGCCCTCGACGGCATTCGCGCCCATCCGAACGCCTTCATTCCGCTCCAGATCCGCGACGCGATGAAGGATCTCGGCTACGCGTTCCTCTTGAAGCGCATCCGGCCCGACATCTTGAACGCGACCCCGGCCCAGATCCACGAAGCCGCCCTCTCGACCATCCCCAATGTCGGCGTCATGTTCTGGTCCTTCCGCATCATGGTGGGCTGCGGCTTCTACTTCATCTTCCTGTTCGCGCTCGCCTTCTATCTCGCCTCGCGGCGCCAGCTCGACAAACGCTGGTTCCTCACGCTCGCGCTTTGGAGCCTGCCGCTGCCGTGGCTTGCGGCCGAGCTCGGCTGGGTGGTGGCGGAATACGGGCGCCAGCCCTGGGTGGTCGAGGGCGTGTTGCCGACCTTCCTCGGCGCGTCGAAGGAGCCGCTCGGTAACGTCATCTTCAGCCTCGCGGGCTTCGTGCTGTTCTACTCGACCCTCGCCGCGGTCGACGTCTTCCTCATGATCAAATACATCCGGCTCGGCCCCGCCGGCGGCGCTCCTGCCGCGAGCGCGGGCGCACGCCACGCGCAGGAGGTCTGAGCCATGCACGTTCCGATCGATTACGGGATTCTGCGCCTCATCTGGTGGGCGCTGCTCGGCATCCTCCTCATCGGCTTCGCGATCATGGACGGGTTCGATCTCGGCACCGCGATCCTCCACCCGTTCGTCGCGCGCCGGGACGTCGAGCGGCGCGTGACCTTGAACGCGATCGGCCCGGTCTGGGAAGGCAACCAGATCTGGCTCGTGCTCGGCGGCGGTGCCGCCTTCGCCGCCTGGCCGCCGCTTTACGCGGTGTCCTTCTCGGGCTTCTACCTCGCGATGTTCCTGACCCTGGTCGCCCTCATCCTGAGGCCGGTTGCGATCACCTACCGGAGCAAGGTCGAAGCGCCGCGTTGGCGCGCGATCTGGGACTGGGCGTTCTTCGTCTCGGGCCTGGTGCCGGCGCTCATCTTCGGCGTCGCCTTCGGCAATCTTTTCGTGGGCGTGCCGTTCTCCTTCGACGCGAGTCTGCGGGTCGACTACACGGGCGGCCTGTTCGGCCTCCTCAATCCTTTCGCGCTGGTTTGCGGATTGGTGAGCGTCGCCATGCACGCGATGCACGGCGGCTCCTATCTCGCCCTCAAGGGCGACGGCGCGGTCGAGGCGCGCGCCGCGCGCTTCTCGTCGCTCGCGGCGATCGTCCTCGTCGTCCTCTTCACGATCGCCGGCGTCTGGGTGATGCAGCTCGACGGCTACGCGATCTCGAGCGCGGCGTCGATGGACGGGCCGTCCAACCCGCTGATGAAGACGGTGGCGCGCGTGGCGGGCGGCTGGCTCGGGAATTTCGAGGCGCTGCCGCTTCTCTGGCTCGCCCCCGTCCTGGGCTACGCCGGAGCGCTCGGCGTGCTCGTCTTCGCGCGCGCCGGGCTCCGCGTCCTCGCCATGCTCGCGAGCGCTCTCTCGGTCGCGGGCGTGATCGCGACCGCGGGCCTGGCGCTGTTTCCGTTCCTGCTGCCCTCCTCGAGCACGCCCAACGACAGCCTCACGGTCTGGGACAGCTCGAGCAGCCAGGGCACGCTCTTCATCATGCTGGTCGTGACCATCGTGTTCCTGCCCATCGTCCTCGCCTATACCGCCTGGGTGTTCCGGGTGCTGCGCGGCAAGGTCGCGACGGATGGAATCGAAAGCGGCGGCGACGCCCACTATTAGTCAAGGAGGATTCGACATGTGGTATTTCTCGTGGATCCTGGGCCTTGGCCTCGCCTGCTCCTTCGCGATCCTCAACGCCATGTGGCTCGAGCTCGACGATCCCGAGCCGTGAGTGCGGCACCACGCCGCACCGTTCCTGCGACAAAATTCCGGGTGGCGCCGGCGCCGCCGCGGTCTTATATCCGATGAAGGTTCGCGCGCGAGGGAACGGGACGGGCGGCGGTGAAAGAGGATTCCTTGGCTGAGGCGGCGGCGAGCGGGGTCGCGCGGGCCGCGCGCTCGCTTGCAGCCGCCGCCCTCCTCCTCGGGCTCGGCGCCTGCAGCACGCCGCCGCGCACGATCTGGACCAAGGAGGGCGTGGGCCAGGAGCAGACCCGCGCCGACCAGCGCGACTGCCTGCGCGAGGCGGACAACTTCAACTTCCTGGTCCAGAACCCGGCGGACCAGAGCGGCGTCGGCGCCAACGCCGCGACCGACCGTCAGGTCGACGTGTACCGCATCTGCATGCAGCAACGCGGCTACAGCCAGGAGCTGGTGCCGCCGAAGCAGGGGCAGGGACAAAACCAGGACTGAGCCGCGCGAGGCTCGAGGGACCGTGGGGCAAGGCCCGATCGACCGCCGCGCTTGAAAGAAAGGGCCGAGCCATGACCAAGCAGAAGCCGGTTTCGCCGTTCGTCCATGTGGGCCTCTTGATCGCGATCGCGATCGTGATCGGCGTCGGCGTGCGCCTGTGGATGACGACCGAGCCCGACGCGCCGCGCATCGTCTCCTCGGGCACGGCGCTCATCGGCGGGCCCTTCAAGCTGGTCGACGACACCGGCAAGCCCATCACCGACGCCGCCTTCCGCGGCAAGCTGATGCTGGTCTATTTCGGCTACACCTATTGCCCCGACATCTGCCCGACCGAGCTCTCGACCATCGCCGACGCGCTCGACGATTTGAAGCAGAAGGCGAAGGAGGTGGCGCCCATGTTCATCACCGTCGATCCGGCGCGCGACACGCCCGCGGTGATGAAGGCCTACGTCGCCCATTTCAGCCCCGACCTCATCGGCCTCACCGGCACGCCCGCCGAGATCGCCGCCGCGGCGCGCGCATATCGCGTCTATTACGCGAAGATCCCGGCCAAGGACGGCGGCAACGACTATCTCATGGACCATTCCGCCTTCGCCTACCTCATGGACCGCAACGGCAAATACATCACCCACTTCGCGCCCGGCACGAGTGCCAAGGAAATCGCCTCGACCATCGAAAAATATCTCTGAGACGCGCGACCGAGCGGGCACCGTCGACCGGCGGCGGACGTGGCGTGGGTCGGCCGCCGCCGGCCTTCGCCGATGCTAGTGGGTGCCCATGCCGAAGATCGAGTTGAGGTAGTCGCTCAGCATCTTGCCGTCGGACATCTTCGAGTCCGAAACCATGTAGGCCTTGCCGTTCGACACCATCACCATGATCGGCGCGGTGATCGCGGTCGCGGTCTTCATCGCCGTGTCGGCGGTGCTCGAGTCGACCGGCATCAGCGCGGTATGGCCGTCCGGAAAGACGACCATGACGTCGGCGTTTTCGGCGAACGCCGGGGCGGCGACCGCCATCGTCGCGGTGGCGGCAAGCCCGAGGATCAGTTTTCTCGATGCCAACATGTTTCCCTCCATTGTTTCGGATCGCGGGTGCCTTCTCGCTTCCCTCGCCGCGCCGGCCCGCGCGCGCGGCATCGCCGGTCCATTCGGCGATGGGCGGAGCGTAAAGGCGGAGTGCGCTCACGCGCGGTCACGATGGGCAGCCGGGCGATCACGTTGAGGAGACGCCTTGCCGACGCGCCGCTCGCGGATGCGTGAGCGGCGTCGCGGCTCCGCTCACGCGGGCGCGAGCGGAACCGAGCGGGGCGCACGTCTCGGCGCTAAATCTTGCGGTCCATACGAGTCGTTTTGGCGCGCGTGGCCGCGCGCGTCCAGATTTGGTATGCTCGACGCCGTGGTGAGCAGTCGATGACAAGCCGCCTACGCGCGAATCCGCTCCGACGCCCGGCGCCGCGCCGCGAGGTCGGAAGCCTCGCCGTGAGCGGGCAGGCACTTCCGCTCCGGATGCGCAAGAGCCGGCGCGCGCGTTATCTTTCGCTACGCCTCGACCCGGTCGAGGACGCGGTCGAGCTGGTGCTGCCCTGGGGCGTCTCGCTACGCGAGGGCTTGCGCTTCGCCGCGTCGAAATCCGCCTGGCTTCGAAGCCAGCTCGACGGCCGCCCGCCGCGCGTCCCGTTCGCGCCCGGTGCGCGCATTCCCTATCTCGGCGTCGAGCATGAGATCGTCCATGCGCCTAAGGCACGCGCGACCGTTTTCTGCGAGCCGGGGCGGCTCCTCGTGGGCGGCGGCGCGGAGTTCGTCCCGCGCCGGGTGCGCGATTGGCTGAAGCGCGAGGCCGCGCGCGTCCTCGCCGAGCGCGCGCTCGCAACCGCCGCGCGCGTGGGACGGCGCGTCCGGCGCGTGCGCCTTCGCGACCCCAAAAGCCGTTGGGGCAGCTGCGCGCCCGACGGCGGCCTGAGCTTCTCCTGGCGCCTGGTGCTCGCCCCCGATTTCGTGCTCGATTACGTCGTCGCCCACGAGGTCGCCCATCTGGTGCATGCCAACCACGGCAAGCGCTTCTGGCGCCTCCTCGCCGAGCTCGTGGCCGACGTCGAAAGCCCGCGCGCCTGGCTGCGGCGGAACGGCGCCGGGCTCCTGCGTTACGGCTGAGCGCTCGATTTGGGCGCAAGCTTCGGATAGAAGGCGCCCCGGTTCCGTCCTATCTATGGGCCATGAGCATGACCCAACATTTGGAAACCGCACCCATGACCCCTTCCCCAGCGTCCGAGGATAAGCGCCGTTGGCGCGCGGTCCTCGCGCGCGACGCGGCCGAGGACGGCGCCTTCGTCTACGCCGTGCGCTCGACCGGCATTTTCTGCCGCCCCTCCTGCCCGAGCCGCCGGCCGCGGCGCGACCGGGTGCGTTTCTTCGCGCTTCCCGAAGCGGCCCAACGCGCGGGCTTCCGGCCCTGCCGGCGTTGCCGACCCGAACGCGCGAAGCTCGCCGACCCGCGCCTCGCGACCGTGCGCGGCGCCTGCCGCCTGATCGACGAGGCCGAGGGCGTCGTGACCCTCGCCGAGCTCGGCGCCGAGCTCGGCGCGAGCCCGCACCATCTCCAGCGCTCCTTCACGCGCATCATGGGCATCAGCCCGCGCGCCTACGCCGAGGCGCGTCGGCTCCAGCGCGTCAAACGCTTGCTCAAGGCGGGCGACGGTGTCGCGGGGGCGCTTTACGAGGCGGGTTACGGCTCTTCGAGCCGGCTCTATGAGCGCGCGTCGAGCCAGCTCGGCATGACGCCCGCCTCCTACAAGCGCGGCGGCCTCGGCGCCGAGATCGCCTATGCGACGGCCGCAAGTCCCCTCGGCCGGCTCTTGGTCGCGGCGACCGCCAAGGGCATTTGCATGGTGAGCCTGGGCGCGAGCGACGCCGAGCTCGTGGCCGAGCTCGAGCGCGACTTCCCGCGCGCATCGATCCGGCGCGACGGCCAAGCGCTCGGTCCGGCGCTCGAGGCGCTCACGCGCCATCTCGCGGGGGCGCAGCCCCATCTCGACCTCCCGCTCGATCTGCGCGCGACCGCCTTTCAATGGCGCGTCTGGCAGGCGCTGCGCGCGATCCCCTACGGCGCGCGCATGAGCTACGGCGAGATCGCGGCGTCCCTCGGCATGCCCAAGGCGGCGCGCGCCGTGGGCCATGCCTGCGGCTCGAATCCGGTGTCGCTCATCGTGCCGTGCCACCGCGCGGTGGGTGCGGACGGATCGCTCACCGGCTATCGCTGGGGCCTCGCGCGCAAGAAGGCGCTCCTCGAGCGCGAGCGGCGCGACGGGCTGAAATCTTGATCGTCGTCCCGGTCGCATAGTCGCCTCGAAGAGATCTGCGTCACCTCTCGCCCCTCGGCGCCGATTTCGCCGCCGCCGGGGGCCTCGCGCGGGTTTGCCATCCGGCGCCCGAGCCACTATGGTGCGCCCCGCGCCGGGGCCCGAGGGTTCCCGGAGCCCGAACGCGGGATCTTCATGCTGCGCCCCCAATCCGTCGCGATCACGTTGCTGCTCGCGGCTCTCGCCGCCTTCTCGCCGCTTTCGACCGACCTCTATCTCGCGTCGCTGCCCGTGCTCGCGACCGATTTCCACGTCTCGGTGGCGGCATCGCAGCTGACCCTCTCCGCCTTCCTCGCGGGCTTCGCCGTGGGCCAGCTGGTCTATGGCTCGCTCTCGGACCGCTTCGGCCGGCGCCCGACGCTCCTGGCCGGCATGGCGCTCTATCTCGCGGCGACCGTCGTGTGCCTGACGGCGCCCACGATCGGGGCACTCATCGTGGCGCGCGCCCTCCAGGCGGTGGGCGCGTGCGCGCCCATGGTGATCTCGCGCGCGATCGTGCGCGACGTGCACGGCCCCAAGGACGCCGCGCGCGTGCTCTCCCACATCGCGTCCGCCATGACCCTCGCCCCCATGGTCGGCCCGATCCTCGGCAGCTACCTCACGGTCTGGTACGGCTGGCGCTCGAACTTCGTCGTGCTCACGATCTTCGCCGTGCTCGCGATCGCGGCAGTGCTGCTCATGCTCGGCGAGACCCATACGCGCAAGGACCCCGACGCCATGAAGCTCGGATACATGGCGCGCTACCTCGTCGAGCTCGCGCGCCATTCGGTCTATGCGGGCTACGTACTCACCGTGACCCTCGCCTTCAGCGGCATCTTCGCCTTCCTCTCGGGCGCCTCCTTCGTGCTGATCCAGGGCTTCGGCGTGCCGACCGAGCGTTTCGGCCTCTATTTCGCGATCATCGTGATCGGCTACCTGACCGGAACCCAGATCTCCGGGCGTCTCGTGACGCGCGTCGGGATCGAGCGGCTGGTGCGCGCGGGCTCGATCCTGCTCATGCTTGCGGGGCTCGGCGACGCGGCCCTCGCCTGGACGCGGGTCGAGGTCCCCATGGCGGTGATCGGCCCGCAATTCTTCTATATGATCGGCTGCGGGCTGGTGATGCCGACGGGCATGGCCGGCGCCGTGGGCCCGTTCCCGCACATGGCGGGGCTCGCGTCGGCGATTCTCGGTTTCGTCCAGATGACGGTCGCGGCCGTGGTCGGCATCCTGGTGGGCCAGCTCTATGACGGGAGCGCCGTGCCGATGGCGAGCGCCATCGCCGTCGTCGGCACCTTGAGCTGCATCGCCTTCGCGTCCCTCGTTTGGCGCCGCCGCGCGACCATCGCCCATCCTTGAGACCGGAGACCGACATGATCAAGATCCGCCCCGCGCGCCTAGAGGACGACGACGCCATCTGGCGCATCCTCGAGCCCACCATCCGCGCGGGCGAGACCTATCCGCTCCCGCGCGACATGGGACGCGAGGCGGCGCTCGCCTATTGGCACTCGCCCGGCTTCGAGAGCTTCGTCGCCGAGGACGAGGGCGGCGCGATCGTCGGCACTTATTATCTGCGCGCGAATTCGACCGGGGCCGCCGCCCACGTGGCGAACTGCGGCTACATGTCGGCACCCTGGGCCTGGGGCAAGGGGGTCGCCCAGGCCATGTGCCGCCATTCGCTCGTTCGCGCCAAGGAGCGCGGCTTCCGCGCCATGCAGTTCAATCTCGTGATCTCGACCAACGCGCGGGCGGTGCGCGTCTGGCAGCATTGCGGCTTCGAGATCGTGGGACGGCTTCCGGGCGCCTTCGAGCATCCGACGGCAGGCTTCGTCGACGCTTACGTGATGTTCCAGACGCTCTGAGCGCCCGGCCGCGTCACATCTTGGTGAGGCCGTTCGGGAGCGCGATGCCGCCGCCGGGGCGCTCTCGCTCGTCGGGCATGGAGGGCGCTTGCGTCGGCGCGGACGAACCCGAGGACGAGCCGGACGCGCCGCCGCCGAGCAGCGATTGGAGCACCGAGCCGAGCCCGCCCGACGGCGCCGGGAAGTCGCGCACGGGTTTCCCCGCGAGGGCGGCCGCCATGAATTCGTGCCAGATATGGGCCGGGACCGAGCCGCCGACCACGCCGCGCATCGGCTGTCCGTCGTCGTTCCCGACCCAGACGCCGGTCACGAGGCCGGGCGTGAAGCCCACGAACCAGGCGTCGCGGTAATCCTGGGTGGTGCCGGTCTTCCCCGCGGCGGGCCGGCCGATATTGGCCGCGCGGCCGGTGCCCTCGGCGATGACGCCCTCCATCATGCGGTCCATGGTCGCGGCCTCGCGCGGCGTCATCACGTCGCCCGGACCCGAGCCGCGGCGCTTATAGAGCACGGTGCCCGCGCGGTCGCGAATCTCGACCACACCGTAAGGCCACACGCCGATGCCGCCGTCGGCGAAGGCGCCGTAGGCGGCGGTGAGCTCGAGCAGGCTCACCTCGCTCGTGCCGAGGGCGAGGCTCAGATCGGGGCGCAACGGCGAGGTGATGCCGAGCCGGCGCGCGACCTCGATCACGCGGTGGATGCCCACCTTGTCGGCGAGCTGGGCGGCCACCGAGTTGAGCGAATGGGCAAGCGCGAATTTGAGCGGCACGCGGCCGAAATACTTGCCGTCGTAATTGTTGGGGCGCCATTTGCCGATCTGGATCGGCGCGTCGTCGAACACGTCGTCCGGTCCGTAGCCGGCCTCGAGCGCGGCCAGGTAGATGAACGGCTTGAACGCCGAGCCCGGCTGGCGCAGCGCCTGGACCGCGCGGTCGTACTGGCTCTCGCGGTAGTCGCGCCCGCCGACCAGCGCCTTGACCTCGCCGTCGGGGCTCAAGGCCACGAGCGCCCCCTGGCCGATGTCGAGCCGCGCGCCCTCCTTGTCGAGTGCTGCCGCGACCGCATCCTCGGCAAGCGCCTGGAGCCGCGGATCGTAGGTGGTGGCGACGACGATGTCGCGATCGACATAGCCGAGGATGTCGTGCACCTGCTCGAGCACCCAGTCGGCGAAATAGCGCCCGCGCCAGGCGGCGACCGCGGCGGGCTTGAGCTTGTCGCGCGCGCGCTCGGCGGCGGCGGCTTGCTGAGGCGTGATGTAGCCGGCGGCGACCATGTTGTCGAGCACCTGCGCCGCGCGCTGCGCGGTGAGCGCGGGATCGGCGAAGGGATTGAAGCGCGACGGCGCCTTCAAGAGCCCGGCGATCACCGCCGACTGGTAGAGCGAGAGGTCGTGGGCCGGAATGCCGAAATAGCGGTGCGCGGCCGCATCGACGCCGTAGGCGTTCTCGCCCAGATAGACGCGATTGAGATAGATGGTGAGGATCTGGTCCTTGGTGAATTTGTGCTCGAGCCAAAGGGCGAGCAGCGCTTCCTGCACCTTGCGCTTCACGGTACGCGCGGGCGAGAGGAACAGATTCTTCGCAAGCTGCTGGGTGATGGTGCTGCCGCCCTCGCGGATGCGGCCGCTTTCGATGTCGGCGACGAGGGCGCGCAGCATGCCGATCGGGTCGATGCCGAAATGCTCGTAGAAGCGCCTGTCCTCGGTCGCGATCACCGCCTCGGGAAGATAGGGCGGCATGTCCTTGAGCGGCACGACCCGGTCGTAGAGGTCGCCGAAGCTCGCGAACTGCTTGCCGTCGTCGGCGAGAAGCGTGACGCTCGGCTGGCGCGTCAAGGTCGCGTAGCTGTCGACGCTCGGGAGCTCGAGCGCGTAGTAGCCGACGAGTCCGGCGACGAGGACGAGGCCCCAGATCGCGACGGTGAGCGACCAGCGGAAAAGGTACGCGCCCCAGCCCCCTTTGCCGCCCTTGCCACCGCCCGTCCCGCGGCCGCCTTTGCCGCCGCCGCCTTTCCCGCCGCCGCCTTTGCCGCCACCCTTGTCGCCGCCGCGCGCGCGCCGTGCGGCGCCGAACCAGCTGCCGGGAAAGACAGCGCTCGACTTCCGCCGCGGCGGTTTCCGGCCCTGGCCGGACTCGTCCGCCGAGCGCACGTCGAGTCGCTCGCCGCGCAGGCCGTCTTCGGCGCCGGCGCGTTTGCGCGGCCGCGCGAAAAGGGGCTCGACGCGACGCTTATCTCCTCGACTCATTCGCGGGCTTTTATCATATCCGGCGGGCCCCGGCCCGAAATAGCACGGGCTCAAGCGCGCGGCGTGGGACAAAAAGGTGCCGGCGGGCGCGCCGCGGCGCGGGCCTCGACCCTTCTACGGGCGACTCGGGCGCCGTCTTGCGGTCGGCGGAATCGCCCGTTAGGGTAGGCGCCGCTTAATTCGGGGACCCGCCGAGCGCCGCGAGAAACGCGCGCCTCACGCGGACGGGTCCCCGCTCGCGGGGGGAGTCTTGAGCTCGATCGAAACCTTCGATGCGCGTCCGCGCGACGCGCGCGCAACGGGAAAGCGATTCGTCGTGACCCTGGTCCTGCTGTGGCTCGCGGGCGTGGGGCTGCGCGTGACCATGCTCGCGGTGCCGCCGGTGATCCCGCTGCTGCACGCGGACCTGAAGCTCAGCGAGAGCGGGATCGGGGCGCTTTCGAGCCTGCCCTCGTTCCTGCTCGGCCTCGCCGCGGTGCCGGGCGCCATGATCATCGCGCGCCTCGGCGTGCTACGCGCCCTCGTCGTCGGGCTCGCCGTGACGGCGCTCGCGTCCGCCTTCAGGGGTGCCGCGTCCGATTCGGCCTTTCTGTTCGCGATGACGTTCGTCATGGGCGCCGGCATCGCGATCATGCAACCCGCCATGCCGCTCATCGTGCGCGACTGGATGCCCCAGCGCATCGGCTTCGGCACCGCGATCTACACCAACGGCCTGCTGGTGGGCGAGACGCTCGCGGCGTCGCTCACCATCCCCTACGTGCTGCCGTTCGTGGGCGGGAGCTGGCGCGCGAGCTTCGTGTTCTGGTCGCTGCCGGTGCTCGCGACCGCGGCCCTCGTCATGGCGCTCGCCCCGCGCCGCCACGCGCTCTCCGACGAGGCGCTCGCGCAGCGCCGGCGTTGGTGGCCGGATTGGGGCAGCGGCCTCATCTGGCGCCTGGGCCTGATGGTGGGCGGGATCAACGCGCTCTACTTCGCGCCCAACACGTTCCTCCCCGACTTCCTCGACCGGCACGGGCGCGGCGATTTGATCGCGCTCGCGCTCACCATGCTCAATCTCTGCCAGATGCCCGCGTCGTTCCTGATGCTGCTCGTGGCCGACCGGCTCGCGGCCAAGCGCTGGCCCTACATCGTCTCGGGCCTGGTCTCGCTCGCCTCGGTGGTCGGCATCGTCGCGTTCCCCGGGATCGGGACCGTGATTTGCGCCGGCGTGCTCGGCTTCTCGAACGCGTGCGCGCTCATCCTGGCCTTGGCGCTGCCGCCGATCCTGAGCCCGCCCCACGACGTGCACCGCACCGCGTCGGCGATGTTCACCATCAGCTATTCCTACGCGATGGTGATCCCGGTCGTGGGCGGCTATTTGTGGGACGCGACCGGCATCGGCGCGACCGCGTTCATCCCGGTCGCGCTCGGCGCCGCGATCATGGCGGGCCTCGCCGCGACGCTCGATTTCGCGCCCCATCGGCACCGGGAAAACGCCGACTGAAGCCGAGCGCCGGCCCCGCGCCAACGCGCGAGGCCGGCTCGTCCCGGCGATGGCGCGCCTAGACCTCGCTCGGCAGCGGCTTCGCCTTGGTCTCGGGCAGGAACGGCGTCACGACCAGGCCCAGGAAGTAGATGCAGGCGAAGATCATCGCCGCATTGCCGAAGCCGCCGAAATGCACGATCAGCTGGCCCGCGACCAAGGGGCCGATGCAGGCGATGAAGCGCGGCGCGTTGAAGCAGAAGGCGACCGCGGTGCCGCGCGAGCGCGTCGGGAACAGCTCGGGCAGCCACACCGGCATCCAGGAATACTGGCCGAGGGTGAAGAAGCCGTTGACCGCGCAGGCGAGCAGCAACAGGCCGAGGCTGTGGGTCCAGAGGAACAGGACCGGCGTCATGATGAAGGCGAGCGCGAAGAACAGCATGACGACGGGCTTGCGCCCGAACGCGTCGGCGAGGAAGCCGAGGCCGATATAGCCCACGATCGCGCCGATGTTGTAGCACATGCCCGCATAGCCCGCCCATTGCGGTGCCGCGAGCCCGGCCTTGGCCGCGACCGAGCCGACATAGGGCGGAACCCAGGCCGCGATGCCCCACCAGGCGAGCGTGGTGGTGAACGACATGAGAAGCGCGATGATCACGCGCCGCCGCACCTCGGGCGCGCTGAACATGTCGACCAGCGTGAAGCGCGCGAGCGCGTGCTCGTGCGCCTCGAGGGTCGCACCCTCGCGTTTCCGCTGCATGGCGCCGCGCCGGCGCGCGTCGGTCTCCTGCCAAAGCGAGGATTCGGGAATGCCGCGCCGGACCCAGAGCGTGAACAACGCGGGCAGGATGCCGATCAAATACATGTAGCGCCACGCCCCCGGCCCATGGCCGCCGACGAAGAGCCAGACGAACGAGGCCACGAAGAATCCGATGCCGAGGCCGCATTGCATGAGCCCGGCACCGCGGCCGCGCGCCGCGTCGGGCCAGAGCTCGGCGGTCATCGAGGTGCCGGTGACCCATTCCGAGCCGATCGCGATGCCGACGATGAGGCGCAGCACGGCGAAGGATTCCCAGTTCCACGCAAGCGCGCTCAGGCCGGTCGTGAGCGAATAGGCGAGGATCGCGAAGATCATGGTGCGGCGCCGGCCGATATAATCGGCGAGGATGCCGCCCACCACGCCGCCGATGCCCCAGCCGAGCAGCGTCAACGCGATGATCGAGCCGGCATAGGCGGGGATTTCCTTGAATTGCGACGGCATGAGGAGCTGATGCAGCGCCACCCCCACGGTGAGGATGAGCGCGTAGGTCTCGTAGCCGTCGAACAGCCAGCCGAGGTTGGACGCGAACAGCGTGTTCCACTGGCTGCGGTTGAGGGCACGATACCAAGGCTGCGGCATGGCGGCACTGGCGTTCGACATGGCGTTTCCTCCCTGTGTTGTTCGTTGCCTCGTTCGAGTCGCGTTATTCGTTGAGCGTCACGCGCCGCGCGCCGCGCGTCGCTTGACCGAGGCCAGGCGCACGGCCTGGACGATCTCCGGATAGGTCGCGCAGCGGCAGAGATTGCCCGAGAGATAGTCGCGGATCTCGCTCTCGGCCGGCTCCGGGTTCTCGGCGAGCAAGCGCTCGACCATGAGCACGAAGCCGGGCGTGCAGAAGCCGCATTGGAAGGCGCCCGCCTCGATGAACGCCTCCTGCACCGGGTCGAGCCGTCCGTCGCGGTCGAGATGCTCGACGGTCACGATCTCGGCGCCGTCGGCAAGGGTTGCGAAATAGAGGCAGCCCGAGACCGGCATTCCGTCGACCAGGACCGTGCAGCAGCCGCACAATCCCTGGCCGCAGCTTTCGCGCGCCCCATAGAGCGCGAAGTCGCGCCGCAACAGCTCGACGAGATTGTGATGCGCCTCGACCTCGGCCGAGACCGGCTTGCCGTTGAGCGTGAAGCGGATGGTGCGCGCCCCCATCATTCCACCTCGAGCGGCATGCCACGCTGGGCGGCGAGGGCGCGATAGATCGCCTCCGGCGTCAGCGGCAATTCGGTCAAGCGCACGCCGACCGCGTCGTGGATCGCGTTCGCGATCGCGGGCGAAACGCCGAAGGTGCCGCTCTCGCCCACCCCCTTGGCGCCGAACGGCCCGTCGGTCTGCTCGCCCGCCACCGCCTCGCTCTCGATCGCGGGCGGAAGATCGTGGAAGCCGGGAATCTTGTAGTCGGCGAGCGAGCCGTTGGTGAGCTGGCCGCGCTCGAAGCGCATGGTCTCGGTGAGCGTGAAGCCGAGCTGCATGATCGAGGCGCCCGAGAGCTGGGTTTCGACGATGCGCGGATTGATCGGCCGGCCCACGTCGGCCACGTTGACGAGGCGGAGAATCTTCACGGCCCCGGTCTCGGTGTCGATTTCGAGCTCGACGCCGGTGGCGCCGACCATCCAGAAAGGAGTCGCGTTGGGCGTCAGGCCCGTGCCCGGCTCGGGCGGCGTGTAGCTCGGGACGTAGCTCCCGATGCCGACGATGGTCCCCGCCTGCATGCCGTATTTCCGTTTGAAAAGCTCGGCCACGGGGAGGTTCGAGCCCGGCGGCAGCCCGAGCTCGGCCGCAAGCGCCGCGATCTTGGCACGCGCATCCTCGGCTGCGATTCTCACCGCGTTCCCCATATGGAAGGTCGAGCGCGAGCCGAGGGTGCCCATGTCGTAGGGCGTCACGTCGGTGTCGGGGCGCTGGGTCGCGATCTTGCGCGCGTCGAGATCGAGCACCTCGGCCACGATCTGCGCCATCGCCGTGTCCGAGCCCTGGCCCATGTCGACCGTGCCGCATTGAAGGGCGGCGCTACCGTCCGCATGCACGGTCACCAACGCCACCGAGGTCGTGGGGGCGATGCTCGCCTTGAAGCCGATCGCGATGCCGCGGCCGCGCTTCACTGGGCCGGTACCGCGCTCGAAATGCCCGCTCCAATCCATGCGTTGCGCAAGCCGCTCGAGCACGGCCTCGGTCGCGGCGTCCTTGAGGATGGTACCGGTCGCTTGCGGCCGTCCGTTTCGCAACAGGTTGCGCCGCCGGAACTCGAGCGGGTCGAGCCCGAGCGCGCGGGCGATCATGTCCGTGTGGCTCTCATAGGCCCAGACGAGCTGGGGAATGCCGAAGCCGCGCAAAGCGCCCGCGGGCGGGAGATTCGTGTAGAGCGCGTAGGAATCGATTGCGACGTTCTCGATGTCGTAGGGGCCGGCGGCGGTGAAGCCCGATTTCTGCGTGACGCGCGGGCCGATATCGGCATAGGCGCCGCCGTTCCAATAGACCGCGCAGCGGCGCGCCGTGATGCGCCCCGATCGATCGAGAGCGCTCGCGATGCGGAACGTGGTCGCGTGCTTGGTGATGGTGAAGAACTGCTCCTGCATGGTGAGCGCCACCTTCACCGGCCGGCGCGCGATCATCGAGAGTGCGACGGCAAGCGCCTCGAGCTTGATGTAGAGCTTGGAGCCGAAGCCGCCGCCGAGATGGGCACTCTTGACGCGCACGCGATTTTCGGGCCAGCCCAAAAGCCGCGCGATCTCGATCCGCACGAAGGACGGGCCTTGGGACGCGGTGTAGAGGGTGAGCGACTCCGCGCCCACGTCCGCGACCGACACGAGGGGTTCGAGCGGCACGTGAAGCACGTGCTGGGTCTTGAACGCGTGCTCGAACACATGCGCGGCCGCGGCGAAGGCACCCTCGATGTCGCCGCGCCGGAGCCGGAAGTCGAGCGCGACGTTCGTGTTCTTGCGCCCGGCGAGATGCTTCAAGTCCGGGAAGGTGCCGGCGGGCTTGAGCGTCTCGTGCACGATGGCGGCGGAATCCATCGCCTCGACCTCGTCATAGACCGCGGGCAGCTCCTCATACTCGGCCGAAATCGCGGCGGCCGCCGCTTCGGCCAGGTGCGGGTCGGACGCGAGGGCGACCGCGACCGGCTCGCCCGCGTAACGCACCTTGTCGAGGGCGAGGATCGGCTGGTCGTGGAAGGCGGGGCCGAAATAGGGTTCGGGGATCAAGCGCTTGATGTCCGCGCCGGTCACGATCGCGGCGACGCCGGGCATCGCGCGCGCCCCCTCGACGTCGATGCGCACGATGCGCCCATGGGGCACGGTGCTGCGGAAGATCTTGGCGTGCAGCATGCCGGGGAGCGCGAGGTTGTGGATGTATTCGGCGCGGCCGGTGACCTTGGCGCGCGCCTCGAGACGCGGGATCGAGCGGCCGACCTGGCGGCCCGCGTGCGGGGGCGCGTTCATGGCGCGGCCTTGCGCGGAGGATCGCCCGCGAGCGCGCGCTCGAGCGCCCGCACGGCATAGACCTTGAGGAGGGCGCGCTTATAGGCGGCCGAGCCCTGGGCGTCGGCGAGGACGGGCGCTTCCTCCATTGCGGCCACGCCCACGCGCGCGAGGAGATCGGCGCTCGGCGCCTTCCCGCGCAGCGTAGCCTCGGCGCGCGCGAGACGCGTCGGCCGATCGGTCGCCGCACTCACGACGAGGCGCACGTCGCGCGCGATCCCACCCTCCATCTCGAGCGCCGCCGCGACGCCGAGGGCGGGCCAATCGTCGGCCGCGCGCGTGGTGCATTTCATATAGGCGGCACGCCAAGCGCCCGGTGGCGGCAGCAGGAGCTCGACGATGAGCTCGCGCGGGCCGAGCGTCGTCTCGAGATAGCCGCGATAAAGATCGGCGAGCGGGATGCGCCGCTCGACGGGCGTTCCGTCCGCACCCGGGGCCGCGATCGCGATCTCGGCGCGGAGGGCGATCAGAAGCGGCGGCAGGTCCATGTGCGGGTCGGCATGGGCGAGGTTGCCGCCGAGCGTCGCGACGTTGCGCACGCGCACGTTCGAGAGGCGGCGCATGGCGCGCGGGATCGAAGGGGCCGCGCGCGCGACCTCGGGCGAGCGCTCGATTTCGCGCAGCCGCGCAAGGGCGCCGATGCGGAGTCCGCCCTCAGCTCTCGCCGCGATCGCACCGTAACGCGCTTCGAGATGCGCGAGGCTCACGAGACGCTTGGGCGCGAACAGGCCCGATTTCATCATGAGCATGAGCGCCGTGCCGCCGCCCAAAGGCCTGACCGACAAATCTGCCGGGTCGAGAAGAGCGAGCGCTTCCCCGAGGCTCCTGGGCTCGGCGAGCTCGAACGGGATCATCGCGGCCGATCCCGCCCGCTTCGTGCCGTCGGCACAGCCCGATCCAAGCCCGATTTCCCGAGCGGCCCCACGCAAATCCTCCCCCGGCGCGCCTGCCGGCCATCGCGCCCCGCAAGGGCGCGCTTATCGAGCCCGCGTCTTTTGCGCGGCTTCGAGCCTAGTGTATCGCCTGGAAAGCGGACGGCAACGCGAATTCGGCGCGCCCGCGGCACCCCGCCAAGGCGTGGGACCGCGGGCCGGCCGGGCCGCGCTCAGCGCGCGAGGTAGTCGTGCACAACCTTGCCGAGGCCGAGGGTGAGATCGGCCAGGATATGCACGGCCGAGACCACCTCGAGGACCGGAAGCTCCGCGACCGGGGCGAGCGCGTGGGGGGCGAGCGACAAGGCGCCCGGCCCGGTCCAGGCCCCCTTGAGGTCGACCTCCTCGAGGTAAAACTCGACGATCTCGCACACGCGCGGCGTGCCGTCCACGTGCGGCATGATCTTCAAGAGATAATTGGGCGCCGCGAGGGCCGCCTTGATCGCCGCCGGGTCGGCCGCGCGATGCTTGTAGCCCATGGTCGCGGTCGCGATGCGCACCGGGCCGTAATCGAGGGTCCCGACCAGCGTGTCGATCTCGGGCCTGAGATGGGGATTGGCGAGCTTCTTGGGGAAGCCCCACAGCTCGCGCCCGCCCGCGATGGGCGGATGGTCGTTCAGGAACATGCAATGGGAATAGCCGCCCTTCTTGCCCTTGAACGAGACCGGGATCACCTGGCCGCTTTCGGTGTAGTCGCCGAAGCCGGTCGAATCCGGCATGCGGATGAACTCGAACTTGACGAGCGGCTCCTCGATCTTGAGCGGCTCGGGCACGAGGGCGCGCAACTTCGCGGGATCCGTGCGGTAGGTGACGATGAGAAACTCGCGGTTGACGAAGCGGTAGGGGCCGGGCGGATAGGCCGGGCTGGTGAGCGGCATCGCGAAGGCCGATTTGCGCACCTCGTTCTCGTCCATGGCGTCATTCCCTTTCCGGATCGGGGGCGGCACGCGGACGCGGGCACGCGCCGACGCGGGTTGCGCCGGCATCCGTCACTTGGGCATGGGTCGAGCGGGATGCAATGGCGAGACCGAGCGAGCGCCCACGGCCCTGCCTCGGCGCCTACCTTATGTCCGATCGACGCTTGATCCTTGCCGTCTCGAGCCGCATCGGTCGCGCTAGACCTGCGTCCCGATCGGGGCGCAATCGGCAAACCGGCGCCGCTCTAGTCCTGCGTCGCGGCCCGCGCCTTGGGCGCGTCCGTGCCGGCATGGGACGCGGTCGCACGCGCCACGACCTCGGCCATGCGCGCGGCCAGCTTGCGCGTCTCGTCGAGATAGTCGGCGCTCGCGCGCGCCGCGAAGGCGCGCTGGCATTCCGCGAGCTCGCTTGGATTGCGGCAGGCCGCGAGCGTCTTCAGGGTTTCGAAGTCGGCCGCGACGCGGCGTTGGGAGAAGGCCATGACCTCCTCGGCCAGCTCGAGCGTGCCGCTCAAGAGCCGCGCGTTCGATTGGGCCACGGTCTCGAGCCATTGATTGCCGTTCCTGGTCCAGAGGTCGAGACCGTTCCCGTTCCCTTCGCCGCTTCCGGCGCCGGTGCCTGCCCCGTTTCCGGCCGTGCGCTTCGATTTCTCGGCTGCCGCCGTATCATCTTTCATGGTTCTGCCCTTTCGTCCGAGGTTGATGAGGTGTCGATCCCCCTTCCCCTTGGATGCGCGGGCCCGTCTCCCGGTGCACCAGCTTGTTCGCTTGCCATAGCTCGAAGCCGTGGACCTGGTTGACCCGTGTGCGGTAGAGCGCTTCGGCTTCTCGAAGTGCCTCCGCGTCGCACGCCGCGACGAAATTCTCCGCCGATTCGATCGACGGCCGCGCACGCGACCGCGCCACGCCGGCGCCGAGAAAATAGCAGCGATAGGCCGGCAACGCGGTCTCCCTCCCCAAGGAACGCGTGACTGAATGCGAATCCTGCCGACGCGCCTGGCGCCGGGCGTTCGTGCGGCACGCCGCTAAGCGAGGCGCCATCATCGGCGCGGCAGCCTCGGTCCGTCTGTACGGATTCGAACATAATTGTTTGAAACTATGGTGAAAGCATCGGGTCGGCGCGCGACGGCCGGCGCGCGGGCGCGCTCTAATGCACCTTGAAGAGGCGGTCGAGCTCGGCGTGGAGCGCTCCGTAGCATTCGCAGGCCGCGTCCTCGAGCCCCGCGCGGTCGGTCACCGTGACGTGGCCGCGCGTGTAATGGATGAGACCCGCGCGCTGCAGGAAGCTCGCCGCGATCGTGACGCCCGCGCGTTGGACGCCGAGCATCATGGCGAGAAATTCATGGGTCAGCGGGAAGCTGTCGGAGAGCGCGCTGTCGTGCGCGAGGAGCAGCCAGCGGCAGCAGCGCTCCTCGAGCGCATGGAGCCGGTTGCACGCCGCGGTCTGGATGATTTGATTCAAATAAAAATGAATGTAGCCGCGCACCATCCCCTTGAGGGCCTCGTCCGCGTCCATTTCGCGGCGCAGCGCGGCGCGCTCGATGCGCAAGAGCGCGCCCGGAACCTGGACCACCGCCTCGAGGATCGCGTTGTCGATCTCGCCGAACAAGGCGTTCGGGTCGGTGATGCCCTCGATACCGATGGCGCCGATCTCGACCGTGCGCCCGTCGCGCATGGTCTTGACCAGGGACACGAGGCCGCCATTGACGAAATAGAGATACCGGATCGGGTCGCCCAAATGGTCGATCACCTGGCGCGACTTGGTCGGGACCGGCTCGAGCTGGCTCATGAGGCGCGCAAGCGTCGCGGGCGGCAGCGAGAGCAGCAGCCTGTTCGCGAGTCCGTCACGCTGAAAAATCTTTTGCACGATGGCCATTTCCGGTCGGGACGGACAACGGTGCCCTGGGCCCCTCCATCGTTCGCCTTCCATTCCCACGCGCCATGATTCAAATCAAGCGTCGATCGAAGGCCGGTAGCGCAGCGCCTCGACCAGGAGCGCAAAGGCCGGCGTCGGCTGACGCCGGCTCGGATAATAGAGATGGTAGCCCGAATAGGGCGGACACCAATCGGCGAGCACGCGCACGAGGCGTCCGGCCGCGATATGGGCTTGGGCCTGATCCTCGGGCATGTAGGCGAGGCCGAGGCCGGCGAGGGCCGCGTCGAGGCGCAGCGCGAAATTATTGAACACGAGCTGACCCTCGACATGGACGCGCAAGGCGCGCTTCCCCTTCTCGAACTCCCAGGCATAGAGGCCGCCATAGGTCGGGAGCCGGAGATTGATGCAATTGTGCGCGGCGAGGTCCTGGGGCGTGCGCGGCGCCGGGTGGTGCACGAAATAGGCGGGCGCCCCCACGATCGCGCTCCGGATGTCCGGCCCGATACGCACCGCGACCATGTCCTTCGCGACCAGCTCACCGCTGCGTACGCCCGCGTCGAAATGCTGGGCCACGATGTCGGTGAGGCCGTAATCGACGGCGACTTCGACCTGGATCTCGGGATAACGCGGGACGAAGCGCGCGAGCGCCGGGGCGAGCACCGTCGCGGCCGCGTGCTCGCTCGCCGTGATGTGCACCGTGCCGGCGGGCCGGTCCCTGAGCTCGCTCAAATGCGCGAGCTCGGCCTCGATCTCGTCGAAGCGCGGGCCGAGGGTGTGCAAGAGGCGCTCGCCCACCGCGGTCGGCGCCACCCGGCGCGTCGTGCGCGCGAGGAGCCGGAGGCCGAGCCGCTCCTCGAGGGCCCGGATCCTGTGGCTCAGCGCCGATTGGGACAGGCCGAGCTTGGCGGCCGCCCGGGTGAAGCTCTGCTCGCGCGCGACCGCGAGGAAAGCCAGGAGATCGTTGACGTTGGGCCGCGGCATTCATGAGCTCGGTTCATGGGTACATGTCTATTTTACCATCTAATCGCTAGACGCCGAAGCGCTTAGATTGCGGATCGAGGCCGGTGCGCGCAGGTCGCGCAGTCGCTCAAAAGCCCGGCCAACCGGCGGCCCGCCATTCCAAAGGGGACGACCATGGAGATCGCACGAAACGGCTCGCGGCCTTCGATCAAGGGCGCTTCCGAGAATTTCACCGGCACTGTGCGTATCGATCCGCTGTTCCGCTCGCCGGGACCGGCCCCGTTCGGCGGCGGTTTGGTCACGTTCGAGCCGGGGGCGCGGAGTGCGTGGCACACCCATCCCTGCGGCCAGACCCTGATCGTCACGTCGGGGCTCGGTTGGACCCAGTGCTGGGGCGAGCCGAAGGTGGAAATCCGCCCGGGCGACGTCGTGAGCTGCCCGCCCGGCAAGAAGCACTGGCACGGCGCGACCGCGACGACCGCGATGAGTCACATCGCCATCCAGGAATCCCTCGACGGCAAGAGCGTCGAGTGGCTCGAGAAGGTGAGCGACGCGGAATATCTCGGCTGAGCCGATGCCGGGCGCGAATGCCGAATCCCATCCCGGAGACGAAAGGAGCGACCCCATGTCCAGCGAGCCCGCCGCACCGCGCAACCCGTATGCGGAGATCGCACCCGCTCTCGCCGACTACACGGACAAGGTCCTGTTCGGCGACGTGTGGAAGCGGCCCGGCCTTTCGCCGCGCGACCGAAGCCTGATCACGGTCGCGTGCCTGGTCGCGTTGTATCGCATCAACGAGATGCCGCCTCATTTCAAGCGCGCGCTCGCGAACGGCGTCACGCGCGACGAGCTGGTCGAGGCAATCACCCATCTGGCCTTCTACGCCGGCTGGCCGGTCGCGAACACGGCCCTGCCCATCGCCAAGCGCTCGTTCGACGAAGCGGGCGTGTGAGCGCCCGCGCGCGCCCAACCTTAACCTTTCGAACGGAGATGGAAATGCAAACGCGCAAACTCGGCACCAGCGGTCTCGAGGTCTCGGCCCTCGGGCTCGGCTGCATGGGAATGAGCTTTTCCTACGGGCCGCCCGCCGACAAGCAGGAGATGATCGCCCTCATCCGCGCGGCGGTCGAGCGCGGCGTCACCTTCTTCGACACCGCCGAGGTCTACGGCCCCTACACGAACGAGACGCTCGTGGGCGAGGCCTTGGCGCCGTTCCGCGGCCGGGTCAAGATCGCGACCAAATTCGGCTTCAAGCTCGATCCCGAGGGCGGAGCCCAATGGCGCGGCCTCGACAGCCGGCCGGCGCACATCAAGGAGGTCGCGGAAGCCTCGCTGAAGCGCCTCCGGGTGGACGCGATCGACCTCTTCTACCAGCACCGGGTCGATCCCGGCGTGCCGATCGAGGACGTGGCCGGTGCGGTCCGGGACCTGATCCGCGCGGGCAAGGTCAAGCATTTCGGCCTCTCGGAAGCGAATGCTGCGACCATCCGGCGCGCCCACGCCGTCCAACCGGTCGCGGCGCTCCAGAGCGAGTATTCGCTGTGGTGGCGGCGCCCGGAGACGACGGTGCTGCCCACGCTCGAAGAGCTCGGCATCGGTCTCGTTCCCTACAGCCCGCTCGGCAAGGGGTTCTTGACGGGCAAGATCGACGCGAGCACGCGTTTCGACAAGACCGACTTCCGCAACAGCCTGCCGCGCTTCACGCCCGAGGCGCGCGCGGCGAACCAGGCCCTGATCGATCTCCTGGGCCGCATCGCGGCGCAGAAGAAGGTGACGCCTGCCCAGATCGCTCTCGCCTGGCTGCTCGCGCAGAAGCCGTGGATCGTGCCGATCCCGGGGACGACGAAGCGGCACCGGCTCGAGGAGAATCTGGGTGCCGCGGCGATCGTGCTGACCGAGGCCGATCTCCGCGAGATCGAGGATGCCGCGGCCGGAATCGCGGTTGAGGGGGCGCGTTATCCCGAGCGGCTCGAAGCGATGACCGGCCTCTGAGACGGGCGCTCCATGCGGGAGTCGAGACCATGAGCACGAACATCCAAGGCAAGATCGCCGTCATTACGGGGGCGAGCAGCGGATTGGGCGAGGCGACCGCGCGCCATCTTGCGGCCGAGGGGGCGAGCGTCGTGCTCGGCGCGCGGCGGCGCGAGCGCATCGAGGCGCTCGCGCGCGAGATCGAGGCGCGCGGCGGCAAGGCGCTGGCACTCGCGACCGACGTCACGCGGCCGGATGAGGTCAAGCGCCTGGTCGACGCGGCGGTCGAGCGCTTCGGGCGCATCGACGTCATGATCAACAATGCCGGCCTCATGCCGCACTCGCCCCTCGAGCGCCTCAAGATCGAGGATTGGGACCGCATGATCGACGTCAACATCAAGGGCGTGCTTTACGGCATCGCCGCGGCCCTGCCCCACATGAAGCGGCAGAAGAGCGGCCATTTCGTCAACGTCTCGTCGGTTGCGGGCCACAAGATCCGGCCGGGCATCGCGGTCTATGCCGCGACCAAGCACGCCGTGCTCGCGCTTTCCGAAGGGCTGCGCCAGGAAGTGAAGCCCTATAATATCCGCACCACCGTGATCTCGCCGGGGGCGGTCGCGACCGAATTGCCGGACAGCGTCACCGAGCCCGACCTCGCGGCGCAATATCGCGGCTTCTATGCGGACTACGCGATCCCGGCCGAATCCTTCGCGCGCGCCGTCGCCTTCGCCGTGAGCGAGCCGGAGGACGTCGACATCAACGAGATTCTGTTCCGGCCCACGCGCCAGGAGGTCTGAGCGCGCGGCGGCGCGGGCGCCGTGCCTGGTCTATCCTTCAAATAATGCGAATCTGCCTCCCAATTGAGCGGATCTTGGGAAGGGTTTCCGAATCCCGCAAGGTATGCGGATGTCAACTAGAGGATTCCGTACGGTACCTGCATAGAGGACATCAAAACCCGTGATCCCATCAAAAAAGTACGGGGATTTAAGTGCGATCCGACGTAGAAGACGCTAAACGCTTGCGCTCCTCACGTGCTCGAACAATGGGGGCAGTGCGTTCCCTTAATTCATCTAACGCTACAAGCTTTTCTGCAAAACTCAAGGCCGCACGCTGGCGCCGACCTTCCTCCTTGCGGACGAAGATTGCGGAATTATCCGGATAGTTGTTACGTTCGCCGGCCATTTTGCGAACCATCACAGTGGATTTTTGATAGCTGCTTTGAAGCAGAACTCTCTCCAATCACCCATTAATTTGTGTCTTTCCAACACGCTTTTCAAGTTTTTTAAGTCTACCACGCCTTGGTCTAAGAAAGCTTGAACTCTAGCTAAGTCCTTGAGCCGACCTACTTTTAATGCGATCGCGACCACGTGTTCGGCTCTAAGGCAACGAGCCATCAACGGTGACTCGCCTTGTGGAGCAACGTTGAGTTCCACGGCTTGTTCGAGCGCCTCTTCGTCGAGTAGTGAGGCGACTGGTAGAAACTGAACCGGCCACCCCTCGATCCTATATCCTAATTCGGTGCGGTCAGCGTATCCCATTTCAGCAAGTGCTCTTTCAATCGGACCTAATAGCAGAAGTCCGGAGGGGTGCTTCTCAAAGCCATCGATTGATATGAGGATATCGAGGTCTTCGGTCAAAGTTGGCTGAATATAGTTCATGGCAGCGACAGCGCCAGCAATTGCGTAATTACCTATAACTCCCTTCTCAGCGAGCTTCGTCACTACTTCTATGGTTCTTTTCATCGACACGATTGCCTTCTCAGTTGAATCGAGAGCTCTGACAGGATCAATACACCTCTACGATACGCCAAAGATAGAGATGCGGCGATCAACTATCGGCGTCGCTTCAAGCAAAAAGGCCGAGCGGCTGCCGAAGGGCACAGGTTTGATCGGTCCCCATTGAGTTCTCTAATCGCGGCTGTCAAGGCGTTGTTGCCGTAGCACAGCACGTTCTCGCCGGGTTCAGAGTTCTCTCCGCGGTCGACCTCAGGGATCGCCGCATATTGGCGTCGGATGGTGGGTCGGCCGAAGTGGTCCACGCTCTGGTCGCCGATATGAGGGCGACCGGCATCAACGGGGACGGCCTGACCCGCGCCATGCGTCCCGGCGGGGACGCGCCGTTGGGTCGTTAGGCGGGCATGAGCGGTCTGATCATGCTGCCGCCGCGCCCCAACGGAAGGGAGTGTTGGTCTTCCACATGGCATGAAGGATGACCGCGAGTTTGCGTGCCACGGCGACCCGAGCCTTCTTGAAGCCGGCAGTCTTGGCCAGCCGCAGCCCCCAGGCTTTCAGTGTCGAGAATGCCGTGGTCCGGGTCAGCAGCGTGGTCGCCGCCTCATAGAGATGTTTCCGGGTCATCTTGTTGCCGTGCTTTGAGATCCTTCCGTTTCGGCTGACCTCGCCCGACTCGTATCGACGGGGTGTCAGCCCGAGGTAGGCTCCTGCGCTCGCCGAGCGCTTGAACCGCTCGACATCGTCGAAGGCGGCGGCGACCGAGAGTGCCGTGATCGGCCCCACACCTGGCGCCGTCATGAGTAGGCGCGCGGTAGAACTCGTCTTGGCGGCGGAAAGAACTGCGCGGTCAAGGTCCTTAATGCGCTCGAGCAGCGCCGCGCGCGCCTGCACAAGGGCCGCTATGACCGTCCGGATGGCAGGCGCCGCATCGAGTTCGATGGCGACGATCTCCGCGGCCCGGCGGGAGAAGCTACCTTGGACCTTGCCAAACAATATCCCGAAGGTTCGGAGGAGACCGCGGATCTCGTTCTCCAGTTTGACCCGGCTCCGAACCAGAACCTCGCGCGCGCTCAAAAGTGCCCGGAGCTCGTAGCTGGCACGTGACTTGATCCGGACCTGCTTGAACCAGCCGGTCCGCACAATCTGCGCCAAGCCAGCGGCATCGTTCCGGTCCGTCTTGTTGGGGCGCATCTTCAAGGCGGCATTGGCATGTCGCGCATCCAAGCAGACGATCGGCAAGCCCCGATCGCGCAGTTCGTTCCACAGCCATACCGCCAATGGCCCTGTCTCCATCCCAACTCGGACCAAGCCCGGTGCGTACGCCAAAAGCCACGTTGTGATCGACTCGGGGCAGGTCGTCACTTTCTTCTCCGATATCACCCGACCAAGTTCATCAACAACGCAAATCGCCGTCTGTTCCATCGAGACATCGAGTGCGGCATACTGGTTCATGGCAGTTCCCCTTCCGAATGCGGAGCAAAGACTGATTCCTTGACAGCATCAGTCTGGGGAACTGCCTCCCAAAACGCCAGAGACATACCCCGCGATTACGCTAAGTGGTCC
>DATJLQ010000108.1:0-4889 GCA_035509415.1 Alphaproteobacteria bacterium
ATCCCTGGTCACGATCGGCTGGCAGCGCGCGGGCGGCCTCGCGAGCCTGTTCGATCCCTTCTACACCGACGTCGTCCCCGGCACCTTGGCATTGCCCCAGTTCCTGTTCGCGGCCGACCCGGGCGAAGAGAGCAACCCCACTTCGTCGGACCCGGACAAGGAGCCGAGCCAGCGGCCCTACCAGACCATCCTGCCCCTGAGCCTCAAGCTCAACCTCTCGGTCGACACCAAGCACAAGAAGAAGGACTACGACAAAATGGTCGCGAAGGCGCTCGGCCGCAGCGGCGTGGTGCTGGTCGCTTGGCAGCACCAGGACATACCCTCGATCGGCAACGAGATCCTGTCCCAGACCGGCACCTCGGGCATAACCGTGCCCCAGTCCTGGCCCGGCGCGCGCTACGATCTCGTCTGGGTGTTCGACCGGCCGACGGGCACTGGCCCGATCACCCAATTCACCCAAGTGCCCCAGATGCTGCTGGCGGGCGACCAGAACACGATCATCGGCAGCTGACCCGGCGCCGGTTCCTAATCGGGCGCCAATCTCGCACCAATCGGTTTCGAGACCCGGACTTGACGGGACAGTCGAGTTCTGACGCGCGTCAATGATGATGGGCCAATTGGGGCGCCGGAAATCGCTCGATTTGTTGGATTCTTGTCCATATTTTGGCGGAATTGCCATATTCTTACGGAATAGTTACTTGATTTATTTGCGTCACCTGGCAATCTGACCCTCAGATAATATCAAGGAGGATGTCATGACCCAGCCGCCCCAAAAGCCGGCGCAAACGCCCCATGGGGAAGAGCCTGCATCCCGCCTCTCGCGCCGCCAAGCGCTCCTGCGCCTCGGTCTCGCGAGCGCCATCGCCTATTCGGTGCCCACCCTCATGCATCTCGACCGCGCCGAGGCCTATATCAGCCCGAGCCGTTGCGCGTGGAAGAACAAGAAATACTGCGGCGGCCAGGGCGGCCACTGACGATCGACCTGCGCCGCCCGCGCGGACGTATCGTCCCAAGTAGTGCCTCAGTTTGAAATCCTGGCATGGGTCATGGCCGGACTTGGTCCGGCCATCCGCGCCTTAGCGCTGGAAAGACGTGGATCACCGGGACAAGAAGCTCGCCCTCGGGCCGGCCAAGGGCCGGTCCCGGGGGCCCGGTGATGACGCGAACTTGGACCATGGCCGGCGTTTCAAACTGCGTCACTACCTGTCGCCGACCCTGTTGGACTGGGGTCCCATTTCTCACTAGAATCCGGCACCGAAGACCGGCGTTGCCGCGCTCTCAATCAGCCCCTGGGCAAAGTTCCTTGGGCTCGTCCGTCTCGAGGCCCGCGATGCGCTCACTTGCCCTCGCCTTGATCCCGTTCCTGGTCTTCGTCGGCGCGGCGCTCCTGGGCATGCGGCTGCGCTCGCGCCTCAAGGAGCGTCACAAGGGTCCCGAGACCACCGATCTCCTGCGCATGGCGACCACCATGCTCGTGACCTTCGCCGCCCTCGTGCTCGGGCTCCTGATCTCGAGCGCCAAGCGCAACTACGACAATGTCGAGGACGCGATCTACAAATACGCGGCGGCCCTCATCGAGCTCGACAATTCGGTGCACGCGTTCGGCCCGGTCGGCGATGCGCTGCGCCACGACCTCGCGCAATACACGGCGGCGATGATCGCGACCACCTGGACCACCCAGGCGCCGCCGCCGGGCGACTATTATCCCAAGGAGCTCGACACGGCGCGCGACTACATCCCGATGCAGAGTGCTGAGCTCGGCGACATCCTGAAGAAGGTCGAGGCCGGCATCTACGCGATGCCCAACGCGACACCCACCCAGGCGGCGTTGCGCCAGGACGCGATCCAGCGCATGAACCAGGTGTGGGACCGGCGCTGGAACCTGATCTCGACCTCGGACGTCTCGTTCTCGCTGCCCTTCTACATGACGCTCGGCTTCTGGCTCGTGATCGTGTTCCTCGCCCTCGGCTTGACGGCACCCTTCAACGCGCTGTCGTTCCTCACGGTCGCGTTGAGCGCGGTCTCGATCTCGTCGGCCTTCTTCGTGATCGTCGACCTCTCCTCGGTCTATACCGGCATCTTCTACGTCTCGAGCGCTCCCGTGCGCGGAGCCCTCGCCCAGATGCTGCATTGACCGGCGCGCCGGCCGCCGGAGCCGGGTCGCGCTAGAACAGAATGTTGTATTTGGCCTCGATCGGCTTGAGCGCGGTCTCCTCGCCCAGCATGGCGCGCATCTCCATCTCGATCCGGCGCGCGATCGAGGTGATCGGCGCGTCGTTGGGGCCGCCCTCGAACGGGTTCGACGAGTTCTCGCCCACCTTCTCGAGCGTCACGAAGATCCAGCCGATGATGACGCTGAAGAGGATGTTGAGCCACGACGTCCACTGGGCGATGCCGGCCGCGTTGCCGAGATCGTGGGCGTAGGGAAACAGACCGAACGGCAGGATGCCGACGAACGCCTTCAGGACCAGCACCGAGATCGAGTAGTAGTTGCGCGCGTAGGGGTAGTTCTTGATGCGCTTCAAGGCGCCTTGCAGCCGGAACAGCTCGTCGAGCGCGCTCGAGAGCATGACGTAGATTTGCTCGCCGATGCGGCGGCGTTGGTAGAGCTCGCCGAGCGTCTAGTACTGGAGATGGAGGATGAACGCCTCGCGGTCGCCCCGGTGCGCCACGACGCGTTGGTACTCGGCCTCGGAGAAATAGGGCTTGAGCTCCTCCTTGGGGTCCGACTTGCTCTCCGGGGTCGGCAGCGCCTCGAGGAATTTCTTGTTGCCCCGCTCGTGGAGATTCTCCCAGACCCGGCTCTGGCGCAGGAAGAAGCGCAGCCCGGTGAGCCAGCCGAAATGGCGGTAGAACATCGCCTTGACGAGCGGGGCGGCCTCGGCCTGCTCGAGCGTGCCCACCGTGGCGAGGAGCTTGTTGGTAAAAATGCCGCTGTTGGTGTTGAGCTGCGCGCTGAAGGCGAGGGCCTCGTTGATGCGCGCATGGCACTGCGCATTCTTGAACGCGAGCACGATCGCGACCGCGAGGCCCATGATGGTAAGGAGCGGTGCGGGGACCGAGAGGAAGGTCCAATGCGTGAGCGCGAGCAGCGCCGTGACGGCGGTCGACCAGGCGAGGAGGTAGTAAATCTCCCACTGGGTCCAGAGAATGTATTCCTTCAACAAATAGCGCTTGCCCAAATGCATGACCTTGGCCCCCCGTTTGTCGCGTCGCGCTCGGGCCGAGCTTACCGAGCCGGGCTTGCGACCTCAACGCCGTCAATCGATGCGCGCAGGACGCGATTTCGCCCCGCTACGTCACGCCCTTGACTTGCGCCGCTACTCTCGATGAACTGGAAGGCGCGCGCAGGCCGGGGTGCGTAGGCCGGCGGCGCATCGGGGGCACGGAACGGGGATGAGCGGCGCCGACAATCGTTCCAATGCCGCCGGGCGATCCAATGCCGCCGGGTCCGCGCCATTTTCCGCCTTCCACGTGCCGTTGCGCCCGCCCGGCCCCTTGGGCGATGCGCTCAGCGCCGCCTATCGCCGGCCCGAGCCCGAGCTGCTGCCGGGGCTCGTCGAGCAGGCGACCCTCGAGCCGGCGCTCGCGGCCGAGATTGCCGCGACCGCGCGCAAGCTCATCGTCGCACTGCGCGCCCAGCCGCAGCGTCATGGCGTCGGCGAGCTGATCCAGGAATACAAGCTCTCGAGCCGCGAGGGCGTGGTGCTCATGTGCCTCGCTGAGGCGCTGTTGCGCATTCCCGACAACGGCACGCGCGACGCCCTCATCCGCGACAAGATCGCGGGCGGCGACTGGCGCGCGCACCTGGCGCCGGGCCGCTCGCTCTTCGTCAATGCCGCGACCTGGGGTCTCCTGATCACGGGCAGCGTCGCGCGCGCGGCGAGCGAGGAAAGCCTTTCGGCAGCGCTCACGCGCGTCCTCGTGCGCGGCGGCGAGCCCGTCGTGCGCGCGGCGGTCAACTTCGCCATGAAGCTCTTGGGCGAACGCTTCGTGACCGGCCGCACCATCGAGGAGGCGCTCGAGAATGCGCGTCCGCTCGAGGCCCAGGGCTTCCTCTATTCCTACGACATGCTCGGCGAATCGGCGGTGACCGCGGCGGATGCCGAGCGCTATTACGCCGATTACGAGCACGCCTTCCACGCCGTGGGGGCGGTCGCCGCGAAACGCGGCATCCACGAGGGGCCGGGTGTTTCGATCAAGCTCTCGGCGCTGCATCCGCGTTACGCGCGCGCGCAATCGGGCCGGGTCATGGCCGAGATGCTGCCGCGCCTCCTGAGCCTCGCGCGCCTCGCGCGGCGCTACGAGATCGGACTCAACATCGACGCCGAGGAGGCGGACCGGCTCGAGCTCTCGCTGCCGCTCCTCGAGGCATTGTGCGCCGACCCCGAGCTCGAGGGCTGGCGCGGCATCGGCTTCGTGATCCAGGCCTACGGCAAGCGCTGCCCCTACGCGATCGACTATGTGATCGATCTCGCGCGCCGCACGCGCCACCGGCTCATGGTGCGCCTCGTCAAGGGCGCCTATTGGGACGCCGAGATCAAACGCGCGCAGCTCGACGGGCTCGAGGGATTCCCGGTCTATACGCGCAAGACCTATACCGACGTCGCCTACGTCGCCTGCGCGCGGAAGCTGCTTGGCGCCCCGGACGCCGTGTTCCCCCAATTCGCGACCCACAACGCCCAGACCCTCGCGACCATCTATCATCTCGCCGGGCCGGCGTTCCACACGGGACAATTCGAATTCCAGTGCATTCACGGCATGGGCGAGCCGCTTTATAGCGAGGTGGTGCGGCCCTTGAAGCGGCCCTGCCGCATCTATGCGCCGGTCGGAAGCCACGAGACGCTGCTCGCCTATCTCGCGCGCCGCATCCTCGAGAACGGCGCCAA
>DATJLQ010000109.1:0-6430 GCA_035509415.1 Alphaproteobacteria bacterium
GGCCTGCCGGGGCGAGCGGCCGCGTTACGACCTCGTGATCCTCGACGAGCTCAACATCGTGCTGCGCTACGATCACCTGCCGCTCGCGGACGTGGTCGGATATCTCGCGCGCAGGCCCGAGCGGCTCCATGTCGTGGTCACCGGACGCAACGCCAAGCCCGAGCTCGTTGAGATTGCCGACCTGGTCACCGAGATGACCCTCGTGAAGCACCCGTTCCAGGCGGGGGTGAAGGCGCAGAAGGGGATCGAGTTCTGATGGGCGCCTTCTCGCTCATGGTCCAAGGCACCGGCTCCGACGTGGGGAAGTCGCTGCTCGTGGCCGGGCTTTGCCGATCGCTTGCGCGGCGCGGCCTGCGCGTCCTTCCCTTCAAACCCCAGAACATGTCGAACAACGCCGCGGTGACCGCGGATGGCGGCGAAATCGGCCGCGCCCAGGCGTTCCAGGCGCGCGCCGCGCGCGTGGCTCCGAGCGTCGACATGAACCCGGTGTTACTCAAGCCCCAGGGCGAGAGCGGCGCCCAGATCGTGGTCCAGGGCCGCGTGCTCGGGAACGCGACCGCGCGCGAGTACCAGGCGCTGCGCGCGACGCTCTTGCCGCGCGTGTTGGAGAGCTTCGCGCGGCTTGCGCGCGATGCCGATCTCGTGCTGGTGGAAGGGGCGGGGAGTGCGGCCGAGATCAATCTGCGCGCGGGCGACATCGCGAACATGGGCTTCGCATTGGCTGCGCGCGTGCCGGTGCTGCTCCTCGCCGACATCGAGCGCGGCGGCGCCATCGCCCAGCTGGTCGGCACCCAAGCACTTTTGGACGAGGCCGAGCGCAAGCATGTGCTGGGTTTCGCCGTCAACAAGTTTCGCGGCGACGCGAGCCTGTTCGCGGACGGGGTCGCCGAGATCGCGCGTCGCACGGGCTGGCCGAGCTTCGGCACGATCCCCTGGTTCGCCGAGGCGAGCCGGCTTCCGGCCGAGGATTCCCTCGGCCTCGATCACGCAACCGAGCATTCTCCCGATCTCGATCGATCGATCGAGCGCGGCCCGCGCGCGATCAGGATCGCGGTCCTGTGCTATCCGCGCATTTCGAACTTCGACGATCTCGATCCCTTGCGCGCCGAGCCCGACGTCGCGCTCGTGCAGCTCAAGGACGGCGCCCCCATTCCGGGCGACGCGGACCTCGTGATTCTTCCGGGCTCGAAGGCGACCGTTGCCGATCTCGCGTATCTCCGCGCCTGCGGTTGGGAGATCGATCTCCTGGCCCATGCGCGGCGCGGCGGTGCGGTGCTCGGGCTTTGCGGCGGCTACCAGATGCTCGGGACCGAGGTCGCCGATTCGGACGGAATCGAAGGCCCACCCGGCGTTGCGCGCGGCCTCGGCCTCATCGACGTCGCGACGGCGATCGGCCGCGAAAAGCGCTTGGCCGCCGCCGCGGGCCGGGAGATCGCGAGCGGGACCGCGGTACGCGGCTACGAGATGCATATGGGCTCAACCTCGGGCCCCGACGCCACGCGGCCGATGCTCGAGCTCGAGGGGCGCCCAGACGGAGCCGTCGCGAAGGGTGGCCGAATCATGGGCTGCTATCTCCACGGACTTTTCGCGGGCGACGCGTTCCGCCACCGGTTCCTCGACCGCGTGAAGCGCCGCCTTGCGAGCGGCGTCGATTACGAGGCTGGGATCGAGACGACCCTCGACCGGCTCGCGACCCATCTCGAGACCCACCTCGACATCGACGGGCTCATCGCGGCCGCGCGCGCGTTCGACGTGTCCGACACAAGGGCGGCCGAAGGTGCCCCCAAGCTCTGGAGGATCGGATGAGGAAGACCGGCATCATGCTGTGCGGCCATGGCAGCCGCGACGGCGAGGCGATCGCGGAATTCGAGGCGTTCGCGCGCGCGCTCCGGGCGCGCCTCGCGGACCACGAGGTCGAATGGGGCTTCCTCGAATTCGCGCGCCCGATCATCCGCGAGGGGCTCGATGCGCTCGTCGCGCGCGGCTGCGACGAAATCCTCGCACTTCCCTGCATGCTGTTCGCGGCCGGCCACGTCAAGAACGACGTGCCGTCGGTCTTGAACCGCTATCAGGCGGAGCATCCCGAGGTCTCGATTCGGCTCGGACGCGATTTCGGCCTGGATGCGAAGATGATGCGCGCGGCGGCGGATTCGGTCGAGGCGGCGCGCGCGCGCGCGCAGCCGGGCATCGCACGCGCCGAGACGCTGCTCATGGTGGTCGGCCGCGGCACGTCGGACCCGGACGCGAATTCCTGGATCGCCAAGGTGACGCGGCTCCTCTGGGAAGGGCTCGGCTTCGGCTGGGGCGAGACCGCCTATTCGGGCGTCACTTTCCCCATGGTCGAGCCCGCGCTCGAGCACGCGGCCAAGCTCGGCTACCGGCGCATCGTGGTCTTCCCCTATTTCCTTTTCAGCGGCGTGCTGGTGAAACGCATCTACGCGCACACGGCGCTCGTCGCGGCACGCCATCCGGAGATCGAGTTCGTCACCGCTTCCTACCTCAAGGACCATCCGCTCGTGATCGAGACCGCGCTCGAGCGCTTGGCCGAGATCGAGCGCGGCACCGGCAACATGAATTGCCAGCTCTGCAAGTACCGGGTTCAGCTCCTCGGCTTCGAGGACGAGGTGGCGCTGCCCCAAGCGAGCCACCACCATCATGTCGAGGGTATCGGCACGGGCGCGCAATCCCATGCCCATGCGCACGACCACGCGCACACCCATACGCACACCCACGCGCACGCCCATATGCACGATCCTGGGAACGGGCATGGACACGGCCATCATCCCTATCCCCATGCGGACCATCCGCTCGGGCCGAAGACTCTCGAGCGGCTTCCCGCCGGCACGCCGCGCCTCGAGACCCTGGTCCTCGACGGAAAGAAACCCGAACGCGGCGCGTGAGCATGATCGAGTATCTGCGCGATCCGGCCGAAATCTATCGGCGCTCCTTCGCCGCCATCCGGGCCGAGGCGGACCTCGCGCATTTGCCGCGCGACCTCGAGCCGGTTGCGGTGCGGCTCATCCACGCCTGCGGCATGCCCGAGATTGCGGCTGCGCTCGCCTTCTCGCGCGACGTCACGAGGGTTGCGCGCGCGGCGCTTGGGGGAGGCGCTGCGATCCTGTGCGACGCGCGGATGGTCGCGGACGGGATCGCGAAGGCGCGTTTGCCGGCGCGCAATCAAGTGATCGCGACCCTCGATGCGCCCGAGGTCGCGGCCCTTGCGGCCGAGCGCGGCACCACGCGTTCGGCGGCGGCACTCGAGCTCTGGCGTCCCCGGCTCGCGGGCGCCGTGGTTGCGATCGGGAACGCGCCCACGGCGCTCTTCCGGCTCCTCGAGATGATCGACGAGGGGGCACCGCATCCCGCGGCGATTCTCGCCTTTCCCGTGGGCTTCGTGGGCGCCGCCGAGGCGAAGGCAGCGCTCGTCGCAAACAGCCGCGGGATCGAGTATCTGACCCTTCTCGGCCGGCGCGGCGGCAGCGCGCTCGCGGCCGCGGCGGTCAACGCGCTCGCATCGGGAGATGGACCATCGGGAGACGGGCCGTCGGGAGACGGGCCATTGGCAGACGGGCCATGAACCCACGCGCGGGCCGCTGGCTCGCCATCGTCGGCATCGGCGAGGACGGGCTCGACGGCGTCTCGGGCGCCGGCCGTGCCCTCGTCGCCGACGCCGAGCTCCTGGTGGGTGGCGCGCGGCAGCTCGCGATGATTCCCGCGAACGGCATCGAGCGCGTCGCCTGGCCGAGCCCGCTCGAGGACGGCATCCAGGCGCTTCTGCGCGCGCGCGGCCGCAGGGTGACGGTGCTCGCGAGCGGCGATCCCATGCATTACGGCATCGGTGCCACGCTCGCCGCGCGCGTCCCAGTCGAGGAGACGATCGTGGTGCCCGCGCCGTCCTCCTTCAGCCTCGCTTGCGCGCGCCTCGGCTGGAGCGTCGCCGAAACCGGCACGCTCTCGCTTCACGGCCGGCCGCTCGACTTGCTCAATGCCTGGCTTGAGTCCGGCGCGCGCCTTCTCGCGTTGAGCGAGAATGGCGCAACACCTGCCGCGGTCGCCGGACACTTGCGCGCGCACGGTTATGGAAGAAGCCGGCTCTGGGCCTTGGAGCGCTTGGGCGGTCCGCGCGAGCGCATCCTCGCCGGCACGGCCGCGGATTGGCGCGCCAACGACGTGGCCGACCTCAATCTCGTCGCGATCGAATGCGTGGCCGAGCCGGGCGCGATCGTCCGCGCGCGCGTGCCCGGCCTGCCCGACGACGCGTTCCGCCATGACGGCCAGCTCACCAAGCGCGAGGTGCGCGCCGTCACGTTGGCGAAGCTCGCACCCGGCCCGCGCGGTCTTTTGTGGGACGTGGGGGCCGGCTGCGGCTCGGTCGCGATCGAATGGATGCGCGTCCCGGGTGCTCGGCGCGCGATCGCGATCGAGCCCGACGCTTCGCGCCGCCGCCTCATCGCCGACAATGCCGCGTCCCTCGGCGCGCCTGGGCTCGAGATCGTCGCGGGTTCGGCACCCGAGGCGCTCCAAGGGCTCGCGGCGCCCGATGCCGTCTTCGTCGGCGGCGGCAGTGCCCACGCGGGCGTGATCGAGGCGTGCTGGGCAGCGCTCGCGCCCGGCGGACGCCTGGTTGCGAACGCGGTGACCCTCGAGGGCGAGGCGAAGCTCGTCGAGTGGCACGGGCGCGTGGGCGGCGAGCTGGTGCGCATCGCAATCGAGCGCGCCGAGCCCATCGGCCAGCGCATGGGCTGGCGCCCCGCGCGCGCGGTGGTGCAATGGGCGGCGGCGAAGCCATGAGCGGCGGCGAAATCATGAACGGCGCGCGCAGCGGCACGCTTTACGGCCTCGGCGTCGGGCCGGGCGACCCCGAGCTTCTGACGCTCAAGGCGCTGCGGATTTTGCGCGCGGCACCCGTCGTGGCCTACCCCTCGCTCGAGGACGGCAGGAGCTTCGCGCGCGACGTGGTCAAGCACTGGCTCGCACCGGACAAGCGCGAGATTCCGATCGCCATCCCCATGACCCCCGAGCGCGCGCCGGCGCAAAGCGCCTATGGGCGTGCCTCGGCCGAAATCGCGCGCGAGCTCGACAGCGGACGCGACGTGGCTGTCCTGTGCGAAGGCGATCCGTTCTTCTACGGCTCCTTCATGTATCTCGCGGGCCGCCTTGCGGGCGCGTTCCGGGTCGAGGTGGTGCCCGGGGTGAGCTCGCTCATGGCCTGTGCCGCCGTCCTCGGCCATGGGCTCGCGGCGCGCGACGACGTGCTCGCGGTCATTCCCGCGACCCTCGACGAGGCGGCGTTGGCAGCGCGGCTCGACGGCGTCGAGGCGGCGGCGATCGTGAAGCTCGGGCGCCATTTCGCGAAAGTACGCGCGGTCCTCATGCGGCTCGGCCTCGCCGGACAGGCGCGTTACGTCGAGCGCGCGAGCCTCGCCAACCAACGCATCCTGCCGCTCGACGCGATCGAGCCGGCCGAGGTGCCGTATTTCTCGATGATCCTCCTTCACCGGCGCGGCGAGGCATGGCGATGGGTGGAGCGATGAGCCGGGCGACAAGCGGACACGAAAATTTCGAGCGCGCGTCGCGCGAGATCGCCCTCGTGCTGTTGAGCGCAAGCGCCGTGCCCACGGCGCGTCGCGTCGCGGCGGCGATTCGGGGCGCGAGGCTTCACGGGCTCGCGCGTCGCGTCTCCGGCTGCGACGTCCCATTCGAGGATTTGGCAGCCCATCTCGGCGATCTCTTCGCGCGCGACATGCCCATTGTTGGCCTTTGCGCCGCGGGGATTCTGATTCGCGCGCTTGCCCCCAGGCTTGCGCAAAAGCGCGCGGAGCCGGCGGTGATCGCGCTCGCCGAGGACGGCAGCGCGGTCGTGCCGCTCCTTGGCGGCCATCGCGGCGCCAACGACCTCGCGCGTCGCATCGGTGCAGCCCTCGGCGTGGGTCCTGCGATCACGACCGCGGGCGATTTGCGCTTCGGCCTCGCCCTCGACGAGCCGCCTACGGGTTGGCGCTTGGCCAATCCCGAGCACGTGAAGGACTTCGCGAGCGCGTTGCTCTCGGGGGCGCGCGTGCGGCTCGAAGGCTCGGCACCCTGGATCGAGGCGAGCGCCTTGCCGCTCGATCCCGCGGGCGCGTTGGCGATATCGGCGACCCCATACGCCGAGCGCGGGTCGCCGACGCGGCTCGTCTACCATCCGGCGGTGCTCGCCGTCGGTATCGGGTGCGAGCGCAACGCACCGGCGGACGAGGTCGCGGCCCTGATCGAGCGATGCCTCGCCGATGCGGGCCTCGCGCGCGCGGCGGTCGCGTGCCTCGTCTCGCTCGATCTCAAGATGGACGAGCCCGCGCTTCACGCGGCGGCCGCATCGCTCGACGTGCCCGCGCGCTTCTTCGACGCTGGCCGGCTCGAGGCCGAGACGCCGCGGCTCGCGAACCCGTCC
>DATJLQ010000110.1:0-1334 GCA_035509415.1 Alphaproteobacteria bacterium
GGGCTTGCGCAGGCGCTCTTCGAGCAGCGCGGCGGAATGGATGCGGCTCGCGAGCGCGATCAGGTGCGTCGGCAGTTTCTGGTCCGGCGTGGAGCCTCCGCCGATCACGGAAAATCCCGCGCGGACCTGAATTTCGGCGTCGGCAGGCAGCGCCTCGCGGAGGAAATCGGCGAAAGCCATGGCACGGCTGCCGATGTCGTCCGCGCTGAGACGAATCATGCGCACCGTGGGAATTTCGTCGAGTGCGCCACGATGGTAGGCCTTGAGCGTGGTCTCGAGCGCGGCGATGGTCAGTTTGTCGACGCGCAGCGCGCGGAAAAGCGGATTGCGGCGGATGCGCTCGACCATCTTTTGCCTGCCGGCGATGATGCCGGCCTGCGGCCCGCCGAGCAGTTTGTCGCCACTGAATGAAATCAGCGCCACGCCCGCGCGGCCGCTTTCGCGCGCCAGCGGCTCGGCGATGCCGTTCGCGCTCAGGTCCGTGACGAGTCCCGAGCCGAGATCCTCGAACACGGGGACCTTCTTGCGGCGGCCGAGCGCGACGAGTTCTTCGAGCGACGGGCGCTCGGTGAATCCGCTGATGCGGAAATTCGATGGATGCACGCGCAGCAGCAACCGCGTCCGGTCGTTGATGGCCCGCTCGTAGTCGCGAATGCGCGTGCGATTCGTGGTGCCGACTTCGCGCAGCACCGCGCCGCTTTCGGACATGATGTCCGGGATGCGGAATCCGTCGCCGATTTCGATCAGCTCGCCGCGCGAGACGACTACCTCGGCGCCCTTCGCAAGGGTGTTGAGGATCAGGAAGACGGCGGCGGCGTTGTTATTGACCACGATCGCCGCCTCCGCGCCCGAAAGCTCCGCGAGCAGCCGCGCCGTGTGCACGTCCCGCTTGCCGCGCGCGCCTTTTTCGACGTCATATTCGAGATTCGAGTAGTGCGTGGCCGTTTCGGCAATTTGAACAATCGCCGTTTTGGCGAGCGGCGCGCGGCCCAGATTCGTGTGCAGGATCACGCCGGTCGCGTTGATCACCCGGCGCAGCGACGGCGCGAGCAGTGCCTCGACGTCAGCCGCCACGCGCGCCTCGATGGCTTCTATCTGAAGCGCTGCCTCGGCGCTTCCCGAACCGTTCGCGCCCGATTTCAGCTTGGCGCGCAGATCGGCGAGGACGTTTCGCGCCGTCTGGGTCACGACGCCGCGTCCGGCCCGCTCCGCCAGCTCCACGAGATGCGGACGTCCGAGCAATTCGTCGACAGACGGAATTTCGCGCAGCAGCGAATTCACGTCTTTCGCTTGGCTTTTCGCCGCTGCCTTCGCGCCGGACTCGATCGCCTGCT
>DATJLQ010000111.1:0-21812 GCA_035509415.1 Alphaproteobacteria bacterium
CGCCTTTTCTCCTGGAAACCCGGGGGGCTTGGGCGTATATAGCGGGCCTTCGCGAGATCGCTCGAGACGGAGAGACGCATGGCCGCCCAGCGCGCGCCGAGCAATTGGAATCCCGACAGCTGGCGCACCAAGCCCGCGCGCCAGGCGCCGGACTATCCGGACGCGGCGGCGCTTGCGCGCGCCGAGGCCCAGCTCGCGAAATACCCGCCGCTCGTCTTCGCGGGCGAGGCGCGCAACCTGAAGGCCGAGCTCGCGCGCGCGGTCGAGGGGAAGGCGTTCCTGCTCCAGGGCGGCGATTGCGCCGAGAGCTTCGCCGAGTTCTCCGCCAACAACATCCGCGACGCCTTCAAGGTGTTCCTCCAGATGGCCGTCGTGCTCACCTACGGTGCCGGGATGCCGGTCGTGAAGGTCGGGCGCATGGCGGGCCAGTTCGCGAAGCCGCGCTCGGACGAGACCGAGACCAAGGACGGCGTGACGCTCGCGAGCTATCGCGGCGACATCATCAACGGCATCGAGTTCGACCTCGAGGCGCGGCTTCCCGATCCGCAGCGCATGGTGCAGGCCTACAACCAGTCGGCCGCGACGCTCAACCTCGTGCGCGCCTTCGCGCTCGGCGGCTATGCCGACCTCCACGAGGTGCATCGCTGGAACCAGGATTTCGTGCGCAAGAGCTCGGCCGGCGCGCGCTTCGAGGAGCTGGCGGGCCGCATCGCCGAGGCGCTCGGCTTCATGGAGGCGTGCGGCCTCACCTCGGCGACGTCGCGCGCGGTGCGCGAGGTTTCGTTCTACACGTCCCACGAGGCGCTGCTGCTGCCCTACGAGCGCGCCCTCACGCGCCTCGACAGCACGACCGGCGACTATTACGACTGCTCGGCCCACATGGTCTGGATCGGCGACCGCACGCGCCAGCTCGACGGCGCCCATGTCGAGTTCGCGCGCGGCATCAGGAATCCGCTCGGCTTGAAATGCGGCCCCTCGATGACGCCCGACGAGCTCTTGCGCCTGATCGACGCGCTCAATCCGGCGAACGAGCCCGGGCGCTTGACGCTCATCGCGCGCACAGGGGCGGACCAGGTCGAGGCCAAGCTCACGCCGCTCCTGCGCGCCACCTTGCGCGAGGGCCGCGCGGTGCTCTGGGCGTGCGATCCCATGCACGGCAACACGGTCAAGACCAAGTCCGGCTTCAAGACGCGCGCCTTCGACCGCATCCTCGGCGAGGTGCGCCACTTCTTCGACGTGCACCAGGCCGAGGGCAGCTTCGCGGGCGGCGTCCATTTCGAGATGACCGGCCAAGACGTGACCGAATGCACCGGCGGCGCCCAGGCGATCAAGGAAAGCGACCTCTCGGATCGCTACCACACCCATTGCGACCCGCGCCTCAACGGCTCCCAGGCGCTCGAGCTCGCCTTCCTCATCGCCGAGGAGCTCAAGGAGCTGCGCCAAGGGGCGGCCAAGAAGGTCGCGGCGGCGGGGTGATTTTGCCGCCCCATCCTTCGAGGCGCCTGCTTTCGCAGGCTCCTCGGGATGGGGCGAGGGTCGTAGGTGAAGGGTATTCCTCGTCCTGAGGAGGGGCCGCGGGCCCCGTCTCGAAGGACGAGAGCCGAGACCGGGACCGCTGCGTAAACCATTCTTGACCGGATCGGCGCCCGCCTTCTAGGCTCAGCCTCCCGCGACGAGAGCGAGTGCCGCGCGCCATGAACGCTCCCGACCCGAAGCCGCCGGCGATCGAGCCCGGACCCGACGAGATCCCGCGTCTCACCGACGCCTATTTCACGCGCACCAAGGAAGTGGTGCAGCGCTTCGGCGACACGCGCGCGACCTACGCGGTGTTCCTGCGCCGGCCGGTGGTCTCGGCCCCCCGCCTCGCGATCGACTGGCTCGAGGACGTCGCCGCGCGGCGCCAGACGAAATTCGACATTGACCTCGTCTATGCCGAAGGACGCTGGGTGGGGGCGGGTGAGCCGCTCATGTACATTTCGGGCTCGCTCTATCACCTAGTCGATCTCGAGACGCTTTATCTCCAGAAGATCGGCGCCGCCTGCGTCGCCGCCTACAACGCCTTCACCATGTGCGCGGACCTGCCGCAGGTCGCCTTCCTCGCCTTCGACGCGCGCCATTGCGCGGGCTCGGAGATGGCGGAGATGATGGCCTACGCCGCCTCGGTCGGCTCGGACCGCGCGCGGCGCAAGGTGGGAGCGAAAGGCTTCGTCGGCAACGCGACCGACGCGACCGCGCATTACTTCGGCCAGCCGCGCGGGCTCGGCACCATGCCCCACGCGCTCATCGGCTACGCGGGCACGACCGTGCGCGCGGCCGAGATGTTCCACGAGGCGAACCCGAGCGTGCCGCTAACCGTGCTGGTGGATTATTTCGGGCGCGAGGTCACGGATTCGCTCGAAGTGTGCCGGCGCTTTCCCGAGCTCGCGAGTCGCGGCGAGCTCTCGGTCCGCCTCGACACGGCGGGCGGGCGTTTCGTCGAGGGGCTCGACCCGCCGGCCTCCTACGCCGTCCTCGAGCGCAACGCCCCCGACGCGATCCGCGGCTACCGCAGCGACACCGAGTTGCGTTACCTGATCGGGACCGGCGTTTCCGCCGCCGCCATCTGGCACTTGCGCGAGAAGCTCGATGCAGCCGGCTTCGACAAGGTCAAGATCGTCGCTTCGTCGGGCTTCAATCCCGCGAAATGCAAGGTCATGGCCGCCGCCAAGGCGCCCATCGATGCGATCGGCACCGGCTCCTATCTGCCCGAGAACTGGTCCGAGACCTATGCTACCGCCGACATCGTCGCCTATGACGGCACGCCGCGCGTCAAGGTCGGACGCGAGTGGCTGTTGCGGCAGAAGTAGCGTTCGTCTAGGCGTTTCCCGGCTCCCGTCCAAATAGAAGTTCGGCTTGTCATTTCCCTTGACGCCGCTCCGCATTTACACCATTATGGTGTACGCTACGCCGAGGCTGCGAGAAGGGACCGGCCATGCCGATGCTCGACGAGATCGCCCGAGCCTTCCCCGGCGTCCGAGTCTTCCGGCTCGCCGACGACGGACGCCATGCCTATTGCACCGAGCGAGGTGCTTTCCTCGGGCGCGGCACGGCGTTGCTCGAGTGCGTTCTAGATCGCGATGGCCGCGCGCGTTTTCGGCCGCGCGATCCATCGGCACTCGCGCGTCTCCTGCGCGTCGGCTACGGGTGCCATGTGCCCACGGCGCTCCTGATGTCGAGCCTGCGCGCGGTTTCGGCGGCGCTCGAGAAGGGCGACCTGGCACTCGCGAATATCCTTTTGGTCCACGCCGAAATCGATCCTTTGCCGGACGAGGCGGCGGCAATGCGCTTGGCCAAGGCCGATCGCGCGATCCGGCGCGCGCCCGGCGAGAAGCCACGGCTCGAACGCTACAATCCCAACCGGGCCGGCGAGCCGCGCCTGCCCGCCGGCGCACCCGGGGGCGGCCAATGGACGACTGGCGGCGGCGACGCGATTTTTACCGAAGTCGGATACAAGCCGGGCGAAGGGGTCCCACCCTTTGGCGGCGAGCATTTGCCGCCTGACGATCAGGCGAAAGAGGACGCTGAGGACGCCGTTGCGCGCAATGCAATCGCAAACGCGATGGCGAAATCTAGGAGCGATAACCTGCCCCGCGCAGGTCTGATCTACATGGACCGGGATGGCAACGTAAATGCCACGGGGATGGTCGAAGGAAATTCGTTCAATCCCCCAGACCCCTCGGATGCACAGGACATGGTCCCGGATGGGGCAACGGTCGTTGGCGCATATTATACGATGGTGGCATCTCCGCTGAATATAGGCGACGTTTTTTCCGGGGGGAATTGGCAGCAGGACGTAGTGCCTCCTTATGCCATTATCTGGTCACACAAGAATGGCGCCAATGTTTATGTTGGAACCGTCAGCGGAAATACCATGCTTTACAATCCCGCGACGCGGGAACACTCCAATATTGGGCGGTTCTGACGAGGATATGGCGCATGGCGTATCGAATCGACAGAGTCGTGAGAACGTGTTCGTCAATCCGAACCTGGATTACGGCCTTGTCGCTATGCGCGATGCTCGGCCTTCCGTCCGCATGTACCCCGGCCCCGGACATTACGCCTAGCGAAGCCAAGGCCGTGGCGGACAATGCGATGGGGCAATATGGGGTCTTCCCTCCTTTCTCGACCAAAGTCGAAAAATACGAGGGAAGTCACAATGACTGCCTCGATTTTATCTCCGACCCAGCATTGATCGCGGTCATCGCTCTCACGCCGGAAGCGGCCGCGGGAATGACGGAATACATGAATCGAATGAAGGAAAAATTGCGCGATAGAACGTATTACCTCGTCGATTATAACTTTACCAGAAAGCCAAATGGAAAAATCGGCATCGGCTGGAATTATTGCCTGTTCGTCGATGCGAGGACGGGCGTGCTCATCGGGCACGTGGAGCGCTAAAAGATATGTGCCCGGGCAAGACCAGGATGGCCCGTGGGCGCACGAGCACGGCGCCAAGGTCTATGTTGGAACCGTAAACGGCAACACGCTCGTTTACGACCCGTCGACGCGCATGCGGTCCAGCATCGGCCGATATTGACGAGGAGGCGATTCCATGTCGTGCCGCTTCGAATCGGGCGTGCGACGACGGCGGCGGGGCCGGCATTGGACGCGAATGGCGCAGGTCTGTGCATTCGCCGGAGCAGTCGTCGCTTGCGCACAGGCCGACATCCCGGCGCGCGAAGCCCGGGCGACGGCGGACGAATTCATGGGGCGCTACGGGATCTTTCCGCCGATTTCCGAGACGGTCCGCGAATACGAGGGAAGTCACAATGACTGCCTCGATCTAATCTCCGACCCGAAGCTCGTCGCGCTGACCACGGCCACGGACGAAGCGGCGAAAGGCAAGATGGCATACCTGAATCGAATCAAGGACGTGCTGAAGGATAAGCGATACTACCTCGTCAGCTACAACTTCACCACGCGACCAGACGGGAAAGTAGCAATTGGGTGGGATTACTGCCTGTTCGTCGATGCGCGCACGGGCGTCCTGCTCGCGTACGTTCCGTATTGAATGGCGCCATTGACACGCCCTTTCCCCGGTCTTATTTCTCCCGCCGTCCCAAGGCGTTAGCCGATTGGGCGTGAGGCGCCGGCCGGTTCGTGCGAGGATGCGCCACGGCATCTCGCGCCTCGCCTTGCAGCCCCATTTGAGCGCCCGCGCGCACTCGAAACCGGACCATGACCGACGAGCTTTCCATAGCCCTCGCCCAGCTCAACCCGACGGTCGGCGACATCGCCGGCAACGCGGCGAAGCTGCGTGCCGCGCGCGCCGAGGCGGCCAAACGCGGCGCCGATCTCATGGTCGGGACCGAGCTTTGCGTCGCCGGCTATCCGCCCGAGGATCTGGTCTTGAAGCCCGCGTTCCAGGACGCGGTCGAGGCGGCGGTCGAAGCGCTCGCGCGCGAGACGGCCGACGGCGGCCCGGCGCTCATCGTGGGCGCTCCGTGGAGAAGCGAGGGGAAGCTCTACAACGCGGCCCTTCTGCTGGACGGCGGGCGCATCGCGTCGCTGCGCTTCAAGCACGAGCTCCCGAACTACGGCGTGTTCGACGAAAAGCGCGTCTTCGCGGCGGGACCCGCGCCGGGCCCGATCGTCTTCAAGGGCGTGCGGCTCGGCTTGCAGATCTGCGAGGACATGTGGCTCCCCGACGTGAGCGAGACGCTCGCCGAGACCGGCGCCGAGATGCTGGTGGTGATCAACGGCTCGCCCTTCGAGGCGGACAAGGGCGACGAGCGCATCCAGCTCGCGCTCGAACGCGTCCGGGAGACCGGCCTGCCGCTCGTCTACGTGAACCAGGTGTGCGGCCAGGACGAGCTGGTGTTCGACGGCGCGTCCTTCGCGCTCAATGCCGATTTCAAGCTCGCGGCCCAGGCGCGCGCGTGGCGCGAAGAGATCATTCTCACTAAATGGAAACGCGTGGCGGGCGGCTGGCGCTGCGTCGAGGCCCCCATTGAGACCGTGCGCAACGGGCTCGATTCCATCTACCAGGCGATGATGCTGGGCGTGCGCGACTACGTGAACAAGAACGGCTTTCCGGGCACGCTCGTGGGACTTTCGGGCGGTATCGATTCGGCGCTCACCGCCGCGGTCGCGGTCGACGCGTTGGGTGCGGGCCGCGTCGAGTGCGTGCGGCTCCCGTCGCGCTACACCTCGAGCGAGAGCATGGAGGACGCCGAGGCGATCGCGAAGCTTCTTGGCTCCAAGCTCGACACGGTCTCGATCGCGCCCGCGGTCGCTTCGTTCGAAGCCATGCTGACGCCGTCCCTCGGTTCGGCACCCAAGGACTTGACCGCCGAGAACATCCAGCCGCGCGCGCGCGCCCTCGTGCTCATGGCGCTCTCGAACGCGACCGGCAAGATGCTGCTCACGACCGGCAACAAGTCCGAGCTCTCGGTCGGCTACGCGACCCTCTACGGCGACATGTGCGGCGGCTACAACGTGCTCAAGGACGTCTACAAGACCACGGTCTTCGCGCTCTCGCGCTGGCGCAACCAGACCCATCCCGAGGGCGCGCTCGGACCCGCGGGCCGCGTCATGCCCGAGCGCGTCCTCACCAAGGCGCCGAGCGCGGAATTGAAGCCCAATCAGACCGATCAGGACACGCTCCCGCCTTATGAGGTGCTCGACGGCATCCTCGAATGCCTGATCGAGCGCGAGATGCGCCCGGCCGAGATCGCGGCCCTCGGCTACGAGCTCGAGACCGTCGAGCGCGTCTGGCGCATGCTCGACCTCGCGGAGTACAAGCGGCGCCAGGCCGCGCCCGGCGTCAAGCTCACGCGCCGCGCCTTCGGGCGCGACCGGCGCTACCCGATCACGAACCGCTTCAAGGGCTGAGCATGGCGCCGCACCCCCCCACCCGGCGACGCTTGCGCGTCGCCACCATCCCCCTCCAGCGGGGAGGGGCAAAAAAGAGCGCCGCCGCAAGATTCCCCTCCCCCCTTGAGGGGGAGGGAAGGGTGGGGGGCGACGTCGTTTCCGTGAGCGCCGAGCCGATCGCCGCGCCATGAACGTCGCGGTCCGTTTCGCGCCGAGCCCGACCGGCCGGCTCCATGTCGGCAACATCCGCATCGGCCTGGTCAACTGGCTGTTCGCGAAGCGCGCGGGCGGGAGCTTCACGTTGCGCCTCGACGATACCGACCTCGAGCGCTCGACCCACGAATACGCGGTCGCAATCGAGCGCGATCTCCTTTGGCTCGGGCTTACGTGGGACCGGCGCGTGCGCCAGTCCGACCGCAGCGCGCCCTACGCCGCCGCGGTCGAGAAATTGATGGCGGCCGGCCGCCTTTATCCCTGCTACGAGACGCCGGAGGAATTGGCGTTGGCACGCAAGGTGCAGCTCGCGCGGAAGCTGCCGCCGGTCTACGACCGCGCGGCGCTGCGGCTCGATGCGAATGCGCGGCGCAAGCTCGAAGCCGAGGGGCGGCTGCCTCATTGGCGCTTCAAGCTCTCGGACCGTGCGGTCGAATGGGACGATCTCGTGCGCGGCCGGTCACGTTTCGAGCCGGGCCATCTCTCGGACCCGGTCCTCGTGCGCGCGGATCGGCGGCCGCTTTACACGCTCTCTTCCGTGGTCGACGATCTCGAGCTCGGCATCAGCCACGTGATCCGCGGCGAGGATCATGTCGCGAACACAGCACCCCAGATCGAGCTCTATGCTGCCTTGGGCGGCGACGCGGCGCGCCTGCATTTCGCACATTTGCCGCTTCTCGTGGATGCGAGCGGGGCGAGCCTCTCGAAGCGCCTCGGCAGCCTCTCGATCGCCGAGCTGCGCGGGAGCGGGATCGAGCCCATGGCGCTCGCGAGTCTGCTCGCAACGCTCGGCTCGTCGGACGCGATCGAGCCCAAGCGCACGCTCGACTCGCTCGTGGCCGCGTTCGACATTTCCCATTTCAGCCGCTCGACGCCCAAATTCGATCCCGAGGAGCTGAAGCGGCTCAATGCGCGCCTGCTGCACGAGACCCCGTTCGACGAGGTCGCCGCGCGTCTCGCGGCCCTCGGGCTCGAGGGCGCCGACGCCGCGTTCTGGAACGCGGTGCGCGGCAATCTCTCGCGCCTCGACGATGCCGCGATCTGGTGGCGCGTCGTCCATGGCGAGATCGCGAGCGCGATCGAGGATGCGGGCTTCGCGCGCCGCGCGGCCGAGCTCCTGCCGCCCGAGCCGTGGGACGGCGACACCTGGAAGCGTTGGACCGAGACGCTCAAAAGCGAGACGGGCCGCAAGGGCAAGGCGCTTTACCATCCGCTGCGTTTGGCGCTGACCGGCCGCGACGCGGGACCCGAGCTCGCCTCGCTGTTGCCGCTCATCGGCCGCGCGCGGGCGGCCGCACGCCTCAAGGGCGAGAGCGCGTGAAAGTGCTTGGCTCCATGCGGGCACTTCGTCTCGCGCTCTCGGCCTCCTTGGCGCTTGCCCTTGCGGCGACGCTCGCAGCACAACTGGCCTACGCGGCGGAGCTCTGGCGCGAATACAGCACGAAGGCGGGCGGCTTCAGCGTCCTCTTTCCCGGCGAGCCCAAGATCAAGTTCGATCCCGCGACCCTCGACGGCGTCGCGTCCCACGAATATCTCGTGCAGTCGGGCCCGATCGTCTACGACGTGAGCTACGACCAATATTCGCCCGGGACACTCTCGGCGCGCAGCAAGAGCCACGTGCTCGGCCTCGCGCGCGACCGGCTGGTCGCGGGGCAGCCGGTGCGCCTCCTCGCCGACACGCTGGTCCAGGCGGGGACCGAGGTCGGCCGCGAGGTGATCTTCCAGGAGGCGGACGGCTACACCCAGACCTATCGCCTCTACGTCATGGGCGACAGGCTCTACCAGACCATCGCCGGCGGGCCGGCGGGGAGCGAGCTCGACCCCGACGTGAAGCGCTTCGAGGATTCCTTCCGCCTCCTGGAGCCGCCGCCCCCGGCGCAACCCGCCAAGATTGAGGCGCCGAAGACGCCGGCCGCCGCGACGCCCGTGCCCACACCGCCGCCCGCGCAAGCGCCGGCGAAATAAGCGGCCGCCGCGCGGGTCGTTGGGATATTCCGCCTGGGCACCCCTCGACCCCGGGCGCGCCTTTTGTTAGGACAAGGCGGCCGAACGCGCGTCGCGCGCCGTCTTGGATATAAGGAGCCGGATTGACCCTCACCCTCCACAACACGCTCACGCGCCGGAAGGAGCCGTTCCAGCCCCTCGATCCCGCGTCCGTGCGCATGTATGTGTGCGGGCCCACGGTCTACGACTTCGCCCATATCGGGAACGCGCGGCCGGTCGTGGTGTTCGACCTGCTCTACCGGCTCTTGAAGCGGCGCTATCGGCGCGTGATCTATGCGCGCAACATCACCGACGTCGACGACAAGATCATCGCCGCCGCGCGCGAGAACAGCGAGCCGATCGAGGCGTTGACCGCGCGCACCGCGGACGCGTTCCACGCCGACATGGCGGCGTTGGGAGCGCTTCCGCCCGACATCGAGCCGCGCGCGACCCAGCATATCCCCCAGATGATCGCGCTCATCGAGCGCCTGATCGCAAGCGGCCACGCCTACGCGGCCGAGGGTCACGTGCTGTTCGACGTGCCGTCCGACCCCGAATACGGCAAGCTCTCGGGGCGCGACCGCGAGGAGATGATCGCGGGTGCGCGCGTCGAGGTCGCCCCCTACAAGCGCGACCCCGCCGACTTCGTGCTCTGGAAGCCGTCCGATGCGGACCAGCCGGGCTGGGACAGTCCCTGGGGCCGCGGACGGCCGGGCTGGCACATCGAATGCTCGGCGATGAGCGAGGTGCATCTCGGCGAGAGCTTCGACATCCATGGCGGCGGGCTCGACCTCGTCTTCCCGCACCATGAGAACGAGATCGCGCAAAGCGAATGCGCACACAACAAGCCCTTCGCGCGCTTCTGGCTCCATAACGGCTATGTGGTGGTGAACGGCGAGAAAATGTCGAAGTCGCTCGGGAACTTCCTCACCGTGCGCCAACTTTTGGAAGAGGGGATCGCGGGCGAGACGTTGCGGCTCGTGCTTCTCTCCGCCCATTACCGCCAGCCGCTCGATTTCACGCGGTCCGCGGTCGAGCAGGCGAAGGCGCGCCTCGACCGCTGGTACCGAGCGTTGGCGTCCGCGGCGCTCGCTCCCGTGCCGACGCGCGCCCACGAGCCCGACGCGGACTTGACCGCGGCGCTCGAGGACGATCTCAACACGCCGCGCGCGATCGCCGCCCTCGACGAGCTCGCGACCGAACTGCTCGCGGAAAGCGACAGGGTGGAGCGCGCCGAGTTGGCCGCCGAGCTCAAGGCGAGCGGCGCGCTCATGGGATTGCTCGGCTCCGAACCCGAGGCCTGGTTCAAGGGCGGCGCGCACGAGACCGGCGGCCTCGGCGCCGCGGAGATCGAGCGGCGCATCGCCGCGCGCAACGACGCGCGCAAGGCGAAGAACTTCCCGGAGGCGGACCGCATCCGGCGCGAGCTCGAGGCTGCGGGCGTGCTGCTCGAAGACGGCGCTCAGGGCACGAGTTGGCGACGGAAGGGCTAAAGAGAGGGTTCCTTTCGAACGCAATAAAAATCCAACAATGGGACCGTCCAAGTGGTATTAAAATAACATAATTTACGACGACATTGTGCCTAATGCTAATTGAAGCAAGCGATAGATTATGCTCGTCACAAGCTTTCCAGCTGGCTCCAGATCAAGAATTGGAAATGTTCTCGCAAGCGCAGCTGAAAATGGCGAATGTCCATTACGACTGGTCACTGACTTAAGATCTAAAGAAAATAGCTGATTGACGCGATAATTGAACTCTTGGGACGCCATTAAAGGTGAATCATCCAAAAATCTAACCTCATTCGGCGTTAATGTACGACCGGTGACGTGAGCGATTGATGTTTTTAACGCCTTAATATTAGCCCGCTCGAGATCGGGTACTAAAGTGAACCGGTGGTTACACATAGCTAAGTCTCCCTTACAAAGAATATTCTCGTGATCGACATCCACAACAACAACAATCCGCTCGTGGCTACCGTCGGCGCTGGGAGCATGAATGTGGAAACGGTTCGTTGAGCGGACCTGTTTGTAGACACGCTCTACATTATTGGCGCCATCGCATACCACAATTTCGATCAAGGACTGGTCCGGCTTCTCTCCACTTCGTAGGCACTGCCAGCCTGGCTCAATACGATCTAATATCCCCTCAAAGAATATTTTGTCGCTTGGACCTTCTACAATTAAACACGCAATTTTGAAGTCAGGGTAATTTGGAGCGGAATAGAGATATAAAGGTTTTCTCCCTTGCCCCCAGGGCTGTTGCAAATAGGTACGATATCTCGATTTGAGATAAGCTTGTTGCCCTGAAACGGCTATCGGCCGCGGATCGACATTTTTGGTGTCGTACTCATATTGAATTCCGCGTCCATCGAGACGGTGCATAAATAGCTTGTTGGGAGAATTACTCGCCTTTTCGAATTTTACACACAATGGGAACAGTTGTGTCTCAGAAGCAAGAACGGCTGTCTGCAGATCGTCCTCGGCTATAGGGCCATTTAAGCGCGCAAAACGTCCCACGTCGCTCAATAACTGCCATAGAGCATCTTCTTGCGCACCTCCATCCCAGTGAAGGGCCGGAATAATCAATGATAAATGGCTTTCCAATTCTGACAATGAGGCGCGCCATAATTTAGGGCGTGGGAATAGCGCGCGCCCAACCACCGTATTTTTCTTTTCGTATATCGACCAAAGGTAATCGACAATAATGCGGGTAAACCAGGTAAAAAATATCGAGCGCTCGGCGTCAGCCTTTTGTTCATATAAGCGCCGTAGCCACAACGGTGCACCGTATAAAATAGCACGTTCTAACGACACCTCACCCCTGCCTTGGGAATCAAACGGAAATAACGTGAGAGCTTGTTCCAAAACCGCAACGACATCGCTCTTTTGGTGAATAGAAGTTAGTAACGTCAGTAAATCTATATCATCTCGCCGTACGACAGATTTATCCAACATTCTGCGAAATTTAATGACGTTCGTTTTTAGCCGCGCCAAAGATTTGTGAGCCAGTGTAGCTTGCAGGCCCTCGAGAAATAACAAACGAACTTGCAAATGGGAATGGCGTACGCCATCAGGGCAATCAGATAATATTGCTCGAATTAACTTGATTGCTTCATCTATGCCTTCGGACTTGCTTTCAAATAGCACGCGCAGAGCAATAATAAATAGACGCTCATTTTCAAAATCCCCAATCGAGGCCCATGGGTTAGGGGGCGTAAAGAGATAATTCGATTCGGGGAGTTTAAGGGCAAATTGAACGGCATCTCGATGGGCGCGTAGAGCGCTTTCTGAATCTAGATTTAATTCATGTACCCGCATTTCGCACAATTTCTCGTAAAACCCTAATATTTCGCCCTGTCGTCTCCCTTCGACAAGTTGCTTTGCGCGGCCAAATATTTCTCTTGCCCTTCCCAGTCTTATTTTGGGATGTTCCGACTTAAATCGGATTAGCTTATCACCCTCAAACTTTAAGGCTTGTGCTCGCATGGCGCGTCCGAGGGCGATGCAATCAGACGATGTTCCAGCTTCGGCGGCTTCCGCAGCTCGGGTGAAATAGAAGATCTTTTGATCGTAGCCCCCAATTCCAAACGTGTGATCGAGACTCGCTTTTATTTGCCACCGATAAGCCTCGTTTATTGGACGCTCGTGACCAATCCACGCCTGCCAATTGTAATTGGCGTGTTTGTTCATGAATATCAATCGGTTATTGGCGACGAGTAGCGACCAGCAACCACAAATAAAATGTAAACGCCGGAGAAGCGATGGGTTCGAGTAATCAATATATATGTCTGCTAGATTGTCAGATGGCAGGGTTTTAAGTAAATAGTCCTGCAAAAGATCAAGAAAAGTTTCAGTCGTCTCATTTCGAGAAGCATTAAAATAGTTCTCAATCTCATTCTCATACTCGTTCCAGAAGCCGTAAAATTGATCATGATTATTTCCGTCCACGGCAGTCTGTAACAGTACGAGAAATTGTTTTTGGTCGAATCCCATACATCAATCATAATGTACGCACCCGTAGATTGTAAAGCTTTTGGGTAAATTGCTCCTAATCGTTCCAATTTTGCAAATTATGCGGGCGAGAAAGACGCGAACTTCCCGGAGGCGGACCGCATACGGCGCGAGCTCGAGGCTGCGGGCGTGCTGCTCGAGGACGGCGCCCAGGGCACGAGTTGGCGACGGAAGGCCGTCTGACCCGCGTCTCTTGACTAATATCAAGTTGAGGAGCCATGATCGCCATGGCCGCGACCGAATGCAACCTTTCGTTGCGTCGGCTCGACCGGCCCATGGGGGACGTCATGGCGTGCAAGGGGCGCTGCGAGAAGCAAATCTACGATTTTCGGCGCACGAAAAACACCGCAAGCACGATCGGCAAGGGCGGTCCCGCAAAGCTGACCGAGAAAGAGCTCGACGAGGATTTCCAGAAGGCGGTCGATGCGGCCAAGGCCAACAAGAAGTTCAAGTTCCAGGACGCGCAGCTGACCGAGTGCGACGAGGGCTGCGATTGCGTGCCGCTGAAGGGCGATCGCGATCCGGCGAAGGATGAAGCGACCGACTGGATCGAATACGGGATCCCGGCCAAGCCGCCGCTCGACACGATTGTCGTGCCCGCGACGGGCAATCCTTACACGGTGAGCTTCAGGGGCAAGTTCGAGGTGCGTGCGCGCATCGAGAAGCGCGTCTGCATGCCGAAGGTGGACGACGATTAGGCGCGCTTCCGGCGCCCGCCCGCCTACGTCACCAGCTCTGGCTGCAATCGCTCGATTCGATCAGCGTCACGGCCTGGCCGGGGAAGCGCTTGCGGAAATCGTTCACGATCGCGGTCAGCTTGCCCTCGGTCACGTCGTCGCCCTGGGTCACGATCGTCAGGAGCTTGATATTGTCCTGGAGGGCGCCTGCACCCGACGCGCCCATGTAGTTGAGCGCCACGTCGCTGCTCATGACGCCCTTCGGAAAGCGCGGCAGGACCGACGCCGCGAGGAACTGCTGCCACTCGAACTCGCCGATGAAGGTGCCGCCCGGGACCTTGCCGCCCATATAGAGACGCGCCACCAGCATCGAGGTCTCGCCCGGCCGGTCGCAGGACCAGGACGAGATGTCGGGCATCTGCGGCATCTTGGGCATCGCCTCTTCCATCGAGCTGCAGCCCGCGAGCAGCGCCAGCACCGATCCAGCCAAAAGCGCGCGCCCAAGCGCGCCGGTCCGCCCGCCGTTTCCCATGACCCCCTCCGCTCGACCCCTTGCCGCTCGGCCGTGCGCCGGCGGCCTCGTTCGTTGGCGCCCATCATGACCGCGCGCGGGGCGGACGGCAAGGGAATGACGCGCGTCGGCACGGGTCCGGACGCCGCGCGCCGAAAGGCCGCGCGCGCGTTGCGGCCGTCCGACGCAACCCTTTGACTCCGCGCGAGTCTTTGACTTCGCGCGCGAATCCGTGTTTATTGGCCGCCCCTCGGCCCCAAGGGCGCCGAGGCAGGGCAAATCGCGATGCGCATCTATCTCTATGACAGCACGCTGCGCGACGGCGGGCAGACCCAGGGCGTAGATTTCTCGGCCGCCGACAAGGTCGCGGTCGCCGAAGCGCTCGACCGGCTCGGCATCGACTATATCGAGGGCGGCTGGCCGGGGGCGAACCCGACCGACGACGCCTTTTTCGCGAGCCCGCCGCGCCTCAAGCGCGCGAAGCTCGCGGCCTTCGGCATGACGCGCCGGCCCGGGCGGAGTGCCGCCAACGATCCCGGCCTCGCGGCGCTCGTCGCGACGACCGCGCGCACCCTCTGCCTCGTGGGGAAGAGTTGGGATTATCACGTCGAGCGCGCACTCGGCGTCGGGCTCGACGAGAATCTGCGCATGATCGCGGAAAGCATCGCCTACGCCGCGACCAAGGCCGACGAAGTGATGTTCGACGCCGAGCATTTCTTCGACGGCTACAAGGCCAATGCGGCCTACGCGCTCCAATGCGTCGAGGCGGCGCTGAAGGCGGGAGCGCGCTGGATCGTGCTGTGCGACACCAACGGCGGCGCCTTGCCCCACGAGGTCGAGGCGATCGTGGCCGAGGTCGCAAAGCGCATCCCGGGCGAGCGCCTCGGCATCCATTGCCACAACGACACCGACAACGCGGTCGCGAACTCGCTCGCCGCCGTGCGCGCGGGGGCGCGCCAGATCCAGGGTACGCTCAATGGGCTCGGCGAGCGCTGCGGCAATGCGAATCTCGTGTCGCTCATCCCGACCCTCATGCTCAAGATGGGCTGCGACGTCGGCATCGACCGTACGCAGCTTGCCCAGCTCACCCACGTCTCGCGCCTCTTGGACGAGCGCTTGAACCAGGCGCCGCGGCGCAACGCGCCCTATGTCGGCGAAAGCGCCTTCGCGCACAAGGGCGGGCTCCACGTCTCGGCGGTCGAGAAGGACCCGAAATGCTACGAGCATGTCGAGCCCGAGCTGGTGGGCAATGCGCGTCACATCGTGGTCTCGGACCAGGCGGGCCGCTCGAACATCCTCGCGCGCTTCCGCGACATCGGCCTCGCGGTCGACCCGGGCGACGCGCGCGTGCAGCGCCTGGTCGATCAGGTGAAGGAGCGCGAGCATCAGGGCTACACCTACGACGGCGCCGAGGCGAGCTTCGAGCTCTTGGCGCGGCGCGAGCTCAACGGCCTGCCGCGCTATTTCCGCACCCAGACTTTCCGGGTCGAGATCGAGCGGCGCTGGAACGAGCAAGGCGAGATCGCGACCGTGGCCCAGGCGGTGGTCAAGATGACGGTGGGGGCCACGCCCGAGTTCCAGGTGGCCGAGGGGAACGGCCCGGTCGACGCGCTCAACCAGGCGCTCCGGAAGGCGCTTTCGAGCCATTACCCGCAGCTCGAGGACATGCACCTCGTCGACTACAAGGTGCGCATCCTCACGCCGAAGGAGGGAACGCGCGCGGTCACCCGCGTGGTGATCGAGAGTGCGGACGGCGAAGGCACGCGCTGGTCGACGGTCGGCATCTCCGCCAACATCATCGAGGCGTCCTACGAGGCGTTGCGCGACGGCATCGTCTACAAGCTCCTGCGCGACGGGGCCAAGGCGCTGTAGCCGGTTGCACCGTGCACGCCTTACACCTCACCCGCCCGCCGGGCTCGCACCCCGGACGCGCCTCACGCAGCGTCCGGTCCACCGGGGGAGAGGATTCGGTACCAGCTCCCTCGCCCCTCGTGGGAGAGGGAGGGTCCATCGCGCGAGCGATGGGAGGGCGAGGGGGCAAGGCGACGATCATGGCCGGCACCGATAAAACGAAACGACCCATGCCGACGAGTCTCGGCGGCCCGGCGGTGATCCTGGTCGAGCCGCAGCTCGGCGAGAATATCGGCTTCGCCGCGCGCGCCATGTTGAATGGCGGGCTCGAGGATCTCCGCCTCGTGAGCCCGCGCGACGGCTGGCCCAACCCGAAGGCCAAGGCGGCGGCGAGCGGCGCCGATTCTCTTGTCGAGCGCGCGCGCGTCTATGGCCGCGTCGAGGACGCGCTCGCGGGGCTCCAGCGCGTCTACGCCTCGACCGCGCGGCTGCGCGAAATGGTGAAGCCCGTCCTGACGCCGCGCGCGGCGGCGGCCGAGATGCGGCGCGCGGCCGAGGCGGGCGAGCGCATCGGCATCCTGTTCGGGCCCGAGCGCATGGGCCTCACCAACGACCAGGTCTCGCTCGCGGACGCGATCATCCACGTCCCGCTCAACCCCGCCTTCGCGTCGCTCAATCTCGGCCAGGCGGTGCTGCTGGTCGCCTACGAATGGTGGCAGGCGGGGAGCGACTTCCCCGCCGCGCACACGCCGCTCGGGAAATCGCCGCGCGCCCAACGCGCCGAGCTCGACGCGCTCTTCGCCCATCTGGAGCGCGAGCTCGTCCAATGCGGCTTCCTGCGCAACGAGGAGAAGCGCCCCTCGATGATGCGCAACCTGCGCAACATGCTCGAGCGCGCGGCGCTCACCGCCCAGGAGGTGCGCACGCTCCGGGGGGCGATCGCCAATCTCGTCGAGCCCAAGCCCGAAAGGGCGGGACGCAAAAATCCCGAACGGGCGGGCACCGAGACGCCCAAATCGGCGCCGAAGCGGCGCAAATCCGCCAAAAAGCGCGCGGCGCGCGGGCGCCGAAAGGTTTGACAGGCGAGCCGCCGCCGCTATACTCGCGCGCTCTTTCCGAGAAAGCGGGCCATGGCAACGTCCAGGACCCCGTCCGTCCGGTCTTCTCCGGGGCAGGACCTATCGGGACAACAACAACCAACATGGATGACAACGCAACATGACCAAGCGTACGAGCTCGAAATACAAGATCAACCGGCGCCTCGGCGTCAATCTCTGGGGCCGCCCCAAGAGTCCCTTCAACAAGCGCGAATACGGCCCCGGCCAGCACGGCCAGCGCCGCCGCAAGCCGACCGATTACGGCCTCCAGCTCGCGGCCAAGCAGCGCCTCAAGGGCTATTACGGCAACATCACCGAGCGCCAGTTCCGCCGCTACTACACCGAGGCGATCCGCCGCCGCGGCGACACGGGCGAGAATCTGGTGCAGCTGCTCGAGCGCCGGCTCGACGCGGTGATCTACCGCATGAAGTTCGTGCCCACCGTGTTCGCGGCGCGTCAGTTCGTCAACCACGGCCATATCCGCGTCAACGGCAAGCGCGTCACCATCCCGTCCTACCAGGTCTCGGACAACGACATCGTCGAGGTCAAGGACAAGTCGCGCGAGCTGCCGCTCGTGCTCGAATCGATCGTCTCGAGCGAGCGCGACGTGCCCGACTACATCGAGGTCGACTTCAAGAAGATGCAGGGCAAGTTCGTGCGCGGGCCTAAGCTCGCCGACGTGCCCTACCCGGTCGCCATGGAGCCGAACATGGTGGTCGAGTACTACTCGCGCTGAGCGCGGCGCCATCTCGAGGCACGGCGGCGGCCCGGGAGCGATTCCGGGCCGCCTCGCTTTCGAGCACCCGGCGGGGTGAGTTACGCGACCTGGCGCTCGATGCGCACGCGCGCGACGCCCAGCTGCCTCATGCCGAGCAGGAGCGCCGCACGGGCCGAGAGATCGATGATGCGGCCGCGCACGAAGGGGCCGCGATCGTTGATGCGCACGACGACCGTGCGCCCGGTCCGGAGATGGGTCACGCGCACATGCGCGCCCATGGGCAGGTTCGGATGCGCCGCCGTCATCGCATTCCGGTCGTAGCGCTCGCCGCTCGCGGTCGGGCGGCCATGAAAATCGCCGCCGTACCACGAAGCGAGGCCGGTTTCCGACACGCAATCGGGCCGCTTCGGCTTATGGCCGGGCGGCGGCGGCGCGAAGCAGGACGGGCTCCCGGCCTTCGAGCTCGACGCGGGCCAGGACAGCGCGCGCGCCGGATTTTGCCAGGCGAGGAGCGCCGAGCCTGCGACCAACCCCACGAGAGCCGCGCGCCGCGACCAGGATTGCCGATGGCGGACGCGCGCCAGCACCGGCGCGCCGCGCGCTGGCGCGACCGACGGAGACTTCCGCCGGCGGCCGAAAGTTTCGAGCGCGCGCGCAGCGATCGAGATCATGAGCATGATCGCCACGAGCGCGAAGCCCGCAATGAAGCGTAAAAGCATGAACGACATTGGCGTGACCCTCAGCTTGCGCGGCGGGGATAAGTCCCGCTCTGTGCGTCGCGCGACCGCGCCGCCGGCACCGCCCCGGCGCCGGGACGCGTCGACGCGCTCCGCGACATGAGCGCCTTGTTGGCGGCCAGCAACATGACGACCGGCAGAACCAAGGCCGTCGCGAACAGGAAGTGCAGCGTGACCATCGTCGCCTCGTCTCACGGTTTGCGGTTTCGAGCGCGGCCCGGATGTACGCCGGCGCGTCATAAAAAATCGATTTGAAATTGGGCCGCGACGCGTAAACGCCGCTTTATGCGCGCGCGAATGCGCCGGATCCCCTTGAAACTGAGGCGTTCCTGCCCGCCGCGCCGGATTTGCCGGGCTCCTTGTGCACCGCAGCAATTTGCGCATGGGCGCCATGCGAATAATATCTATCGAATGATATTGTTTATCGTTTGATACAGTCTTAGAGTGCGCGCCGCCATGACCCAGCTCAAGACCCGCGAGCGCCCGGCGCGCCAGGCGCGCCGCGACGAGACCCGCCAATCGCGCGGCGAGGACACGCGCCAGCGCCTGATCGCGGCCGCGTTCGAGGTGTTCGCCGAGCGCGGCTACGAGGGAGCGACGACGCGCCACCTCGCCGAGCGCGCGGGCGTCAACCTGCCCGCGATCCAGTACTATTTCGGCAACAAGGAGGGGCTCTATCGCGCGGCCGTGGGCACCATCGTCGCGCGCATCGAGGAGCACATGGCCGAGGTCGCCAGGCGCATCGAGGCGGCGCTCACGGCGCGCCAGGTGCCGAAGAAGCGCCTCATCGGGCTTCTGCTCGAGCTCCTCGACGCGTTCGTGATCCTGCTCGCGGGCAAGGATCGCTCCGAAAGCGGCCGCCTCTTCATCGCGCGCGCCGAGATCGAATTCACCGAGGCGCTCGATCCGTTCCACAAGATCATCCAGCGCCGCATCGTGGGCCCCGCGACCGAGCTGGTCGCGCGTCTCATCGGCCGGCCCGCGAAGGACGAGCGCACCGTGCTCAAGGCGGTCGCGATCCTGGGCGAGGTCAACATCTTCTGCCAGGGTGGGGCGCGCCGCACGCTCGGCTGGGCGTCGTTCGACGACGCGCAGGTGGCGAAGGTCAAGAACATGCTGCGCGAGCACGTGCCCGCGATCTTCAACGCGGCGAATGGGGCGCGTTCATGAGCGCGCTCGGTCTTCCGAACGGCGTGCGCGCGCGGGCGGCCCTCGCGGTCGCGGCGGCATTGCTGCTCGCGGGCTGCGCGGTCGGCCCCGACTTCAAGAAGCCGGCGCCGCCGCAAGTCACCGGCTATGCCTCGCCCATGGCCCCGCTTCCGGCCAAGACCGCGTCGGCGGACGTTCCCGCGGGCGACGCCCAGCGCTTCGTCGAGGATCGCGACGTTCCGGGCGATTGGTGGACCCTGTTCCATTCGAAGGCGCTCGACGCGTTGGTCGAGGAGGCGCTCAAGGCCAATCCCGACCTCGCGGCGGCGCAAGCCGCGTTGCGCGAGGCGCGCGAGAACGTCGCGGCCGAGGACGGCGCCTTGTTCCCGACCGTGAAGGCGAATGGCGGCCTCTCGCGCCAGAAGAGCTCGCTCGCCCAGAGCGGCACGAAATTGGCCTATAGCCTCTACAACGCCAACGTCGCGGTGAGCTACGCGCCCGACGTGTTCGGCGGCACGCGGCGCGAGATCGAATCCCTCGAGGCCGAGGCGGACTACCAGCGCTTCCAGCTCGAGGCGACCTACCTGACGCTCACCTCGAACGTGACCGCGGCCGCGATGCAGGAAGCTTCGTTGCGCGCGCAGATCGAGGCGACGCGCGAAATCGTCAAGGACGAAAGCGCGCAGCTCGACGTGGTGAAGCAGCAGTTCGAGCTCGGCGGCGTGTCGCGCGCGGACGTGCTGTCCCAGCAATCGACCCTCGCCCAGACCGAGGCGACGCTGCCGCCGCTCGAGAAATCGCTCGCCCAGGAGCGCAACCAGATCATGGCCTATACCGGCCGCTATCCGAGCCAGGACCAGGGCGGGCGCTTCGAGCTCGCGGCCCTCACGCTCCCCGGCGATCTTCCGGTCTCGCTGCCCTCGAAGCTGGTCGAGCAGCGCCCCGACGTGCGCGCCGCCGAGGCGCAGCTCCACGCGGCGAGTGCCGAGATCGGCGTCGCGATCGCGAACGAGCTGCCGCAATTCGCCATCGGCGCGGGCTATGGCGGCGCCGGCTCGACGATCGCGAACCTGTTCTCGCCCGCGAACATCGTCTGGTCGATCGCCGGAAGTGCCGCGCAAACCATCTTCGACGGCGGCACGTTGCTTCATAAGCGGCGCGCGGCCGACGCCGCGTTCGACCAGGCGGCGGCCCAGTACCGCTCGACCGTGCTCGCCGCGTTCCAGAACGTGGCCGACGCGCTCCGCGCCCTTCAATACGACGCAGTGGCGCTCAAGGCGGACACCGAGGCCGAGCGCGCGGCAGCCGACAGCCTCGAGCTCAGCCGCGAGCAGTTCAAGGCCGGGGCGGTCACTTATCTCACGCTGCTCAACGCCGAGCAGGCGTACCAGAATACGCGCATCACGCTGGTCAAGGCCGAGGCGGCGCGCTTCACCGACACGGTGGCGCTGTTCCAGGCCTTGGGCGGCGGCTGGTGGCACCGCGCCGACGTGGCGGCGCGCGGCGAATGACGGTCACGAGGCAGGCATCCGCGCGCCACGCGCGCGCATGGGGTAGGGGTTCATGATCAAGCGCATGGCGATCATGCTGGTCGCGGTCATCATCGTGTTCGGCGGCATTTTCGGATTCGAGGCATTCCGCTCGATCATGACGAAGAAATTCTTCGCCTCGCGCGGCGTGCCGGTGCAGACCATCTCGACCGTGGTCGCGCGGGTCCAGGATTGGCAGCCGCACCTCGACGCGGTCGGCAGCCTGCGCGCGGTCAACGGCGCGGACTTGGCCCTCGAGGTCTCGGGCGTCGTCTCGAAGCTCGACTTCAAGTCGGGCGAGGACGTGGCGGCCGGCGCCGAGCTCCTGACGCTCAACGCCAAGGACGACGTCGCGAAGCTCCATTCGCTCGAGGCGGTCGCGAACCTCGCCCAGATCACCTATCAGCGCGACCAGCGCCAGTTCAAGGCGCAAGCGGTGAGCCAGGCGACGATCGACACCGACGCCGCCAACCTCAAGAACG
>DATJLQ010000112.1:0-3222 GCA_035509415.1 Alphaproteobacteria bacterium
CCCGTTTCTGGATCTCCTCGATCGTGACGCGCCGGTCGTTGGCGCGCAGGAGGTCGTGAAGCACCTCTTGGGTCGTCTCGAGGGTGATCGGCCGGCCGATGAGGGTCGCGTGGGCGACGATGCGGTTGAGCGCCCCCTCGAGCTCGCGCACGTTCGACGTGATCTTGTGGGCCAGGAATTCGTTCACCTTGGGCGGGATCAACGTCCCCATGGAATCGGCCTTGGCCTGGAGGATGCCGAGGCGGAGCTCGTAGCTGGTCGGGTGGATGCCGGCGACCAGGCCCCAGCCCAGGCGCGATTTGAGCCGCTCCTCGAGGCCCTCGAGATCGGAGGGGGACTTGTCGGCCGAGATCACGATCTGCCGGTTCTGGTCCACGAGCGCGTTGAAGGTGTGGAAGAACTCCTCCTGGGTCGAATCCTTGCCGCTGATGAACTGGACGTCGTCGATCATCAGCACGTCGACCGAACGGAACTGGTCCTTGAACGCGACCGTGTCCTTGTAGCGCAGCGCACGGATGAACTGGTACATGAACTTCTCGGCGGAGAGGTAGATCACGCGCCGGCTCGGATCGCGCTTCCTTATGTGCCACGCGATCGCGTGCATGAGGTGGGTCTTCCCCAGCCCCACGCCGCTATAGAGGAAGAGCGGATTGAAGGGCACGGTCGAGGATTCGGCGACCCGGCGCGCGGCCGCGTGGGCGAGCTCGTTGGGCTTGCCGACGACGAAATTCTCGAACGTGTAGCGCGGGTCGAGCGGGGCCGACACGCTCTGGCGCGGATCGAGCTCGGGCTCGGCGAGCTCGGCCGCCGCCTCGGGCTTGAGACGCGCCTTGAGCTTCCCCGGGTCCGCCGTCTCGCGCGCGGCCTCGATCAGCACCTCGACCGAGCGCACGTCGGCGTTCTCGCCCTGCCAAAGGGCGCGGATGCGGTCGACGTAATGGGCCACGACCCAGTCGCGCATGAAGCGCGTGGGCGCCGAAAGGCGCACTTGGGTCCCCTCGAAGGCCTTGAAGGTCAGGGGCTTGAGCCAGCTCTTGTAAGCCGCCTCGCCATATTCGGCGCGCAACCGGCCGCGAACCCGCGCCCATTGCGCATCGATCGTGCCCCGGAATGCACTCTCAGCCATGACCCGACCCCTTCAGGCGATGCCGGCCAAGGGCCGGCGCGCCTGCTTGCGTTTCTTATCGGCTTCCTGAAATGCCCTCAGGCTCGAATGCGCGCGCGGGACGTCGGGTCTCGATCCGTCTATTGCCGGGATACATCCAGTCGGCGGCGCGGGATTTGCTGAATTCGCAAGAAGAGTCACCGACTGCCCCCGCGCGACCGAAGAGTTCCGTGCGTCGCCATCCCCGTTGCGTCGGCCGATTCTGCTTTTCCCAGCCGACGATTGTTTGGCTCATTTAACGGCTCGACTGAAGTGCCCGGCGCCACAGAAGCCGACGATTTCGCATGGCCTTGGGCCGAGCCTAGGGACGTAGGATTGATTTTTCCGCGATGTCGTCGTTTCGGTGACGCACATTGACCGGTGCGCGAAATGAAATCTACTCGCGCGCGCCACCCGAATCAACAAGACGAATGGGGAACGGCGAGAAAAAAAGAAAGTTTCGTGTCGGGCACGCTACAACACGACGATGCGCGCATGACAGCGCGTTCGCCTCGCGTGCAACGACCCGCCGCTAAGTCCTTAGAGGGATTTGATCCGCGCCGAGAGACGCGCGAGCCTGCGCGCCGCGGTGTTACGATGGACCGCACCTTTTGCGACCGCGCTGTGAAGCTCCGGCTGCATGTCGCGAAACGCGGCCGCGGCGACTTTCTTGTCGCCGCTCGCGATCGCGGCCTCGGTCTTGCGCATGGCACTTCTGAGCTCGCTCACGCGCGCGCGGTTGATGTCCTGGCGGCGCGCGTTGCGCCGAATTCGCTTCTTGGCCGATTTGTGGTGCGCCATGTCCTGCTGCCGATGTCCCGCCGCCGCTCTATCGACGTCGATAAATTGTGCCGATGCCGTCCTGGGAACGCGAGCCCTGGGCCGGAAGCGAAACGCCGCCCCCGGGACGCGCAAGGGGCGGGTTATAGACCCGGGCCACGACCCCCGTCAAGCCTCGAGACTTGCGGGTTAGTGACGCAGTTTGAAACTCCGGCCATGGTCCAAGTTCGCGTCATCACCGGGCTTGTCCCGGTGATCCACGTCTTTCCAGCGCTAAGGCGTGGATGGCCGGACCAAGTCCGGCCATGACCCATGCCAGGATTTCAAACTGAGGCACTACTCGCGCGAGGCGGCCCTTCCTTTCGCGCCCGCGATGTGTATATTGAGCCGCCAACTCCGTTTCCCGCTGGAGGTGGCATGCAAATCCGCGAAGCTTTGACGTTCGACGACGTGCTGCTGACCCCGGCGCGCTCGGAAGTGCTGCCCAGCCAGACCGACACGCGCACCCACCTCACGCGCTCGATCGAGCTCGGGATTCCGCTGATCTCCGCCGCCATGGACACGGTGACCGAGGCGGCGCTCGCGATCGCCATGGCGCAGGCGGGCGGGCTCGGCGTCATCCACAAGAACCTCTCGATCGCGGAGCAGGCGGGCGAAGTCCGCAAGGTCAAGAAGTTCGAATCGGGCATGGTGGTGAACCCGGTCACCATCCATCCCGAGGCGACCCTCGCCGACGCGCTCAAGCTCATGGCCGACCACAAGATCTCCGGCATTCCGGTGGTCGAGCGCGGCTCCGGGAAGCTCGCCGGCATCGTCACCAACCGCGACGTGCGCTTCGCGACCGACCCGAAGCAAAGGATCGCCGAGCTCATGACGCGCGAGGAGCTCGTGACCGTGCGCGAAGGCGTCGCGATGGGCGAGGCGAAACGGCTCCTCCACAAGCACCGCATCGAGAAGCTCCTGGTGGTCGACGGCGATTTCCGCTGCGTCGGCCTCATCACGGTCAAGGACATCGAGAAGGCCCAAACCTATCCCCACGCCTGCAAGGACGAGAAGGGGCGCTTGCGCGTGGGGGCCGCGGTCGGCGTGGGCAAGGCCGGCATCGAGCGTGCCGAGGCGCTGTTCGATGCGGGCGTCGATCTCCTCGTGGTCGACACCGCCCACGGCCATTCGGAAGGCGTGCTCGCGACCGTCGCGGAAGTGCGCAAGCTCTCGAACTATTCCCAGCTGCTTGCGGGCAACGTCGCGACCTCGGACGGCGCCAAGGCGCTCATCGACGCGGGTGCGGACGCGGTCAA
>DATJLQ010000113.1:0-43584 GCA_035509415.1 Alphaproteobacteria bacterium
TCGGTCGAGTCGGCCTTGAGCACGAAGCGCGCCGCGTCGCCCTCCTTGTACTTGACCTCCTCGGCGTCGACGTCGTGACCGCGCAGCGCGCGCACCCAGCCCTTTTCGGAGCACAGGACGGTCAGCGGCTCCTTCTCGACATAGGCGTCGACCGGCATCACGAGCGCGACCGGCGGCGTCGACAGCTGGGTACGCCGGCGGCCGAGCTTGGTGTCGCCGCCGAACTTCTTGCGCATCTCGGCGATCTCGCCCGCGATCGTCTTCCAGCGTCGCTTCTCGCTGTCGAGCAGCTTGCGCAGGTCGTCGCCCTCGGCTGACAGCGCGTCGACTTCCTTGCGGATCTCCATCTCCTCGAGCTTGCGCAGGTTGCGCAGGCGCATGTTGAGGATCGCATCGGCCTGCACGTCGGTGAGCTTGAAGCGCTTGATCAGCGCCGGCTTCGGCTCGTCCTCGTTGCGGATGATGCGGATCACCGCATCGATGTTGAGGTAGACGATCAGGTAGCCCTGCAGCACCTCGAGGCGGCGCACGATTTCCGCAAGGCGATGGCGGCTCACCCGCTGCAGCACGACCTGGCGGTGATCGAGGAAGGCGCGCAGAACCTGCTTGAGGTCCATCACGCGCGGCACCGACTCGGCGTCGAGCACGTTCATGTTGAGCGAGATGCGTGCCTCGAGCTCGGTCTGCCGGAACAGGCTCTCCATCAGAACGGCCGGATCGACGTTGCGGCTCTTGGGCTCGAGCACGACGCGCACCGCTTCGGTCGACTCGTCGCGGACGTCGGCCAGCAGCGCCAGCTTCTTCTCGGCCAGCAGCTCGGCGATGCGCTCGATCAGGCGCGCCTTCTGCACCTGATACGGGATCTCCGTGACCACGACCTGGAAGGTGCCGCCCTTGAGCTTCTCGGTCTCCCAGCGCGCGCGCACGCGGAAGCTGCCGCGCCCGGTCTCGTAGGCGGCGCGGATCGCGTCGGCCGGCTCGATCAGCACGCCGCCGGTCGGGAAGTCCGGTCCCTTGACGAAACCGAGCAGATCGGCGACCGCGGCCTTGGGCTGCTGGATCAGATGGAGCAAGGCATCGCACAGCTCGCCGGCGTTATGCGGCGGGATCGACGTCGCCATGCCGACCGCGATGCCGGTGGCGCCGTTGGCGAGCAGGTTCGGGAAGGCGGCCGGCAACACCACCGGCTCGGCGCTCTCGCCGTCGTAGGTCGCGCGCAGATCGACGGCGTCCTCGTCGATGCCCGCAAGCAGCGCCTCGGCGACCGCGGTCAGGCGCGCCTCGGTGTAGCGCATCGCCGCGGCGTTATCGCCGTCGATGTTGCCGAAATTGCCCTGCCCGTCGACCAGCGGATAGCGCACCGCGAAGTCCTGGGCGAGCCGCACCAGCGCCTCGTAGACCGCGAGATCGCCGTGCGGATGGAACTTGCCGATGACGTCGCCGACGACGCGGGCGGCCTTCTTGTAGCCCGAGGCCGGATCGAGCCCGAGCTGGAGCATCGCGTAGAGCAGCCGCCGGTGCACCGGCTTGAGGCCGTCGCGCACGTCGGGCAGCGAGCGCGCCATGATGGTCGAGAGCGCGTAGGAGAGATAGCGCTCACTGAGCGCCGTCGCGAACGGAGTCGATCTTATGTCGCCGGAACCGTCGGCCATTGGGAACCTCAAAAACCTGCCATATATAGTAGACGAGCGGCCGTGCCGGTCAATCGCTTGTATGCGAATAGGGACTCGGCGACCTCATCCTTCGAGACTCCCTTTCGCCTCATCCTGAGGAAACCGCCGCGTAGCGGCGGTTGTCTCGAAGGAGAGGCGAAAGGGACCTCAGGATGAGGCGCCCTTTTTGCCCGTGCTCACGCGCCGCCGCTCTCCACATTGTCATTGCCCCCGTTGCGCCTCAAAGCCCGGCGCAGGCGCTCGAGGAAATGGGCGCGCGCGGCGGGCGGCTCGCGGTGCAGGGACGCGAACACGTGGCGCTCAAGGAAATGGCCCGCGAGCTCGAGGCCCGCGAGGATGTCCTCGTCGCTCGCCATCGTGCCCGGCCGCGCGAGAAACCCGGGCAAGGGCAGAAGCTTTTCCTTGTAGGGCTCGCCTGCCTCGCGCGACACGGCGCGTCCGGTGCGCGGCGAGACGTACAATAGATCGTCGTTGGTCCCGGTGGCGGCGCAGGACGAAAGATCGAGGCCGAAGCCCAATTCGGAAAGCAAGCCCATCTCCCACGCGATCGCGGCGCGCCCCCAACCAGAGATGCGGTCGCTCGATTCGAACGCGGCGATCAGCGCCACCATGCCGTCGAAGATCGCCGGGTGCGGCTCGCGCTCGGGTAGCGCCGCCTCGGCGAGCGCGCAGGCCGACGCAAGGGCCGCGAGGCGCAAGGGATCGTCGAGGATGGTCGCGGCGCCGCTATGGAGCTGCTCGCAGGCGTAGCTCCCGAGATGCTCGGCCAAGCGCGCGCGCCAATGGACCTGGAGCCGGTTCCCGGGCTGCAGCAGTCCGCGCCCCTTGGCCCCGCCGCCGCCATGGACCAGCCCCGCATGGCGCCCATGGGCGCGCGTGAGCAATTGCGCGATCGCCGCACTCTCGCCGTGCTTCCGCGCGGCCAGCACGATCCCTTCGTCGGTCCATTCCATGGCGTGGGTTTAGCGCAAGCGAGACGGGGATGCGAGCCTTCCCTCTCCCACATTGGGAGCGGTCATTCGCCTACATCCCCTCGAGCGCCGCGCGCTTCCAGAGCTCCCAGGCGCGGCCCATGACCCGGTCGTTGATCGCGGCGGCGGCCGCACCCTCGCGCGCCGAGAGATAGGTGATCGCGCCGAGGCTGCGCGCCTCGAGCTCGAGCTTGGCGTTCATCTCGGTGTAGATCGCGCGGTAGACGACCTGCATCACGCTGGTCCCCACCACCACGTCGCCATGGCCGCGCATGAGGGCGACCGTCGCGGCACCGAGGCTCTTCGCGAGCGCGGCGCCGAGCTTCATGCTCGAGATCAGCATGTCGGTGCCGTCGCCCGCCGCGTCCCGGATTTCGAACACCGGCACGCCCGCGCCCAAGAACCCGCTCATGTGATAGACCGGCTTCAGGCCGATGCCCGTGACGCCGAACGGAATCACCGAGGGCGAATGGCTGTGCACGACGGCCTTCACGTCGGGCCGCGCGCGGTAGATCTCGCCATGGATGAAGCGCTCGAGATAGACCGCGCGGTCGCGCGGCTCGAACGGCTTGCCGTCGAGGTCGAACTCCATGATGTCGTCCGCGGTCACCAGCGCCGGCGCCATGCTGCGCGCGAGCAGATAGCGGTCCGGGAACTCGTCGTGGCGCGCGCTCACATGGCCGAAGCCGTCGACGATGCCTTGGGCGGCGAGAATGCGGTTGGCGACGACCAAATCCTCGATCAGGGCGGGATCGGCGTTCATGGGACTCCTTTCACTCGGTTGCGGCGTTCGGGGTTGCGGACTTCCAGGCTACGGGCCGCGCGTCAGGCGTCGAAATCCAGGCCGAAGGGGCTGTAGAAAGCGGGCCGCTCGGGCCAATCCTCGAGCACCTTGACGTGAAGCGCCAAGTGGATACGCCGGCCGAGCAAGTCCTCGAGCTGGATACGCGCCGCGGTGCCGATCTCCTTGATACGCGCCCCGCCCTTTCCGAGCACGATGGCGCGCTGGCTGTCGCGCCGGACGAAGACGGTCGCCGATACCTTGGCGCTGCCGTCCTGGAACTCCTCCCAGGCGTCGACCTCGACCGCGGTCGCGTAGGGCAGCTCCTGGCGCAGCTGGATGAACACCTGCTCGCGCACCAGCTCGGCGGCGAGGAGACGCATCGGAAGATCGGTGAGCTGGTCCTCGGGATAGAGCCACGGGCCCTCGGGCATGCGCGCGACGAGCTCGGCGCGCAAATCGCCGACGCCGTCGCCATTGAGCGCCGAGATCATGAGGATGGTGCCGAAGCTCCCCGCCTCGCTCATGCGCTGCGCGAGTGTCAGGAGCGTCGGCTTCTTGACCGCGTCGATCTTGTTGAGCACCAGGATCGCCTCGCGCTTCGCGTCCTTGAGCCCGTCCACGATGCGGCGCGTGTCCTCATCGAGGCCGCGCTCGGCGTCGACCAGCAGCACGATCGCGTCCGCGTCCCCGGTCGCCTGCCAGGCGGCCGCGACCATCGCGCGGTCGAGCCGGCGCTTGGGCGCGAAAATGCCCGGCGTGTCGATGAGCACGAGCTGGGTTGCCCCCTCGATCGCGATGCCGATCACGCGGCTTCGCGTGGTCTGGACCTTGGGCGTGACGATCGAGACCTTGGCGCCGACCAGCGCGTTGACTAGGGTCGATTTCCCGGCATTGGGGGCGCCCAGCACGGCGACCAGGCCGCAGCGGCGCGGCGCCGACGCGTCCGTGGGCACAGCGACCGGCTCAGCCACGCGCGGTCTCAGGCGCGAGCGCGCGTTGCAGGAGGGCCTGCGCCGCCTCCTGCTCGGCCGCGCGTTTCGAATGGCCCTTGGCCTCGGCGGGCGCCAGGCCCTCGACCGAGACCTCGATCGTGAACATGGGCTTGTGGGACGGGCCCTCGCTCGCGACCACGCGGTAGGTGGGCAGCGGAAGCTTGCGGCTCTGGGCCCATTCCTGGAGGGCCGTCTTGGCGTCGCGCGGCGGCGTCGCGTCGGCCTCGAGGAGCGGGATCCAATAGCGCTCGATGAAGGGGCGCGCGGCCTCGAGCCCGCCATCGAGAAAGAGCGCCGCCATCACCGCCTCGCACGCATCGGCCAGGAGCGTGGGGCTCGCGCGGCTGCCCGCCTGCGCCTCGCCCTTGGAGAGCTTCAGATGCTCGCCGAGCTCGATCTCGCGCGCGACCCGCACCAAGGTATCGCGGCGCACGAGGGCGGTATGGCGCCGCGTGAGCTCGCCCTCCTGTTCGCGCGCGAAGCGGTGGATCAGAAGCTCGGCCACCAGGAGCCCGAGCACCCGGTCGCCCAGGAACTCGAGGCGTTCATAGGCGTCGGATGCGGGGCCGCGCGCGCGCACGGCACTCCGGTGCGTCAACGCCTGCTCGAGGAGCTCGGGACGCTTGAAGCGGTGCCCGAGCGCCGCCTCGAGCCCCTTGAGCCGGCTGGAGCGCCGTTCGGCCATGTCAGTGGATCGGCTGGAACAGCCGGTCGTAACGGGTCGCGAACGGCCATTTCCAGACTTGCCAAATCTCGGCGCTGCCGTTGGTCGAGAAGAACAGGAATTCGGCGCGGCCGACGAGGTTCGCCACCGGCACGTAGCCGACCGCGTCGAGGAACCGGCTGTCCTCCGAATTGTCGCGGTTGTCGCCCATGAGGAAATAATGGCCGGGCGGCACCAGGTAGACGGGCGTGTTGTTGGGATCGAGCCCGTCATAGCCTTCGACCTTGGGCTGGCCGAAGGGGACGCGCTTCAGGATCGGGTGGCTCACGCCATTGGGCAGCGTCTCGATATATTGCGGGATGCCCTGGTCGGGCGACGCGCCGTCGGGCACGTAGTCCGCGATGCGCTGCAGCTTGACCGGCACGCCGTTGATGTTGAGCACGCCGCCGATCACCTGGATGCGGTCGCCCGGGAGGCCGACGATGCGCTTGATGTAGTCGACGCTCGTGTCCGTCGGGAGCTTGAACACCACCACGTCGCCGCGCTTGGGGGGCGTGAAGAAGAGGCGGCCCGAGATGAGCGGCAGGTTCCAGGGCAGGGAATAGCGGCTGTAGCCGTAGGAGAATTTCGAGACGAACAGGTAGTCGCCGTCGAGCAGCGTCGGCATCATCGAGCCCGAGGGGATGTTGAAGGGCTCGTAGGCGAAGGTGCGGATCACGAGCGCGATCAGAACCGCGTAGATGACGGTCCGCACCGTCTCGCCAAAGCCGCCGCTCTTTTTCCTCGCCATCGGCACGGAATCTAACGTCCTGATGAAGCTCAAGCCGGGGCGCGGAACGCTGCAGCGGCGGAGCGGATCAAGCCAGCCGAAACCGGCACTGTCAAGAACAAGTCCTACGGGAAAATAGCACCCGTGGCGCAATTCCCGCGGGCTCAGCTCCCCGGCGCCCTGGGCACCGCCGAGATGATCACGACCGCCTCGGCGATGGGCGGCTCGTCGGTAATGGTGAGGTCGATGCGCGCCTCCATCCCGGGCGGCACCATCTCGGCGAGACGGCGCGCGGCACCCCCCGTGAGCGCGAGCGTGGGCCGCCCCGAGGCGAGGTTCACGACCCCCATGTCGCGCCAGAAGACGCCCTTCCGGAAGCCGGTGCCGAGGGCCTTGGAGCACGCCTCCTTGGCGGCGAAGCGCTTGGCGTAGCTCGCGGCGCGGAAGCGGCGCCGCTCGGACTTCGCGCGCTCGACGTCCGTGAAGATGCGCCTTGTGAAGCGCTCGCCGTAACGCGCGAGGGTCTCTTCGATGCGGCGGATGTCGACGAGGTCGCTGCCGATGCCGATGATCACGACGCGGCTCCGCCGATGGCCTGCGCGCGCGCCTGGTCCATGAGGGCGCGCATGCGCTTGATCGCGGAGTCGAGGCCGCCGAAGATCGCCTCGCCGACGAGGAAATGGCCGATGTTGAGCTCGACGATCTGGGCGATCGTGGCGACCGGTCCCACGGTCTCGAAGCTCAGCCCATGGCCCGCATGGCATTCGAGCCCGATCGCGTCGGCATGCGCGGCCGCGGCCACCAGGCGCTCGAGCTCGCGCACGCGTCCGGCGCCGGTCGCATCGCAATAGGCCCCGGTATGGAGCTCGACCACCGGGGCGCCGAGCGCCTTCGCGGCGTCGAGCTGCGCGGCCTCGGGCTCGACGAAGAGCGCCGCGCGGACGCCGGCATCGACGAGCGCCCGCACCACGGGCTCGAGCCGCGCGCGGCCGGTGACCGCGTCGAGTCCGCCCTCGGTCGTGCGCTCGGCGCGCTTCTCGGGCACGATGCAGGCCGCGTGCGGCTTGTGGCGCAGCGCGATCGCGAGCATCTCGCCGGTCGCCGCCATCTCGAGATTGAGCGGCAGCGGAATTTCGCGCGCGAGGCGCTCGATGTCGAGATCCGAGATATGGCGCCGGTCCTCGCGCAAATGGGCGGTGATGCCGTCGGCCCCGGCACTCGCCGCGAGCTTCGCCGCGCGCACCGGATCGGGATGGCGCCCGCCGCGCGCGTTGCGGATGGTCGCGACGTGGTCGATGTTGACGCCCAGGCGGAGGGGAAATGCGGTTGCCATGGTCACCCGCGCGCGCGTGCGACCGAATTGATCGAGGGCGACGCCCGGAGTGCCGCCATGATGTTCGTGAGGTGCTTCACGTCCTGCACCTCGATGTCGATCAGGATCTCGAAGAACTGGGTCGAGCGGTTGGTGATGCGCAGATTCGTGATGTTGCCCTTCTGACGCCCGATCAGGGTCGAGAGCTCGCCGAGCGTGCCGGGCTCGTTCGCGACCACGACCGCGAGCCGGCCGACGCGGTTCTCCGCCCCCGCCTCGTCGTCCCAGCTCAGATCGAGCCAGCGCTCGGGCGCGTCGTTGAAGCGCTCGAGGGTTTCGCAGTCGATGGTGTGGATGGTGACGCCTTTTCCGGTGGTCACCAGGCCCACGATGCGGTCGCCCGGCAGGGGATGGCAGCAGCCCGCGAAATGCACCGCCATGCCCGGGATCAGGCCGCGGATCGGAATCGCGTGCTCGCCCGGCTTGGCGCGCCGCACTTGCGGCTTCGAAAGCGCGACGACCTTGCCGTTCGCGCGCTTGGGCTTCTCCTTGAGGCCGGGATAGACCGCGTGCAGCACGGCAATACCGGTGTGAAGCCCCTCGCCCACCTCGGCGATCAGGTCGTCCGCCGTCTCGGCCTTGAAGATCTTGAGCACGCCGTCGATCGCCTTCTCGGTGAACTCGTAGCCCGCCTGGCGGAAGGTCTTGTCGAGGATGACGCGGCCGAGGGTGAGATACTCCTGGTGCTTCTGGGTGCGCACGAAGCGGCGGATGCGCGCGCGCGCCTTCCCGGTGACGACGAAGCGCTCCCACTCGGGCGACGGCGTCTGGCTGCGCGAGGTCACGATCTCGACCTGGTCGCCGTTCTTGAGCGGCGTGCGCAACGGCATCATGCGCCCGTTGATCTTGCAGCCGACGCAGGTATCGCCGATCTCGGAGTGGATCTGGTAGGCGAAGTCGACCGGCGTCGCCCCCTGGGGCAGGCCGATGAGGTCGCCCTTGGGCGTGAAGCAGAACACCTGGTCCTGGAACATCTCGAGCTTGGTGTGCTCGAGGAACTCGTCCGGATTCTGGGCGTGGTCGAGAATCTCCAGGAGCTCGCGCAGCCAGCGGTACTGGCGCCCGTCGGTGGTGGTGCCCTGCTTGTACTGCCAGTGCGCGGCGACGCCGTATTCCGCGATCTCGTGCATCTCGCGGGTGCGGATCTGGATCTCGATGCGTTGCTTCTCGGGCCCGTAGACGCCGGTGTGGATCGAGCGGTAGCCGTTGGGCTTGGGGAGCGAGATGTAGTCCTTGAAGCGCCCGGGCACCACCCGGTAGCGGCTGTGGATGACGCCGAGCGAGCGATAGCAGTCGGGCACCGACTCCACGATGATGCGGAACGCCATGATGTCGGCGAGCTGCTCGAACGCGACGTTGCGCTGCTGCATCTTGCGGAAGATGGAATAGGGCTGCTTCTCGCGCCCCGAGACCTGGGCGCGCACGTCCTCCTCGGCGAGGATGCGGCCGAGCTCGCCGATCACGCGGCTCGCGAGACCGCGCCCCTGCTCGCGCAGGAAGCTGAGCCGCGAGACGATCGATTCGCGCGCGTCGGGATTGAGCTCGGCGAAGGCCAGGTCCTCGAGCTCGTCCTTCATGTCGTTCATGCCGATGCGCCCGGCGAGCGGCCCGTAGATGTCGAGCGTCTCGCGCGCGATGCGGCGCCGGCGCTCGGGGTCGTTGATGAATTGAAGCGTGCGCATGTTGTGGAGGCGGTCGGCGAGCTTCACCAGGAGGACGCGGATGTCCTCGGACATGGCGAGCACGAACTTGCGGAAGTTCTCCGCCTGGCGCGAATGCTCGGACTGGAGCTCGATGCGCGAGAGCTTGGTCACACCGTCGACGAGGCGCGTGACCTCGGGGCCGAAGCGGCTCTCGATGTCCTCGAGGGTCGCGAGCGTGTCCTCGACCGTGTCGTGCAGCAGTGCCGTCACGATCGTGTCGTCGTCGAGCTTGTAGCGCGTGAGGATGCCGGCCACCTCGAGCGGGTGGGAGAAATAGGGATCGCCCGATTCGCGCTTCTGGCTCCCATGCACCTTCATCGAATAGACGTAGGCGCGGTTGAGCTTGTCCTCGTCGGCGTCGGGGTCGTAGGCGCGCACGCGCTCGACCAGCTCGTACTGGCGCATCATGGCGCGCCGCCAAGCGCCAAGCGCGCGCGCGCAATGCCGCCCGCGCCACGGCGCGAGCGCCAAGATCGCTCGATGTCAGGATTGGCTCGAAGCCTCGTGTCTGCGGGTGCGTGCCAAGGCAGCGTCGTCGTCGCCATGGCCCTCCCCGCGATCACCCCGCGTCGCGGACGGTTTCCTCGCCGCCTTCTGCCGCCGGCTCGGCGTCGGCCTCGGCTTCCATGCCTTCGACCTCGGCCAGAAGCTCGTCGTCCTCGTCCGCCTCGTCGTCGGCCGACGCGATGGTCGCGAGCTCGGCGCCCGCGGCGGCGAGCTGCTGGGCCGCCGCCTCGTCCATCTCTTCCTCGACCGGCTCGTCCTGCTCGACCACTTTCTGGAGCGCCTTGACCAGCCCCTCGCGCAGGCCGTCGATCGCGACCGTCTCGTCCGCGACCTCGCGCAACGCCACGACCGGGTTCTTGTCGTTGTCGCGGTCGACGGTGAGCGAGGCGCCCGCCGCCACGTCGCGCGCGCGGCGCGCCGCGATCATGACCAGCTCGAACCGGTTCGGAACCTTGATGACGCAATCCTCGACGGTAACCCGTGCCATTGAGTGCCACTCCAGGGGATCGTTGGGTAGAGCCGCAAAATATAGGGGCGGACGCGCGCCAAAGCAAGCGCTCCGCCGCGGAATCGGCGCAAATTCAAGGCGTTCCGCCGAGGCGCCGGGGGCGCCCGGCGCTCAGAAATTGACCGCGTCCTTGCTCAGCACCGCCGCGGTCAGCTTGGCGCGCGCGACCAGCTCGCCCGCAACGCGCGCCTCGCAGCTCACCCGCGAGCTCGGGCCGAAGCTGCGGTCCTTGACCACGTGGAGCTCGAGCCGGTCGCCCGGCCGCACCGGGCGCAAGAGCTCGAATCCCTGGATGTTGGTGAAGAACGGGATCTTGTCCGCCGCCGCGGGGCCGAGGGGATAGAGCGCGCCGATCGCCGCCGACTGGGCCATCGCCTCGATGATGAGGGCGGTCGGGAAGATCATGCGTTCGCGCGGCTGGCCCTGGAAGCAAGGCTCGGCCGCGGTCACGGTCTTGATGCCGGTGCCGCGCACGTCGGGGATCAGCTCGATCACGCGCTCGATCATGAGAAACGGCGGACGATGGGGCAAAAGCGCCTTGATCTCGTCCAGATTGAGCGCGACCGGCGCGGGTTCCATGGCTCCCCCAATTGGCGAAAATTATAGCAAGCCGGCGACGCGCGCGCCATGACAAGCGGGCGCCGGATTTCAGCCGAGCGGCCAGGCCGCGTCGGGCGGGAGTGCGGCGATCAGGTCCGCGAGCGCCGTCCCGGTCGCGGGATGGCGCCATTGCGGTGCCAAGTCCCGGAGCGGGAGCAGCACGAAGGCGCGCCCGCCGAGGCGCGGGTGCGGCAGGATCGGGCCGCCGTCCGATCCGTCGCGCACCAGATCGTCGTAGGCGACGAGGTCGAGGTCGAGCACGCGCGCCTCGTTGCGCGCGCCGCGCACGCGGCCGAAATCGCGCTCGATCGCGTGAAGGCGCTCGAGCAGCGGACGCGGTGCGAGCGCCGTCTCGATGGCGGCCACGCCGTTCACGTAATCGGGCTGGTCCGACGCCGGCACCGGCTTCGAGCCGTACCAGCGCGAGCGCCGCGCAACCTTGAGGCCCGCGGCCGGGAACGCGGCGAGCGCCGCCTCGAGGGTCGCGCGCGGCGCGCCCCAACGCGCGCTCGGAAGATTAGCCCCCAATGCAATGTAGATCATGAGACGATACGGCCTCGCCCTATGCACGCGGCGCGCGCGGGCCGAGCGCTTGGCGCGACGCCGAGGTGCCGATTTCCGCCCGTCCGGCCGGTTGCTCGAGGTTCTCTGGCATTTAAGTCAATCCTTAAAGAGCGAGTGTCCCGCGCGCCGCGCGCCGCGCGCCCCGAATGAGGGCTTGTCATCGCGCCCGCCGACCATTAGGTAATAGGCGTCGAGCGACGAGGGGAGACGATCGGTCGTCGCGCGTCATGCGTATTGCGCCTGCCGCCTCCCTTATTACGTCGCACGATTTCGAACGTCATCGCTCCCTGATTAGGACATTGACCCATGAATTTCTATCCCAATGAGCGCATCGCGCTCTTCATCGACGGCTCCAACCTCTACGCGGCCGCCCGGGCGCTGGGCTTCGACATCGACTATCGGCGCCTCCTCGAGCTGTTCCAGGGCAAGGGGCGCCTGATCCGCGCCTTCTACTACACGGCCCTGATCGAGGATCAGGAATACTCGCCCATCCGCCCGCTGGTCGACTGGCTCGACTACAACGGCTACGCCATGGTCACCAAGCCGACCAAGGAGTTCACCGACGCCATGGGTCGGCGCAAGATCAAGGGCAACATGGACATCGAGCTCGCCATCGACGTGATGGAGATGGCGGACCGGCTCGACCACGTGGTGCTGTTCTCGGGCGACGGCGACTTCCGCTGCCTGGTCGAGGCGGTGCAACGCAAGGGCGTGCGCGTTTCGGTCGTGAGCACCATCCGCTCCCAGCCGCCCATGGTCGCGGACGAGCTCAGGCGCCAGGCCGACACCTTCGTCGAGCTCCAGGATCTGGCGCCGCAAATCCAGCGCATCCACCAGCATCGCGAGCCGGTCGAGCACCACAATCACGGCCCGGCCCATAATCGCGACGAGGACATGTTCGACACGGCCTGACGCGGGCCGTGGCGGCGCCGGGACCTCAGCGCACCGACGAGCCGGCGCGCGATTGCGCGTTGTGCCCGCGGCTTGCCGAGTTTCGCGCGAAAAACGGCGCCGCGTATCCCGCGTTCCATAACGCGCCGGTTCCCTCGTTCGGCGCGCGCGACGCGACGCTCCTGGTCGTGGGCTTGGCCCCCGGCCTCAAGGGAGCGAACCGCACCGGCCGGCCCTTCACGGGCGATTACGCGGGCGATCTCCTTTACGCGACGTTGCTGAAGTTCGGCTTCGCGCGCGGACATTACCGCGCGGCCCCCGACGACGGCTTGGCCCTCGTCGCGGCGCGTATCACGAACGCCGTGCGTTGCGTCCCGCCCGGGAACAAGCCGACGGGAGTCGAGGTCGCGACCTGCCGGCGCTTTCTCGCGGCCGAGATCGGCTCGCTCGCGAACCTCCGCGCGATCCTCGCCCTCGGGACCGTGGCTCATGGTGCCGCGCTCGCCTCCTATGGGCTCAAGGCGGCGCGCTTCCCGTTCGCCCATGGCGCCGAGCACGCGCTCCCGTCGGGCGCGCGGCTGTTCGACAGCTATCATTGCTCGCGCCTCAACACCAATACCGGACGATTGACGACGGCGATGTTCGAGCGCATCGTCGGGCGGATCGCCGCATTCGTCGAAACTCATTGAAAGCGAATTGAAACGCGAACGGGAAAAGGAGGCGCTGTCGTGCGGACCCTCGCGACCCCAGAAGCCGACGCGATGCCCGGCAAACGCCCGCACTCGACAAAGATCAAGCGCCGGCCGGCGCTATCGGCCATGCTGGGACTCGCGGTACTGGTTCTCGTGCTGCCGCGCGCCGCACTCGCCGACGTCGCCGCCAAGTTCCACGATGCCGATTACGGCACCGACCTGGTGCTGATCGCGAACGTGAGCAACGGGCAGAAGCAGGCCGCCCTCGGCATCACCAAGGACAACAACTCGCCCACCATGCTGTTTCCCGGTCTCTCGAGCTGGACCCAGTTCGTCAACCTCTGGGCGCGCGCCAAGGCGACGCCGCAAGGCGATACGAAGGTCAAGATCGGCACCATCGTCGATCCCAACAGCGGCAACGTCATGGGCATCGACGTCAACAAGGGCGGCGTCTTCTTCTTCATCACGGATTCGAGCTCGACCCAGCTCTTCGTGCTCAAGAAATCGGACCAGTCGCTGTTCGACGACGACGTCGACAACGTGACCCTGTTCCTGAGCCACTAGGCGCCGCTACCCCTTCGCCCTGAGGATGCGCGCCTTGTCGCGCTTCCATTCGCGCTCCTTCTCGGTCGCGCGCTTGTCCTGCTTGCGCTTGCCGTGCGCCAGGCCGAGCTCGACCTTGGCGATGCCGCGCGCGTTGAAATAGATCTTGAGCGGCACCAGCGTCGCCCCCTCGCGCCGCACCAGGCCCGAGAGACGCTCGATCTGGCGCTTGTGCAGCAGGAGCTTCCGCGCGCGCCGCGTCTCGTGGTTGAAGCGGTTGGCGGCGCGGTATTCGGGGATGTAGGCGTTGAGCAGCCAGAGGCCGCCCTCGCGCGGCTGGGCGTAGGCGTCGTTCAGGTTGCCGCGCCCCTCGCGCAGCGCCTTCACCTCGGAGCCCGCGAGCACGACCCCCGCCTCGACCGTCTCCTCGATGAAATAATCGTGCCGCGCGCGCCGGTTCTGGGCCGCGATGCGCTCGGCGTCCTGACGCGCTTGGTTCACCCGAGAATCCGGCGCGGCGCGGGCACGCTCACTCGGCCGCGCGGCGGTCGCCGAGCTTGACCGGCACTGATTTCAAGAGCCCCGCCTTGACCATCGCCGCGCGCAGCTTGTCCTTGGTCGCGTCCTGGACCTCGCACAGCGGCAGGCGCAGCTCGGGCCCGCACAGGCCCAAGAGGCTCGCCGCGTACTTGACCGGCCCGGGGCTGGTCTCGACGAAGAGCGCCGTGTGGAGCGGCATCAGCTTCTCGTTGATCGCCTGCGCGCGCGCGACGTCGCCCTTGTGCCACGCGACGTGCATCTCCGCGCAGAGCCGCGGGGCCAGGTTCGCCGTGACCGAGATGCAGCCATGCCCGCCTTGCGCGAGGAAGCCGAGTGCCGTGCCGTCCTCGCCCGAGAACAGCACGAACTTCGACCCGATCGCGAGCTTGGTGCGCGTCGGACGGGTCAGGTCGTTGGTCGCGTCCTTCATGCCGATAATGCGCGGCAGCTCGGCGAGCCGCGCCATGGTCTCGATCGACATGTCGACGATCGAGCGCGGCGGGATGTTGTAGATGAGGATCGGCAGCTTCGAGGCATCGTGGATCGCCTTGAAGTGGCGATAGAGCCCTTCCTGGGTCGGCTTGTTGTAATAGGGTGTGACCACGAGCTGCGCGTCCGCACCCGCCTTCTCGGCATGGCGCGCGAGCGCGATCGCCTCCTCGGTCGAGTTGGATCCGGTGCCGGCGACGACGGGCACGCGGCCGCGCGCGACCTCGATCGCGAGCTCGGTCACGCGCATATGCTCCTTGTGGCTGAGGGTCGGCGATTCGCCCGTGGTGCCGCACGGGACCAGGCCGTGGATGCCCTCCTTGATCTGCCACTCGACCAGGGACTTGAACGCCTTCTCGTCCACCTTGCCGTCGCGGAACGGCGTGATGAGGGCGGTGAAGCATCCCTTGAGGGTGGCTGAAAGCGCGGCCGGGTTGCGCATTTTATCCTCCAGATGGGCGGGAACCATAGCGCCGGGGGGCGCCCGCGGCAAGCGCCCGGGCCGCCCGCGCGACTCGGGCGACGGGCTCCCGAGTGGGCGCAAGCTGCGGCGATCCTTGGCGCGGAGGGCGCGAGCGCTTAAACTCGGGCGCGAGCCGCGTCGCCCGTCGGGCAAGGGGAATTGGGCAAGCGGGGCGCAACGGGCTTTGCGCGCGCGGATGGGCCGAACGCGGAGATGGGCCGAACGCGCGGGGATGAGCCAAGCGCGGGGATGTTGAGCCAAGGGGATGTCTTGACCATTGTCGCGAAGGGCGTGGCGCTACGCTGGGCGCTGATCGGCGCGTTGGCCGCGGCCGCATGGGCGGGGCCGGCGGCGCGCGCCGACGAGCCGTCGCTTTCGGTGCATGACCGGCTGGTCTATCGCGCGGCGTTCAAGGCGGCGTCGGTGGATCATTGGGTCGAGGCCAAGCGCCTCGCGGGCGAGGGCGAGGACAAGCTGCTCGCGAAGGTGATCGACTGGATGTTCCTCGAGAACCAGGCGACCGCCGCGACCTTCGATGCGACGTCGGCCTTCATCGCCCAGAATCCGACCTGGCCCATGATCGACCGGATGCGCGCGCGCGCCGAGGCGTCGATGCCCGACACGATGACGCCCGCCCAGGTGCGCGCCTGGTTCGAGACCTATCCGCCCCTCACCGCCACGGGCGACATCCGGTACGGGGACGCGCTGGTGGCCGGCGGCGACATGGCGCGGGGTATGGCGCTCCTGCGCAAGGCCTGGATCGACGGCAATCTCGGCGAGGTCCAGGCCGAGCAGTTCCTGAAGAAGGACGGGCGCTATCTCCGGCCCGAGGACAATCTCGCGCGCCTCGACCGCCTTTTGTGGGACGGCCAGACGGCCGCCGCCCACGCCATGGAGCGCCGGGTCGATTCCGCGCACGCCGCCCTCGCCGAGGCGCGTATCCGGCTCCTCAACATGGCGGGCGGCGTCGATTACGCGCTGCGCCGCGTGCCCGAGCGGCTCAAGGACGATCCGGGCCTGCTTTACGACCGGCTGCGTTGGAACGTGCGCAAGAACCACGACGACGAGGCGCGCGCCATCCTCGCCCACGCGCCCGCCGATCTCGGCCGGCCCGAGCTTTGGTGGCAGGAGCGCCAGACCGAGGTTCACCGCGCCCTTCTCTCGGGCTTTGTGACCGACGCGCTGCGCCTTGCCGAGGAGAACGGCCAGGCGCCCGGAACGCCGAGCTACGCCGACGCCGAGTGGCTCGCGGGCTGGATCGCGTTGCGCCAGCTCCACGACCCGGCGCTGGCGCTCGCGCATTTCCGCGCCATGGCCCAGTCGGTGCGTTACCCCGTGAGCCTCGCGCGCGCGAGCTACTGGGAGGCGCGCGCCCTCGACGCCTTGGGGAAAAGCGATGACGCGGTCAAGGATTACACCGCCGCAGCGCAATACGGCGTCACCTATTACGGCCAGCTCGCAGCGTTGCGCCTCGGGCGCGATCTGCGCCCGACGCTCCCGCCGCCGCCGGTGCCCGCGGTCTATGTGCGCGAGGCGTTCGACGGCCGCCAGATGGTGCGCGTCGTCATCGAGCTCGGCCAGCTGGAGTCGGACGCGGTCGATTCCGTCCAGGGCGACTTCATCAAGCGCCTCGCCGCCCTCTCGAGCTCGCCCGACGAGGCGGTCCTGGTCGGCGACCTCGCCCTCCAGGAGACGCGGCCCGACCTCGCGGTGCGCTTGGCGCGTCTCAACTGGCACAATGAGGGGCCGCTCGCGGCGTTCGGCTATCCGCTGCGCAGCCTGCCGCGCTCGATCACACCCGAGGCGGCGCTCGTGCTCGCGGTGATCCGCCAGGAAAGCGCCTTCGACGAGCGCGCGATCAGCCGCGCGGGCGCCTTGGGCCTCATGCAGCTCATGCCTGCGACCGCGCGCAAGATCGCGGCCGGCCTCGGGCTCCATTTCGGCGCTCACCTCCTCACCGCCGATCCCAACTACAACATCAAGGTCGGCAGCGCCTATCTCGCGAGCCTGCTCAACGCGTTCGGCGGCAACTACGTGCTCGCACTCGCGGCCTACAATGCGGGCCCGTCCCACGTGCATCAATGGATCCGCGAGGAGGGCGACCCGCGTACCGCCCAGGTCGACGCCATCGACTGGATCGAGATGATTCCGTTCGACGAGACGCGCAACTACGTGCAGCGCGTGCTCGAGGCGCTCCAGGTCTATCGCGCGCGGGTGCCCGGCGCCGAGGCGGGCAACCTCGCGACCGACATGGGCAATCTCAAGGACGCGGTGGCCGTCTCGGCGCCCGCGTCCGCGCCCGATCCCCCGTAAGCCGCGCGACCGTCTGGAAGGAAGGACGCCATGACCGCAGCTCCATTCACCGGCATCCGCGCTTCTGTCTTCGACGCCTACGGCACGCTGTTCGATTTCAATTCCGCCGCCGCGCGTTGCCGCGCCGAGCTCGGCGAGAAGGCGGGTGCCGTCTCGGCCCTGTGGCGCGACAAGCAGATCCAATATACCTGGCTGCGCTCGCTCATGGGGCGTCACGCGGATTTCTGGCAGGTGACCGGCGACGCACTCGACTATGTGCTCGAGACGCTCGAAATCCGCGTCCCGGGCCTCAAGGAGCGCCTGCTCGATTGCTATCTCACCCTCGACTGCTTTCCCGAGGTGCCGGCGACCCTGAAACGCCTCAAGGACGCCGGACTCGCGACCGCGATCCTCTCCAACGGCACGCCCAAGATGCTCGCGGCCGCGGTCAAGGGGGCCAAGCTCGAGGGGTTGCTCGACGCCGTTCTCTCGGTCGAGGAGGTGGGAATCTTCAAGCCCGACCCGCGTATCTACCGGCTCGCGACCGATCGGCTCGGTTTGCCGCCCGCGGCGATCTCGTTCCAATCCTCGAACGCCTGGGACGCGCACGGCGCGGGCGCGTTCGGCTTCAAGGTCGCGTGGTGCAACCGCTACGGCCAGCGCGCCGAGCGCCTGCCGGGGAAGCCCGACGCCGAAATCCGCAGCCTCGCAGAATTGCCCGCACTTCTCGGCTTGTGAGCGCGGAGGGAAAAGTGGCCGCGGCCTATCGCGAGCGCTTCTTCCGCTCCGAGGACGATCTCAAGCTCTATTGGCGCGATTACGGCGATCTTGCGAGCGCCGCCACCCCGCTCCTCTGCCTTCCGGGATTGACGCGCAATTCCAAGGACTTCACGGGCTTCGCCACGTATCATGCCCAGACGCGCCGGGTGATTTCGCCCGATTATCGCGGACGCGGCCGCTCGGACTACGACCGCGACTGGCGCCATTACCGGCCCGAGCTTTTGCTCAACGACGTCCGCCATCTGCTCGCGGCCGCCGGCGTCGAGCGCGCGATCGTGGTCGGGACCTCGATGGGCGGAGCGCTCGCGATGGCGCTCGGGGCCCTCCAGCCGACCGCACTCGCGGGCGTGATCCTCAACGATGTCGGGCCCGAGTTCGGCGGCCCCGGGCTCGAGCGCATCTTCGATTATATCGGCACCGACCATCCGCACGACGATTGGCCGAGTGCCATCGCCGAGCTCAAGATCATGTTCCCCCAACTGCCTCTCGCGACCGACGCGGACTGGCTCGTGATGGCGGATGCGACCTTCCGGCGCGGGCCGGACGGAAAGCTCCATTTCGATTGGGACACGTCCCTTGCGAAGGCGATCGATCGCGGGAACCTGCCCGACCTCTGGCGCTATTTCCGGGCGCTACGCGACGTGCCGACGCTCGCGATCCGCGGCGGCTTGTCGGACGTGCTGACCGAAGCGTGCTTCGAGCGCATGACGCGCGAGCATCCAAAGCTCAGCCGCGTGACCGTGCCGGGCGTCGGGCACACGCCGTCCTTGGGCGAGCCCGAGGCGCGCGCAGCGGTCGCGGCGTTCCTCGCGGCGCTGTAGCGGATTGCCGGTTTGTATTGAATCGCCACCCCCCTCCCTGCCCCCCCCTCAAGGGCCCGACGCTGCGTTAAGCTTGCGTCGGGGGGTTGCGCAGGGTTGGCGAGGCGAAGCCGAGCCTTACCCGAAGCTGGGTGGGGGTGAGCTTCGACCGATCGAGATCACGCGCGCGCTGACAGCCCGACGCGCACCCTTCCGCGGAGCGGCCTATTCGGCGGGGCCGATTACGCGACGACGCGCTTTATTCAGCCGAGCGGGCCATTCGGTCCGGCGGCTTGTTCAGCGGAGCGAATTACCGGGCCGAGCGGCTTATTCGGCGGACCCTTGGGCGACCAGCTTCTCGGCCTTTCCGTCGGCTTTGCCGTCGCCCTTGGCTTCGGGACGCGCGTCGGCCGGACGCTTCCCCTTGCCCCAATTGACCAGGTCCTTGGGCACCACTGCGGCCTCGAACGCCTCGCTCAGCTGGCGCGAGGAGCCGACGAAATGAGCGCCCGCCTCGATCGAGATGCTGTCGTGCCAGATATCGCCCTCGACGCGCGCGGTGCGCGTGAGCGAGACGGTCTTGGCGCGGATCTGGCCCGTCACCGAGCCGGCGAGGCGCACGGTCTCGGCGTCGATGGTGCCCTTGACGATGCCGGTCTCGCCGATGGTGAGAAGGGTCGTCTTGACATCGCCCTCGATCGAGCCGTCCACCTGGATGTCGCCGTCCGACGTCATGTCGCCGACGACCGAGAGATGCTGCGAGATGATGGAGGGCATGCCGCTCTTCCCTTCCGGACGCGGCGCATCGAAGACGCCGTTTTTGCCGCTAGTTTTTGCTGAAAACATATTCTCCTGCCTGCATGAACTTTACCGGATTGTGCGGGTGGTCGTCGACCCTGATCTCGTAGTGCACGTGGGGGCCGGTGCTGCGCCCGGTGCTGCCGAGGGTGCCGATCTGGGTCCCGATCCCGACGCGATGGCCGACCTCGACCGTGATGGTGCGCAGATGGGCGTAGCGCGTCTGGATGCCCATGCCGTGGTCGATCTCGACCAGCTTGCCGTAGGACCCTTCCCAGCCCGCGAACACCACGGTTCCGGGGGCGGTCGCCATCACGGGCGCACCCGGCGTGCTCGCGAGGTCGACGCCTTCGTGCATGGCGTAGCGGCCGTTGAAGGGATCGATGCGCGGCCCGAACGGGCTCATGATGCGGTAATGGGTGATGGGGGACGCGAGCGGCAGATGCTCGAGAACCTTGCGCAGGCCGGCGCGCCGCTCCTCCTGCGTGTCGAGGGCGGAGACCAGCCGGTCGATCTCGACCGAGTGGACCGTGTCGTCGTCGCCCTCGGTCAGCTGGCCCGGCTTGAGCGCCACGAACGGGCCGCCCTTCCCCACGGACTTCGAGGTCTTGGCGCTCTTGGCGCCGGCGCGGCCGGCCTGGCCGTCGTCCTTCATCGCCTCGGCGAGGAGCTTGTCGACGTTGAGGCCGGTCATGGCGATGCGCCGCTCGGCCTCGCTGCTGCTGTGCGCCGCGCGCTCGCTCAAGCGCTTGACCAGCGCCTTCTGGTCCGCCTGGAGCGACGCGAGATGCTCCTGGAGGCCGGCCATCTTCTGGTCGAGCGCGCCGCGGTCGAGCGCCATCTTGTCGCGTTGGCTCTGGAGCGCCGAGAGATTGGCCTCGAGGGTCGCGATGTGCGCCTCGTCGGCATCGTTCTGCTGCTGCATCGCGAGCCCGTCACTGTGCGCGTGCTTGAGCTCGGCCGCCACCTCGTCGCGGTCGCGCCCGAGGTCGGCGTAGCGCGTCTTCGCGTCGGCGAGTTGGCCCTGAAGACCCGCGACCTCGCTTGCGAGCTTGGCGTGGTCGCTCTTGAGCGCCGCGATCTGGCCCGTGAGTTCGTCGCGCTCGTGCGCGAGCCGGTCGTCCTCGGCGGCGAGCTTGGCGCGCGCGTCGTTGATGTCCTTGAGCGCGTCCTGGAGGCCTGCCACCTGCTTGTCGAGGAGGGCGGTGCGCGTCCGGAGCGCGATCAGCTCGTACTCGTTGTCGAGGGTGAGGTTGGCGAGATTGGGCGCCGTCGCGTCGTCGCGCTCGAGGAGGCCGCGATAGGCCTCGGCCGCGCGCCGAGTCGCAATGTCGCGCTCGGCGACGATGCGCTCATAGGCCGCGCGCACCTGGTCGATCTTGGCGTCGCGCGAGGCGAGGCGGGAATCGTAGGAGAAATAGACCACGGTCACGTAAAGCGACCAAAGGGCGATGCCGGCCACCAACGCGCCGAGTCCCAGCTGGCGGCGCCACGAGATTGAGGCGAATCGGACCTGGCCGGCGCTGCGGACGAAGACCTCACGGTCCCGGAGCAACCGGGACGCGAGCCCTCGCGCCAACGCCGTCAGGTTCAGCCCTGGCATGTTGCTGGCTACGCCCCCTCTTGCACCAACCGGCCGGCCGGACCGCGCGCGAGCGGCGCCACGGAGCGCCGCGCGTTTAGCCCGACCGTGAAATGCCTCTTTCCGACTTCGCCGCGCGGGGCGCCGATTATGGCCCTGACGGCGCGGATTTCCGCCGCGCGCGCGATGGTCGGAAGCTCCCCTTCAGTGTCGTGGTACGCTATCCCGCGCCTCTCCGCCGATCAAGCCTTGAATCGTTAAAGAATGACGAAGCGGCGCGGCAATCCGCTGGATTCGGGCAATCCCGCGAGGCATTCTACAGCGCATGGTCCGTGCAACTTCACTCGCGCCGCGCGCGCGGCCCATGCTCCGACGGACTTATCCACAGCGAGCGCCAGCCCCGCGGGATTCATGTTGCTGTCCGTGATCGGATACGCCGTGCTCGCGCTCGTCGCTTTGGGCGCGCTCGGCGCGGTGGCGGGGCGCTTCAAGGCGACCCACGATGTCGTCTATGGCGGCGCGCTCGCGGCGTCGCTCGTGCTCTTGGGTGCGGCACTCCTCGCCTTCGGCCACGGCGACGCGGCCGAGACGCTGACGCTGCCGATCGGCCTGCCCTGGCTGCGCGGCCATCTGCGCCTCGACCTGCTCTCGGCCTATTTCCTCATGCTGATCAATCTTTTGGGCGCGGCCGCGAGCCTGTTCGGCTGGCAATATGCGCGGCACGAGCCGGAGCCCGCGCGAGTTCTGCCCTTCTACCCGCTGTTCATCGCCGCCATGAGCCTGGTCACGATCGCGGACGATGCCTTCCTGTTCCTGCTCGCGTGGGAGCTCATGTCGCTCGCGTCCTGGTTGCTCGTGCTCTCGACCCACGAGGAGCCGGACACGTCCCATGCGGCCTATGTCTATATCGTCATGGCCGCGACGGGCACGGTGGCGCTGCTGCTCGCCTTCGGGCTGCTTGCGGGGAGCGCGGGCGATTACAGCTTCGATGCGATCCGCACGCACCAGCTCTCGCCGCTGCTTGCGGGCGCGGTGCTGATCCTCGTGCTCATAGGAGCCGGCTCGAAGGCGGGGCTGGTGCCGCTTCACGTTTGGCTGCCGCTCGCCCATCCCGCCGCCCCCAGCCACGTCTCGGCGCTCATGAGCGGCGTCATGACCAAGGTCGCGATCTACGCGTTGGTGCGCATCCTGTTCGATCTTCTGGGGGCGCCCGACTGGTGGTGGGGTGTCGTGGTAATGGCGCTCGGCGCCGTCTCGGCGCTCATGGGCGTGCTCTACGCGCTCATGCAGCACGATCTGAAGCGCCTCCTCGCCTATCATACGGTCGAGAATATCGGCATCATCGCGATCGGCCTCGGTCTCGCCCTCGGCGCGCGCGCGGACGGGCTCGACCTACTCGCGAGCCTCGCGCTCATCGCTGCCCTCTTCCACGTGCTCAATCATGCGCTGTTCAAGAGCCTCCTGTTTTTGGGCGCGGGTGCCATTCAGCGCGCGACCGGCGAGCGCGACATGGAGCGCCTGGGCGGCCTCATCCACCGCATGCCCGCGACGGCGGTCGCGTTCCTCATCGGCGCGGCGGCGATCTCGGCGTTGCCGCCCTTGAACGGGTTCGTCTCCGAATGGTTCACCTTCCAGGCGATCCTGGACGGGGCCGCGTTCCCCCAATGGCTGCTCAAGTTCGAGGTTCCCGTCGCGGGGGCCATGCTGGCGCTGGCGGCGGCACTCGCGGCCGTGTGCTTCGTCAAGGTCTACGGCGTCGTCTTCCTCGGGCGCGCGCGGAGCGACGCGGCGGCGCGCGCGGGCGAGGTCGGCCGCACCATGCTCGTGCCCCTCTACGCGCTCGCGGCCCTATGCGTCCTCGTGGGCGCCCTGCCGTCGGCGGTCTTGGCCCTCCTGCGCCCGCTCGCGGCCTATCTGCTCCCGGGCGGACCGGTCGCCCTCGCGCGCTCGAGCTGGCTCACGCTCGTCCCGTTCGACGCCGGACGCAGCGCCTATAGCGGCTTCACCGTGCTGGTCGCGGTTGCCGTGCTCGCTGGCCTCGCTTCCCTCGCCGTGCGCGGCCTCGCGAGCGCGCGCACGCGCCGGGCACCCGCGTGGGATTGCGGCTTCCCTGACGCGAGCCCGGCCCTCCAATACAGTGCTGCGAGCTTCGCCCAGCCGATCCGGCGCATCTTCGGCTCGGTCGCATTCGCCGCGCGCGAGACGGTCGACATGCCCGAGCCGGGCGACGCGCGTCCCGCGCGGCTCGAGGTCGAGATGCGCGATCCCGTGTGGGATTGGCTGTTCGCGCCCGTGGCGCGCGCGGTCGCGTATGTCGCGGACCGCATCAACATCGTCCAGTTCCTCACCATCCGGCGCTATCTGAGCCTGATGTTCGCGGCGCTCGTGCTGCTGCTGCTTTTGGTCGCGGTGATGCAATGACCGGCGCCCTTCTCACGCTGCTCCAGCTCGCTCTCACGCTCGCGGCAGCGCCCCTCGTCACCGGCATCGTGCGTTGGGTCAAGGCGCGCCTCAATGGGCGGCGCGGCCCGGGGCCGCTCCAGCCCTATCGCGATCTCTTGAAATTGCTGCGCAAGGAGACCGTGGTGGCGGAGAACGCGTCCTGGCTGTTCCGCGCGGTGCCCTATCTCGTTTTCGCGCTCACCTGGCTCGCGGCCGCGATCGTGCCCTCATTCGCGACCGGCCTGGCACTCGGCGGCAGCGCCGACCTCATCGCCTTGGTCGCGATCCTGGGGAGTGCCCGCTTCCTTCTGGCCCTTGCCGGCATGGACGTGGGCACCGCCTTCGGCGGCTTGGGCTCGAGCCGCGAGATGATGATCGCGTCCCTGGCCGAGCCCGCGATGCTGACGGTGACCTTCACCATGGCGCTCCTGGTGCGCTCGACCTCGCTGCCGCACATCGCCGAGTTCCTCCTCTCCCACGATGTCGGCATCCGGGTCTCGCTTGGCCTCGCGCTCATCTCGCTCATGATGGTGGCGCTCGCCGAGAACGGCCGCATCCCGGTCGACAACCCCGCGACCCATCTCGAGCTCACCATGGTGCACGAGGCGATGGTGCTGGAATATTCCGGCCGGCATCTGGCGCTCATCGAGGCGGCGCAGATGCTGAAGCTCGTGACCTATCTCTCGCTCATCGCGTGCCTGTTCGCGCCCTGGGGCCTCGATGTCGGCGCCGTGCCCGGCCACGCGCTCGCCCTCGGGCTCGAGAGCTGGCTCGGGAAGCTCCTCGTGGGCGCGCTCGCACTCGCGCTGTTCGAGACCGGCATGGCCAAAATGCGCGTGTTCCGGGTCGCGGAGTTCCTCGGCGGCTCGCTGCTTTTGGGATTGCTCGCGGCCGTGTTCCTCTACGTCTCGCAAGGCTTGTGAGGATGCCGGCGATGCTCCATTTCGCCAACACCGCCTACGACACCGCGCACCTCCTCGATACCGGCGTGCTCATTCTGAGCTTTGCGCTTCTGTTCCAGCGCCGCCTCTTCGGCGTGATCAGGACCTACGCCTACCAGGCGCTCATCCTCGCGGCGGCGGCGGCCTGGCAGGCCCACGCGCAGCAGGCACCCCACCTCTACATCACCGCCGCGATCGCCCTCGTCTTCAAGGCGGGCATCGTCCCCTTCGTGCTCCAGCGCATCGTCACCGCCTTCAACATCCACCGCAGCATCGAGACCGCGCTCGGCATCGGCGCCACGCTGGTCGCCGGCATGGCGCTGGTCGCGCTCGCGATCCTTCTCGTGCTGCCGGTGACGACGAGCTCGGGGGCGCTCACGCGCGAGAGCCTCGCGATCGCGCTCTCGACCGTCCTCCTCGGCCTCCTGATGATGATCTCGCGGCGCAACGCGGTGAGCCAGGTGGTGGGCTTCATGTCGCTCGAGAACGGGCTCATTCTCGCGGCCGTCGGCGTCAAGGGCATGCCGCTCGTGGTCGAGATCTCGGTCGCCTTCTCGGTCATGGTGGCGTTCATCATCTTCGGCATCTTCTTCTTCCACATAAGGGAGCGCTTCGACACGCTCGACATCCACCAGGTCGAGCGCTACCGCGGCGAGCGCGAGCGATGACGGCGTTCGAGTACATCCTCGGGATTCCGGTCGCGGCGGCATTGGCGCTCGCGCTCGTGCCGTCCTATCGCGTGGCGGCGTGGCTCAACGCGTTCGCCTCGGCGGCGACGCTCGGGGCCGCGCTCTCGCCCTTCGTCGAGCGGCCCGCGACCGGCGTCTTCTTCCTGATCGACGATTTCAACATCTATCTCATCGCGCTCACCGCCTTCGTCGCCTTCACGACGAGTCTCTTCAGCCTGCGCTACATCCTCCACGAGGTCGCGATCGGGCGGCTCCCGAAGCGTTATGTGCGCTTCTACCATTCGATGTACCAGGGCTTCGTGTTCACCATGCTGCTCGCGCTCTCGACCAACAATCTCGGCGTGATGTGGGTCGCGGTCGAGGGGGCGACGCTCACCACCGTGCTCATGGTCGGCCTCTACCGCACGCCCGAGGCGATCGAGGCGTCGTGGAAATACTTCATCCTGTGCGGCGTCGGCATCGCGCTCGCGCTCTTCGGCACCATCCTCATGTATCTCGCGGCCGAGCCCGTGATGGGCGAGGGGTTGAAGGCGATGACCTGGTCGGAGCTTTTGCCGCGCGTGAGCGCCTTCAGCCCGGCGATCCTCAATCTCGCCTTCGTGTTCCTGCTCGTGGGCTACGGCACCAAGGTGGGCTTGGCGCCGCTTCACGCCTGGCTGCCCGACGCCCATGCCGAGGGCCCGACGCCGATCTCGGCGGTGCTCTCGGGGCTGTTGCTCAACGTGGCGCTCTACGCCGTGCTGCGCTTCAAGATGCTGCTCGCGGGCAATCCCGGCGCCCTCGCGCCCGGCCCGCTCATGATCGGGATGGGGCTCACCTCGCTCTTCCTCGCGAGCTTCATGCTGTACCGGCGGCGCGACATCAAGCGCCTGTTCGCCTATTCCTCGATCGAGCACATGGGCATCTCGACCTTCGCCTTCGGCATGGGCGGGCCGCTGGCGAATTTCGCGGGGCTCCTGCACATGACCATGCACAGCCTGACGAAATCCGCGATCTTCTTCGCGGTCGGGCATGCGAGCCAGGTCAAGGGCACGCAGAAGATCGCCGAGATCCGCGGCCTGACCGCGAGTCAGCCTGCGCTCGGCTGGGCGCTCGTGATCGGCGTGGTCGCGATCGCGGGAATGCCGCCCTTCGGCGTGTTCATGAGCGAGTTCCTGGTCGTGACCTCGACCTTCGCGCGCGCGCCGCTGCTCGCGGCACCCCTGGTGCTGGGCTTGCTGGTGGGCTTCGCCGCCCTCATGCTGCGCCTTCAGGGCCTCGCCTTCGGGAAGGCGGAGGGTACCGGGAAAGCGAGCGGCGCGGCGCTGGTGCCGCTTTATTTGCATCTCGCGGCGGTGCTGGTGGCGGGAATCTATCTTCCGGGCCCGCTGGTCGCCTGGTTCCAGAACGTGGCTCGTCTCCTCGGCTAGGGGTGCGATGACGGACGCGATCGATCTTCTCGAGTTCCTGGGCCGCGGCGAGCCGGTGCGCGGCGCCGCGCCCTGGCCGCGCTTCGTCGTGACCGACGGCCATTGGCTCGCCCTCGCGTCCCATCTCGAGCGCACCGACTGGGCGCTTCTCGGCCTGTGGGCGTCGCCGGGCGAGGTGCACGCGGCCCTCTATCAGGAGACGCCGGCCGAGATCGCGATCGCGACCGTGCCCTGCCCCGACGGCCGCTTCGCGTCCCTCGCGCGCGCGCGGCCCGGCGCCGGACGGCTCGAGCGCGCGATCCGCGACCTCTTCGGCCTCGTCCCCGTGGGCAACCAGGATCTGCGTCCCTGGCTCGACCATGGCCAGTTTCCCGTGCGCCATCCGCTGTCCGGCGTCGCGCGCCGGCCGATCAACTGGGCGTCGGCCGAATACGCCTTCCTCGAGGCCGAGGGCGAGGCGCTGCACCAGATTCCGGTCGGGCCGGTCCATGCGGGCATCATCGAGCCCGGGCATTTCCGCTTCCATTGCTCGGGCGAGACGGTGGTGCGGCTCGAGGCGCGGCTCGGCTACGTGCACAAGGGCATCGAGGCCGCGATGGAGGGAAAGTTCCCGGCCGACGCGGCGAAGCCGGCGGCGCGTATCTCGGGCGACAGCACGGTCGCCTACGGAATCGCCTTCGCGCGCGCGGCCGAGGCGGCGGCGGGAACCGAGGCGCCGGCGCGCGCCCATTGGCTTCGTGCGCTCATGGCCGAGCTCGAGCGCATCGCGAACCATATCGGCGATTTCGGCGCGATCTGCAACGACGCCTCGTTCGTGCTCATGCATTCGCGCTGCGGCATCCTGCGCGAGCGCGTGTTGCGCGCCGCCGAGCTTTCGTTCGGCCATCGGCTGATGATGGACTGCGTCGTCCCGGGCGGGGTCGCGCGCGATCTCGGCGACGAGGGACGGCGCCATCTCGAGCGCCTCGCGAAGCGCCTCGCGCGCGAGGTGAAGTCGCTCGAGCGCGTCTATGACGGGAAGCCGTCGCTCCTCGACCGCACGGTCGGCACCGGCATCGTGAGCGCCGCCCTCGCGCACCGGCTCGCGGCGGGCGGGCCGATCGGCCGCGCGTCGGCGCGCGGGTTCGACGCGCGGCGCATGCCCGCCTACCCGCCCTACGACGCGCTCGAGTTCGACGTCCCGGTGCTCGAGGAAGGCGACGTCAATGCGCGCATCTGGCTGCGCCTCAAGGAGATCGAGCAGAGCCTCCGTCTCGTCGAGCAGCTTCTCGCGGGCCTGCCCGAGGGGCCGCTCGCATCCGCGCTTCCGGCGCGCGCGGGCGAAGGCATGGCGCTGGTCGAGGGCTTCCGCGGCGACATTCTCGTCTGGATGCGCCTCGGGCCCGACGGACGGGTCGAGCGCTGCCACGCGCGCGATCCCTCCTGGTTTCAGTGGCCGCTGCTCGAGGCCGCGATCGAGGGCAACATCGTCGCGGACTTTCCGCTGTGCAACAAGTCGTTCAACTGCTCCTATTCGGGCCATGACCTTTAGGGCGCCGAGATGTGGAAGCTGATCGCGCGTAACGTTCTCTTGGGCGCCGCGACCGAGCGGGCGCCGCGGCCGAGCGAGGATGCGCTCGCCCAGCTCGGCCGGCGCGTGGACGATCTCGCGCGCGCCCATCTCGGCCGCTCGCTCGCGATCCGCGAGGTCGATGCGGGCTCGTGCAACGGCTGCGAGCTCGAGATCCACGCGCTCAACAATCCGATCTACGACCTCGAGCGCTTCGGCATCCGCTTCGTCGCCTCGCCGCGCCACGCCGACGTGCTGCTCGTGACCGGGCCGGTGAGCGTGAACATGCGCGAGGCGTTGTTGCGCACCTACGATGCGACCCCCGACCCGAAATGGGTCGTGGCGGCGGGCGATTGCGCCTTCGATGGCGGCTGCTTCGCGGGCGGCTACGCAATCGTGGGCGGGGTCGACCGGGTGGTGCCGGTCGATCTCCATATCCGCGGCTGCCCGCCCACACCCACCGCCTTGCTCGAGGGGCTCCTGGCCCTTCTGCAGCAATCGCGCGGCAAGGTCGCGGCCCCGTGAGTCCGAGTGCCCCGAGCCGGAGCCTTGCGTTCCTCCTCGCGGCCCTCGCCCTCGCGGCGCTTGCCAATCTCGCCTATTGGGGCGAGCGCGGGCGCCTCCAGCCCGTGCCCGACGCGGGCTCGGACACGATCCAGAGCGTCTCCTTCAGTCCCTACCAACGCGGCGAAAATCCCCTCATGCACATCACGCCGACCCAGGACGAGATTTCGTCCGACGTCGCCGTGCTCGCGGGGCGCGTGAGTGCCCTCAGGACCTATACCAGCCTCGAGGGGCTCGACCAGGTCGCGCACGACGCGGAGCCGCTCGGCATCAAGGTCGAGCAGGGCATCTGGCTCGGCCGCGACCCGGACGTGAACGAGCGCGAGGTCGAAAGCGGCATATCGCTCGCCAACCGCTATCCGAAGACGATCACGCGCGTCATCGTCGGGAACGAGGTGCTGCTGCGGCGCGACCTCACGGCGGGCCAGCTCCTCGGCTATATCCGGCGCGTGAAGCAGGAGGTGAAGCAACCCGTGACCTACGCGGACGTGTGGGAATATTGGCTCAAGAACCCCGAGCTCGCGTCCGCGGTCGATCTCGTCACCATCCACATCCTGCCCTATTGGGAGGACCAGCCGGTCGGCATCGACGACGCGCTCGGCCACGTGCTCTCGATCTACCGGCAGGTCGAGGCCGCGTTCCCCGGGAAGCCGATCGCGATCGGCGAGGTCGGCTGGCCGAGTGCCGGGCGCATGCGCGACGGCGCCAGGCCGAGCCTGGTCAACGAGGCGCGCCTCGTGCGCGGCGTGATCCGCGCGGCGTCCGCCGGGCATTTCGACTACAACATCGTGGAAGCCTTCGACCAGCCCTGGAAACGCCAGCTCGAGGGCACGGTGGGCGGCCATTGGGGCATCCTCGACGCCGACCGCGAGGCCAAATTCGAGCTCGCGGGCCCGGTCTCGAACGATCCCGATTGGCGTTGGCAATGGGCCTTCTCGACCGGCTTCGCGGCCCTCGCGACCCTCGTCGCGGCCTGGCGCCGGCGTCCCTATCGCGGCTTGGGCGCGTTTTTCCTGCCGCTCGCCGCGCAATTCCTCGGGACGCTCCTGGTGCTCGATGTCGGCCTGACGACGACCATCAGCTGGTCGCCCTTCGACTGGGTCACGGGCGGGCTCGGCCTCGCCGCGAGCGCCATCCTCACGGTGCCGCTCCTCAAGGCGGTCGACGCGCGCGCCTGCGGCACGATCTGGCCCCAGGCGCCGATCCCGACCGTCGAGGAGGCGCTCAATCTCCTGCGCCGGCGCCCGACGCCGGGACCCTCCTTCGGCGAGCGCATGCTCGGGCTGCTGCAGTTCGGCTTCGTGGTCGGCGCGGTGGTCGCGACACTGGCACTCGTGATCGACCCGCGTTATCGCGATTTTCCGAGCGAGGCGTTCCTGGTGCCCGCCTTCGGCCTCGCGTTCCTCGCGCTCACCCAGGATCGCGCGGCACCCAAGGGCGCCAGTCTCAACGAGGAGGCGCTTTTCGTGACGCTGCTCCTGCTCGGCGTTCCCGGCATCGTCGTGAGCGAGGCGTTGCAAAGCATGGCAAGCTTTACGCTCGGCAGCATCCTCGACGGCTTCGGCCGCGCGAGCGACAACAGCCAGGCGTTCGGCTGGTGCGGCGTGCTGATTCTCTTGGCCCTGCCCTGGGCGCTCAAGCTTTGGGCGCCCCGGTCCTCGGCCCGTCCTCGCGGGGCAACGCCTTAGCCCGGCGGCGCACGAGCGCGACGAGGCCGAGCACGAGCGCGAGCGCCCCCATCTCGACATTGTAGTTGGCGATGGCGATCGCGGCGAAAACGGCGGCGACGGCGGCGGGCGCGCGGCCGCCGCGGAAAAGCGCCACCGCTCCCGCGACCAGCGCCGCCACGCCGAAGAGCGAGCTGTGCTGGCCGACCAGAAGCGTGAAGCGGATCGTGCACCAATCGGGGTGCGGGGTGGCGTTGCAGGTGAGCGCCGCGGCACTCGGCTCGACGTAGATCTGGCGCAGCTCCCACGAGCCCGCCCAGGCGAGCGCCATGGCGACGAGGCCGAGCCACAAGGCCTTCGAGCGCAGCAGCGTCATCGCTCCCCCGCGCCGGTTTTGCTTCCGGTTCCGCACCCGGTTTTGCCTTTGGCCGCAAGGCCGCTTTTCGCTCGAATGCCCATGGGATGCAGCTATGTGATGCAGCTATGTTATGACGCGGCTATGTTATATCGGGTCCGACGGCGGCGGTCGAACCGAGTTTGGCCCGGACGGGGGAGCGGCTCTTGAGCGCAATGGCGACCTCATCCTCGCGCGCGGCGGCGCGGCCCGGAGCGGCGACCGGATTCGTCCTGTGCGCCGACGATTACGGCCTCGCCCCCGGCGTCGGCCAAGCGATTCGCGACCTCCTCGCCCGGAAGCGCCTCTCGGCCACGAGCTGCATGACGGGGAGCGGCTTCTGGCCGCAAGAGGCCGAGCTCCTGAAGCCGCTCGCGGATGAGGCCGATATCGGCCTCCATCTCACCCTCACCGACCAGCGCCCCTTGGGGGCGATGCCGCTTCTGGCGCCCGGCGGCAAGCTGCCCCCGGTCATGAGCCTGATCCGCCGCGCTTATCTAGGCGAACTCGCGCGCCCGCCGTTCCAAGCCGAGATCGCGGCCGAGCTCGAGCGCCAGATGGACCGGTTCGAGGCGGCTCTCGGGCGAGCCCCCGATTATCTCGACGGCCATCAGCACGTGCACCAGCTTCCCGGCGTGCGCGATCTCACGATCGAGCTTTTCAAGCGTCGCGTCGCTCCGCGCGGCGGCTATGTGCGCTTCCTCACCGAACCCTTGGGCGCGATCCTCGGGCGCGGCTTTCTCAAGGAGGCGATCGGCCTCTCGCTCATCGGACGCGGCTTCGCGCGGCGCGCGCGCGCGGCGGGCATTCCGGGGAACAGGCGCTTCGCCGGCATTCACGATTTCACGCTCACGCGCCCCTACGAAGCGCTGTTCGAGAGCTTCGTCGCGGGCGCGCCCCAGGGGCTTTTGGTCATGTGCCATCCGGGCCTCGCGGACGCCGACCTCGCCGCCGCCGACCCCGTCACCACCCAGCGCGAGGCGGAATATCGCTATTTTTCGAGCGAAGCCTTCCTGGCCGCGCTCGAAAAGCACCGGCTCCGGGTCGTGCGCTTCCGCGATCTCGGCGCTTGATTCTTCAATCCCTGGCGCGCGTTACTTGAGATGCTGCGGCGCAATATTGACGCGCGCCGCGGGTCTTCGGCGAACTTTCGTCTTTGCACAATATTTCTCATGACAAATGCTAAAAAGCGCGTGATCTCGACCCCGGCACTCTATATAAATTGTCACGTAATCGTTTCGTCAGAAGAACGCGGCCGCCGCCTAGGACAATGCAACGCCCGCATGACCGACGAGAGCCAACCAAGCGACAGCCGCGCCATGAAAGCGCGCGCGTCATGAGCGCGCGTCCGGGCGTACGCGTGCGTTCGCGCGCGTGGCAGGGCGCGCTTCTGTGCGCCGCCCTCGGCGCCACGCTGTTCGCGGTGGTGCCCCTCGGCAGCGGCGAGGAGCCGGGAGCGCGCGAGCGCGCGAGCGATTGCTACGCGCCGGCCTCGGCGCTTATCGGGAATGGCGCGGCCTTGAGCCGCACGGCCATGCGGCTCCGGCGCGGCGAGCCCGTGACCATCGTCGCCTTCGGCTCGTCCTCGACCTTCGGCGCCGGCGCCAGCGACCGCGCCCACGCCTACCCGGCCCAGCTCGCGAGCGAGCTCCAGCGCCGCTTCCCGTCGAGCGAAATCACGGTCGTCAACAAGGGCATCAACGGCGAGCAGGCGCCGCAGATGCTCGCGCGCCTCGAGCGCGACGTGATCGCGCTTCATCCCGACCTCGTGATCTGGCAGACCGGCAGCAACGAGATCCTGCGCCATGCCGATCTCGTGCGCTTCCGCGATTTGACGCTCGCGGGCCTCGCGCGCCTCAAGGCGGCGGGCATCGAAACCATCCTGATGGACGCGCAATACACGCCGCGCATCATCGCGAACCCGAGCTACGGCGACTTCAACGCGGCACTCGAGAGCGTCGCGCGCGCGGACCACGTGCCGCTCTTCGACCGCTTCAAGGCGATGCAGTTCTGGCTCGCGACCGAGCGGCGCGGCTGGTCGGACATGGTGGCGCGCGACCGGCTGCATTTGAACGACCACGGCTACCGCTGCGTCGCGGCCGAGGTCGCCTCGCTCATCGCCGCCGACACGCGCGCACTCGCCGCGCGCTAGCCCGGGGCGACGCCCCCTCACTCGCCCCAGATCAGGAACAGGCCGATGTCGCCCGGGAAGCCGCCCGGGTAATCGAGCACGCGCGCCGCGAGGCGGAAGCCGCGCGGGTGCAGGTCGCGCTGCCAGCGGAGATAGATTTCCGCCGCCTCGCCGCGCAGCGTCTCGGGCCAGTCGGGCTCGGGCAGGTTGATCGCGCGCCCGCGGTCGCTGCACAGCTCGCTCGGGAAGCGCAGTAGCATGAATTCCTTGTCGCCGCGTTCGGCCGCCACGCGCGCCTCGTGGAGCAGCGCCTGCCAGGCAGGGTCGGCGATGTGCTTGTCGATCATGGCCTGGACCAACGCGCGGCGGTGCTGGGCGGCGTCGAGGGTCGCATCGAGCCGGTGCTTGCCCTGGCCGAATTTGTAGTCCTCCACGAGATGGCGGAAATCGTCGACCGAGAAGCTCGGCTCGAGCGCCAGCGCCGCGGCGAGACTGGGCGCGGGCGCGGGCGCGGGCGCTCCGACCTCGTGGTGGTTGTGGAAGAAGCGCCGGTCGATCGCGGCGAACACGCCGGCGGGCGCCGCACTCGCCGCACCCGCGCCGCCCGCGCTCCCGCCCGCCTCGGCGGCCAGCGCCCGCAGCAAATCCGCGCGGCTCACGATGCCGACGATCCGGTCGTCGCGCAGAACCGGCACGCGCTTGATGCGGTAGGTCGCGAGCAGGCGCGCGATCTCGGCGCACTCGGCGTGCTCGGTGACCGAGACGAGCGGCGTCGACATGATCTCGCGCGCCTTCCGGCCGGGCGCGCGCAGATGCGCGAGAAAGTCCGGGTTGAGCGCTTCGCCCTCGGCGAGGAGATCGAGCCACCAGTTCTTGCGCGCGTCTCCCGTCGGCTCGGGGCGGCCGATGAGGTCGCCCTCGCTCACCATGCCGAGCGGCACGCCGGCCGCGTCCACCACCGGCACGCCGCTGATGCCGCGCGCGAGCATGAGCTTCGCGATCTCGCTTTCGGACGCGTCGGGACCGACCGAGACCACGTCGGTCGTCATCACCTCGCCCGCTTTCATGGCGCCCCGCGCTCCGCTGCTCCGTCCGCCTAGGCGTCGATCACGACCTTCAAAGCGTGGGTCTCCGCCGCATGCCCGAACGTCTCGTAGGCGGCCATGATGTTATCGAGCTTGAAGCGGTGCGTCACCAGGAGCTTGGGGTCGATCTTGTGGGACTCGACCACCTTGAGCAGCATCGGCGTGGTCACCGTGTCCACGAGGCGCGTGGTGATCGAGATGTTCTGCGACCACAGGCGCTCGAGATGCAGGTCGACCTTGACGCCGTGCACGCCCACATTGGCGATGGTGCCGCCGGGGGCGACGATGTCCTCGCAGATGATGAAGGTCGCGGGCACGCCCACGGCCTCGATCGCGCTGTCGACGCCGCGCCCGCCGGTCAGTTTCAGGACCGTCTCGGCCGCCTTGCCGTCGGAGCCGTTCACGAGATCGGTCGCGCCGAAGCGCTTCGCGACCTCAAGCCGGTTCTGGTCGAGATCGACCATGATGACGCGCGCGGGCGAATAGAACTGCGCCGTGAGAAGGGCCGCGAGCCCGATCGGCCCGGCGCCGACGATGGCGACGGTGTCGCCGGGCGAGACTTTGCCGTTGAGCACGCCGCATTCGAAGCCGGTCGGCAGGATGTCGCTCAGCATCACGAGCGCCTCCTCGTCGGCACCCTCGGGGATGCGGTAGAGGCTCGTATCCGCGTGCGGGATGCGCACATATTCCGCCTGGGTGCCGTCGATCTCGTTGCCGAGGATCCAGCCGCCCGTGGTGCAATGGGAGAACATGCCCTTGCGGCAGTACTCGCACACGCCGCAGGCGGAGATGCACGAAATCAGCACCCGGTCGCCCGGCTTGAAGACGGTGACGCCGGCGCCGATCTTCTCGACCACGCCGACGCCCTCGTGGCCGAGGATGCGCCCGGGCTTGCAGGTGGGAACGTCGCCCTTGAGGATGTGGAGGTCGGTGCCGCAGATCGTGGTCTTGACGATCTTCACCACCGCGTCGGTCGGCTCGACGATGGTGGGCATGGGGCGGTCGAGGACGGATTTCCGCCCCGGTCCCTGATAGACGAGAGCTTTCATGGCGATCTCCTGCGCTTGAGTTTGGCGCAGTGTCGCGCGCGCGCTTGGACCCGGCAATGAGCTAGGTCAACCGCCCGGGGCGCCGGGCGCGTGGGATTCCGGGGCACCGGCGCGAAAGCGAAGCCCCGGCCGAGGAACGCCCGGCCGGGGCTTTGACGCTTTGAGCCGGTCGCGGGCCGGCGCCTAGATGGCACCTTCCTGGCGCGCGACCTTGATGCGCACGTCGTCGAGCCCGACGATCTCCTTCAAGACCTGCTCGGTGTGCTCGCCGAGCAGCGGCGACGCCATGACCTCGACCGGCGAGTCCGAGAGCTTGATCGGGCAGCCCACGGTCAGGAACGTGCCGCGCTTCGGGTGCTTGACCTCGACCACGGTCTTGCGGTCGCGCAACGACTTGTCCTCGGCGAGCTCGCGCATGTCGAGCACGGGGCCGCACGGGATGTCGAACTGATTGAGCTTCTCCATCACCTCGTACTTGGTGAGGGTCTGGGTCCATTTCTCGATGATGTCGAAGCACTCGTCGAGGTGCGGCAGGCGCGCCTCGGGGGTGGCGTATTTCGGGTGCGTGATCAGGTCCTCGCGCCCGCACATCTTCATGATCGGCTCCCAGCCGGGCGGCTGGATGATGACGTAAATGTAGTCGTTGGGTCCGCCGCCCTTGCACTTCAAGGCGTTGCCCGGCTGGCCGCCGCCCGACGCGTTGCCCGAGCGCGGCGTCGCGTCGCCGAAATGGCCGTTCGGATATTGCGGGAATTCCTTGAGCGGCCCGTGCTTCAGGCGCTGCTGGTCGCGCAGCTTGACGCGCGTGAGGTTGAGCACGGAATCCTGCATCGCGATCTCGACCTTCTGGCCCTTGCCCGTCTTCTGGCGCTGGTAGAGCGCCGCGAGGATGCCGGCGACGCAATGGATGCCGGTGCCGGAATCGCCGATCTGGGCGCCGGTCACGACCGGCGGGCCGTCGTCGAAGCCGGTGGTGCTGGCCGAGCCGCCCATGCACTGGGCGACGTTCTCGTAGGCCTTGCACTCGGCGTAGGGGCCGGGGCCGAAGCCCTTGATCGAGGCGAAGATGATGCGCGGGTTGATCTCGTGGATCTTCTCCCAGGAGAAGCCCTGGCGGTCGAGCGCCCCCGGCGCGAAATTCTCGACCATGATGTCGCACGCCTTGATCAGCTTGACGAAAATCTCCTTGCCGGTCTCGCTCTTGGTGTTGAGCGTAATGCTGCGCTTGTTGCAGTTCAGCATCGTGAAATAGAGGCTGTCGACGTCGGGGATGTCGCGCAGCTGCTGGCGCGTGATGTCGCCGCGGCCGGGCAGCTCGACCTTGATCACGTCGGCGCCGAACCAGGCGAGGATTTGCGTCGCCGACGGACCCGATTGCACGTGGGTCATGTCCAGAATGCGAATGCCTTCGAGAGCCTTGGTCATGGTTTCCTCACCTTCCTCGATCGCAGCGGCGGGGTGCGGCTACGCGCGCCGCACCCCGTTCGGCGTCATGGCTACTTGTACATGGTCTGGTTCTTGGTCCCCGGCGCGTAGATTTCGGGGTCGACCCAGATGTTGATGAGCGCCGGCACGCCCGACTTGACCGCCGCGCGCCCGCGCTCGAGGGCGGGACGGATCTGCTTCGGATCGTGCACTTCCTCGCCGTAGCCGCCGAGCATCTGGGCGAACTTCGAGAACGGCACGTCGCCGAGCTTGTTGCCGACGTTGCCGCGGTTGGGGCCGTACTTCGCGATCTGGCCGTAGCGGATCTGGTTCATCGCCGAGTTGTTGCCGATGACCCCGAGGAACGGCAGCTTGAAGCGCACCGCCGTCTCCATGTCGAAGCCGGTCATGGCGAAGGCGCCGTCGCCGAAGTAGCACAGCACTTCCTTCTCGGGATGGACGAACTTGGCCGCCAGCGCGAAGGGCGTGCCGACGCCGAGCGTGCCGAGCGGGCCCGGGTCCATCCAATGGCCCGGCTGGCGCGGCTGCACCGCCTGGGCGGTGATCGTCACCACGTCGCCGCCGTCGCCGATGTAGATCGTGTCCTCGGTCATGAACTCGTTGAGCTCCCACGCGACGCGGTAGGGATTGATCGGCGTCGATTCGGACTTGAAGTCCTTCATCAGCTTCTCGACGCCCGCCGCCTCGCCCTTGCGCAGCTCGTCGAGCCAGGAAGCGCGGCGCTTCGAGCCGTTGTCGGTGCGGCCGGTCGCGGCGTCGGTCACGAATTTGAGGATCACGCCGCAGTCGCCCACGAGGCCGAGATCGATGTCGCGGTTCTTCCCCACGGTGCGGTAGTCGAGGTCGATCTGCACCACCTTGGCGCCGGCACCCAGGCGCCGGCCGTAGCCCATGCGGAAGTCGAAGGGCGTGCCGACGATGATGATGAGGTCCGCCTTGTCGAACGCGTAGGAGCGCGTCTTCGAGAAGTGGTGCGGGTCGCCCGGCGGCAGCGTGCCGCGCCCGGAGCCGTTCATGTAGACCGGCACGTTGAGCTTCCGCGCGAACTCGATCGCCTCCTTGGCGGCGCGGCAGGTCCAGACCTGGGTCCCGAGCAGGATGCAGGGCCGCTCCGACTTCACCACCATGTCGGCGAGCTTCTGGACGTCGTCCGGATCGGCCAAGAGGCGCGTCGACGCCCGGTAATGCCCCGCCTTCGGGATACGCGCCTTCGCGATCTCGATCGAATTGTCGAGCACGTCGCGCGGGATCTCGAGGAACGCGGGCCCGGGGGCGCCGTTCATGGTCTCGCGGAACGCCATGCTCACCATGTCGGCGACCCGCCCGGTCGAGAGCACGGTCGCGGCGAACTTGGTGATCGGCTGCATGATGTCGACGTGGGGCAGGTCCTGGAGGCCGCCCATCTTGTGCTGCGTGAGGGCGCTCTGGCCGCCGATCAGGAGGAACGGGCTCTCGGCGCGGAACGCGTTGGCCACCCCCGTCATGGCGTCGGTCGTGCCGGGCCCCGCGGTCACCACCGCGCAGCCGGGACGCCCGGTCATGCGCGCGTAGCCGTCGGCGGCGTGGGCCGCGACCTGCTCGTGGCGCACGTCGATGATCTTGATCCCCTCGTCGAGGCAGCCGTCGTAGATGTCGATGATGTGCCCGCCGCAGAGCGTGAAGATGACTTCGACGCCCTCGTTCTTGAGCGCCTTTGCGACCAGGTGTCCGCCGGTGATCTTGTCAGCCGGGGTGACGACCGGATCGATCTTGGTTGCCGCTTCAGCCATGGTGTCCTCCGTTGGGCCGGCCGCGAATCGTCGCCGGCCGCGAGATCGGGAAGGTTCAGTCGAGGTAATGGACGTTGCGCGCGACGTGGGCCGCGAGGTCGAGGCTGTGCTGGCGCACGAGCCGCTCGGCCAGGTCCGTGTCGCGCCGCTCGAGCGCCTCGATGATGTTGAGGTGGTCGATGATCGAGCGCTCGGCGCGATGGTTTTCGTGGATCGTCTTGACGCGGATCGCGCGCATGTGGATGAACAGGTTCTCCGCCATGGACGACAGCAGCTCGCAACGGCTGAGGCGCAGGAGTGCCGTGTGAAACGCGATGTTGGTCTCGGAATACTCGTCGATGTGGGCGCTGAGCTGGTCGCCCTTGAAGGTCGCGAACATCTCGCGCAGCGTCGCGATCTCCGGGTCGCTCGCGCGCTCGGTCACGAGGCGCGCCGCCATGCTCTCGAGCGCCGCCCAGACCGTGATCATGTCGAGGATCTCGCTCTTCGACTTCCGGACCACGAACACGCCCTTGCGCGGCACCGTGCGCACGAGGCCTTCCTGCTCGAGGCGCGCGATCGCTTCCCGGATCGGCGTGCGGCTCACCCCCAGCTCGAGCGAGAGCTGGCGCTCGTCGAGGCGCGGCTCGCCGGGCTCGGCGTAGATGTTCATCTGGGTGATCGCCTGCTTGAGCGAGTCGTAGATTTTGTCCTTCAAGACAAAATTGATCTCGATCGGCTGAACGTTTAACTTGGCGCTCGCCATCCGAATCACCTTCTATGGCCGGCCGCGCGGCAGCCGGGTTCCCCCGAGACGGCCTTTCTGGTTGAGGCCGAATTCTGGAATACATTATGCCAAGCCCTGGGCTCGCGCAAGTAAAACACGGGCCTGATCCAAAACCCTCCTCGCCCCGCTTCAGTCCTCACGCATCGCGCGCGGCGTTCGCGAGCCGTCTCGAATTCATTCGCCTAATTCGTGGGCGAACCGATCGCCATGATTTGGGTCACCCACGCGCTTTGGGGAGACAGGTGCTGCCGCCTGCGGTTATGCTCGGACAGGCAACCCGCGCGCCGGGCACAGCCCATGCCCGGCAACGCACTGAGCCAAAGATTGCGCGGCCGGAAACGTTGGTATACCATATGCCATCGGATCGCCGCACGCCGAATTTTCTGCGCCCGCGGCGCCGAGTCTAAGCCGCGCAAACAAAAACCAAATAGGGTTGGACGCGATGCCCGAAGGCGATAGGCAGGTCAAGAAATTCCGGCATCCGGGCAGCGGTCGACGCGAGACGCTCCCCTATCCGAAAGGCCGCCAGGTCGACCCGCAAGCGCTGACCGAAGTTCAGGCACTTCTGGGCGACCGGCCGCGCAGGCGCGATCTCCTGATCGAGCATCTCCATCTCATCCAGGACAAGTACCGCGCCTTGAGCGCGGCGCACCTCGCGGCCCTCGCCTACGAGATGAAGCTCGCCCAGGCCGAGGTGTACGAGGTCGCGACCTTCTACGCCCATTTCGACGTGGTGCTGGAAGGCGAGACGGCGCCCGCGCCCCTCACGGTGCGCGTGTGCGACAGTCTCACCTGCGAGCTCATGGGGGCGCAAAAGCTCCTCGCCGAGCTGCCGGCGCTTTTGGGCCGCGAGGTGCGCGTGGTGCGCGCGCCCTGCGTCGGCCGCTGCGACACGGCACCCGCGGTCGAGATCGGCCATCATTTCGTCGACCGCGCGACGGCGGCAACCGTTGTGGCCGAGGTCAAGGCGAAGCATACGCATCCCGAGATTCCGGCCTATCCAGCGCTCGCCGCGTATCGGAAGGCGGGCGGCTACAGGCTCCTCGAGGCGTGCCGGAGCGGCGCGCGCAAGGTCGACGAGATTGTGAAGCTGATCGACGAGGCGGGATTGCGCGGGCTCGGCGGCGCCGGCTTCCCGACCGCGCGGAAATGGGGCTTCGTGCGCGCCAATCCGGGGCCGCGCCTCTTGGCGATCAACGCCGACGAGGGCGAGCCCGGCACCTTCAAGGACCGCTGGTTTCTCGAGCGCGACCCGCACCGCTTCCTCGAGGGCGTGCTGATCACCGCCTGGGCGATCGAGGCGGCCGACGCTTACATTTATCTCCGCGACGAATATCCGGCGATCCGCGAAATCCTGCTCGAGGAAATCGCCGCGGTCGAGAAGGCGGGCCTCGCGCGAGGGGTGACGCTTCATCTTAGGCGCGGCGCCGGCGCCTATATCTGCGGCGAGGAATCGGCGATGCTGGAAAGCATCGAAGGGAAACGCGGGCTTCCGCGCCACAAGCCGCCCTTCCCGGCCCAGGTCGGCCTCTTCGGCCAGCCGACCCTCATCAACAATGTCGAGACGGTCTACTGGATCCGCGACATCGTCGAGAAGGGCCCGAGCTGGTTCAACAGTCAGGGGCGCCACGGGCGCAAAGGCCCGCGCAGCTTCTCGGTCTCGGGCCACGTCAAGGAGCCGGGCATGAAGCTCGCGCCCGCCGGCATCACGGTCAAGGAGCTGATCGAGGAATATTGCGGCGGCATGGAGGAGGGCCACGTCTTCAAGGCCTATCTCCCCGGCGGCGCCTCGGGCGGCATCCTGCCCGCCTCGATGGCCGACATCCCGCTCGATTTCGGCACCCTCGAGCAATATGGCTGCCTCATCGGCTCGGCCGCGGTTGTCATTCTCTCCGACAAGGACGACATCAAGAAGGCGGCCTTGAACCTCATGCGCTTCTTCGAGGACGAGAGCTGCGGCCAATGCACGCCCTGCCGCGTGGGCACCGAGAAGGCGGTCAAGTTGATGGAACGCAAGGATTGGGACGAGAAACTGCTCGACGAGCTCGGTGCCGCGATGCGCGACGCGTCCATCTGCGGCTTGGGGCAGGCCGCACCCAATCCCCTCATCTGCGTCTTGAAGTATTTCCGCGAGGAGCTGTCATGAGCGAGCCCATCAAGTTCACGCTCAACGGTCAAGAGGTCGAGGCCGCGCCCGGCGAGACCATCTGGCAGGTCGCGAACCGGCTGGGCGAGGAAATCCCGCACCTCTGCTGGCAGCCCTATCCCGATTATCGCGCCGACGGCAATTGCCGCGCCTGCATGGTCGAGATCAAGGGCGAGCGCGTGCTCGCGGCGTCCTGCATCCGGAAGCCCGCCAAGGACATGGTGGTCACCACCAACTCCGAGCGCGCCAAGGCGTCGCGCCGCATGGTGATGGAGCTCCTGGTCGCGGACCAGCCGAAGCGCGAGGTCGCGCACGATCCGAATTCCGAGTTCTGGCGATGGGCCGACGAATTCGACATCGAGGACAGCCGCTTCCCGAAGCGCACGCCGGTGGCAGCCGACCCGAGCCATCCCGCGATGCGCGTCAATCTCGACGCCTGCATCCATTGCAATCTCTGCGTGCGCGCGTGCCGCGAGGTCCAGGTCAACGACGTGATCGGCATGGCGGGGCGCGGCCACCACGCGAAGATCGTGTTCGACTTCGACAATCCCATGGGCCAGAGCACCTGCGTTGCCTGCGGCGAATGCGTCCAGGCGTGCCCCACGGGTGCCCTCATGCCCGCCTCGCAGCTCGACGCGCGGGAGATCTTCGCGCACAAGCCCGACCGCACGGTCGACAGCGTGTGCCCCTATTGCGGCGTGGGGTGCCAGCTCACCTACCAGATCAAGGACGAGAAGCTCTTGTCGGTCGAGGGCAACCCGGGGCCGGCGAACCACGGGCGCCTTTGCGTCAAGGGCCGCTTCGGCTTCGACTACATCCACCACCCCGAGCGCCTGACCAAGCCCCTCATCCGCAAGGAGGGTGTCGCGAAGCGCACGGACGACCAGGTCGACCCCGCCAATCCCTGGACCCATTTCCGCGAGGCGACGTGGGACGACGCGCTCGACGTCGCCGCCAAGGGCCTGAAGCGCATCCGCGAGCAGCACGGCAAGAAGGCGCTCGCCGGCTTCGGCTCGGCCAAGGGCTCGAACGAGGAGGCGTATCTGTTCCAGAAGCTGGTGCGCACCGGCTTCGGCTCGAACAACGTCGACCATTGCACGCGCCTCTGCCACGCATCCTCGGTGGCCGCCCTCATGGAGGGCATCGGCTCGGGGGCGGTGACCGCGACCTTCAACGAGTGCGAGCATTCGGACGTGATGATCGTGATCGGCGCCAACCCGACCGAGAACCATCCGGTCGCCGCGACCTTCTTCAAGCAGGCGGCGAAGCGGGGTGCCAAGCTCATCGTCATGGACCCGCGCGGCCAGGCGTTGAAGCGCCACGCGACCTACATGCTCCAATTCAAGCCCGGCTCGGACGTGGCGATGCTCAACGGCATCCTCCACACCATCGTCGAGGAGGAGCTCTACGACCGCCAATACGTCGAGACCTTCACCGAGGATTTCGCCAAGCTGAAGGAGCATCTCAAGGCCTATCCGCCCGAGAAGATGGCCGAGATTTGCGGCATCGACGCGGACATGCTGCGCACCGTCGCGCGCACCTTCGCGCGCGCCGAGGCGGGCCTCATCTTCTGGGGCATGGGCATTTCCCAGCACATCCACGGCACCGACAATGCGCGCTGCCTGATTGCGCTCGCCATGATCTCGGGCCAGGTCGGCCGGCCCGGCACCGGCCTCCATCCGCTACGCGGTCAGAACAACGTGCAGGGTGCGTCGGATGCGGGCCTGATCCCGATGGTCTATCCCGACTACCGCTCGGTCGCCGACGAGAAGGTGCGCAAGGAATACGAGAAGTTCTGGGGCATGGAGCTCGATCCCAAGCCCGGCCTCACGGTGGTCGAGATCGTGCACGCGATCTTGGACGACGAGATCCGCGGCATGTACATCATGGGCGAGAACCCGGCCATGTCGGACCCGGACGCCCAGCACGCGCGCGACGCGCTCGCCAAGCTCGAGCATCTCGTGGTGCAGGACCTGTTCCTGACCGAGACCGCGTTCCACGCCGACGTGATCCTGCCCGCCTCGGCCTGGCCCGAGAAGGACGGCACCGTCACCAACACCAACCGCCAGGTCCAGATGGGCCGCGCGGCCTTGAAGCCGCCGGGCGACGCGCGCCAGGACTGGTGGATCATCCAGGAAATCGCGCGCCGCATCGGGCTCGACTGGAAATACACGCACCCGCGCGACGTGTTCGGCGAGATGACGCAGGTCATGCCGTCCTGGAAGAACATCACCTGGGACCGCCTGGTGCGCCAGAACGCGGTGACCTATCCGAGCGACGGGCCGGACCATCCGGGCCACGCGGTCGTGTTCGGCGACGGCTTCCCGACCAAGAGCGGACGCGCGAAGCTCGTGCCCGCTTCGGTCATCCCGCCGGGCGAGGTGCCGGACGACACCTTCCCCATGGTGCTCACGACCGGGCGCCAGCTCGAGCATTGGCATACGGGTGCCATGACCCGGCGCGCCTCCGTGCTCGACGAGCTCGAGCCCGAGGCGGTCGCCCAGCTCTCGCCGACCTACTTGCGCAACCACGGCATCAAGCCGGGCGACAAGGTGCGCGT
>DATJLQ010000114.1:0-4417 GCA_035509415.1 Alphaproteobacteria bacterium
GACCGACGCCGGCGCCGGCAGGCGGCGCCCCGAAGAAGTGAGCGCGGCCCCGGAAGTGCCGAGCGGCGCGCGCCGGGGTCTGCCCGAACGAGGCCGCTTCATCACGCTCGAAGGCGGCGAGGGGGCGGGGAAAAGCAGCCAAGCCGCGTTCCTCGCCGAGGGCATGCGCGCGGCCGGGCTCGATCCCCTGGTCACGCGCGAGCCGGGCGGTGCGCCGGGGGCCGAGGAAATCCGCAAGCTTCTCGTGAGCGGCGCGGTCGGGCGTTGGGACCCGACCACCGAGCTTTTGCTTTACGTCGCCGCCCGGCGCGACCATGTCACGCGCACCATCGAGCCCGCGCTCGCCAAAGGCCAATGGGTGATCTGCGACCGCTTCACGGATTCGACCATGGCCTACCAGGGCTACGGCCAGGGGCTCGGGCGCGAGGCGTGCCTGGCAGCACAGCGCCTCGCGATCGGCGACCTCGCGCCCGACTTCACGATCATCCTCGATCTCCCCGCACCCTTGGGCCTCGAGCGGGTCGGGAAGCGCCGCGGCATCGAGACGCGCTACGAGCGCATGGACCTCGCGTTCCACGGAAGGGTGCGCGACGGCTTCCTCGACATCGCCAAGCGCGAGCCCGCGCGTTGCCGCGTGATCGACGCGACCGCCTCGGTCCAGGACGTGCAATGGGTGTTGCGCAAGGCAATCGCCGAGCGCTTCGGAATCGGGCTATAATCGGCGTCCGTTCCACGCCTCGTCCCCCCGAACGCCGGAGAGCTCGAGACATGCGGCCCATTCCCGTCGGCGCCAAGGGCAGCTTCACGCTCGTGGTCAAGCCCGAGCACCTCGCGAACCAGTTCAAGGATTCGATCCTGCCGCCCACGCTCGCGACCCCGGTCATGATCATGATCATGGAGAACGCGGCCTTGAACGCGGTGAAGGTCTATCTCGATCCGGGCGAAAGCTGCGTCGGCACGCGGGTCGACGTGCGCCACCTGGCACCCACGCCCGCGGGCATGCGCGTCGTGGGCGAGGCGGAGGTGACCCAAAGCGCCGGCCGCCGCCTCGAATTCAAGTTCAGCGCGCGCGACGAGCGCGAGGAAATCGGCCAAGGCACCCACGAGCGCATGGTGGTCGACATGGCGCGTATCGAGCAGCGCCTCGCGGCGAAACGCGGCTGAGCCCTAGCGGATCGGCCGGTCGCACCGGTCGCCCGACGCCTCGAGCGTGATCGCGGGCGGCTGCGAGGCGGTGGGCGGGTCGGAGGCCTGCTCGTATTTCGCGCGCCTTCCGTCGAGGGCACCGCCTTGGAACACGAGGGTCTGGCTCGCCGCGTCGAACGCGTAAGCGCCCGCGACGCCGCCATGGTCGCGGTAGCGGCCCCCGTCCAGGATCGAGAAATTCAGCATCAAGGCCGGCTCGAGCCGGACGCCCGAAAGCGTCCAGCATTGGTAGGCGCCGGTGAACACCTTGGTCGGATGAAACGGCTGCTTGCCTTGGACGGCGAGGAGATAGGGATCGTTCGCGATGCCGCCGACGGGCGCGGTCTTCACGCTCCCGGGCGCATGCAGCATCTGGGCATTGAAGGACGTGTCCATCGTATTGACGTAGCCGAGGGGATGGACGCGATAGGGAAAAGGGCTTCCGGCATCGATCCGGACGATCACGGAATCGAGGAATTGGGCGCCGAACGGTGCCGCGACGCGATCGCCGACCTGGTAGGGCTGCGCTTGCGCCCAAGCGGCGCGTCCCGGCGCGAGAGCGAGGAGTGCCGCGAGAAGCATGACGCCGAAAGCCTTCGCTGCAAGGGTCGACACCGAATTCCTCCGATCGATTGAGCGCGCGCCGGGCGAAGCGGCAATGCCGTCGATCGGAGCGGGCCGGCGCGAGGTGCGCCGGCCCCTCCGAGCCGAATGGCGCGCGGCGCCGCTAGCGCCCGATCACCACGAGATTTCCGCCGCCCGACGCAACCAGGTTTCCGCCGCCCGATGCGACGAGATTGCCGCCGCCTGACGCCACCAGATTGCCGCCCCCGGATGCGACCAGATTGCCGCCCCCGGACGCGACCAGATTGCCGCCGCTCGCGTTGATCTTCTGGTCCGCGCTCTTGAGCTGTTGAAGCTGTTGCTGCGTGACGCCGAGCGACGGCGCCTGGGCGATCGGCACGACCCGGCCCTGGAGCCATTTCTGGTTCGTGGCGCCGCTGCATTTCCAGGCGATGATCGGCGTGCCGCGCGCCGTCGAGCCGCCCCGCACGTCGGCGCACCAGCCTTGCTCGTTGTTGAACTGGTGGTTCTGGCTGTTGTAGCCCCAGCGCTGCGCGGGCGTGTTGGCGCAGGTCGTGAGCACGAGCGCGTTCCCCTCGGCGCGCGCCTGGGTCGAAAGGCAAAGATTGCTCACCTTGACCGCGCCGTAGCCGGAAAAGGTGAAGTTCTGATTGAATGCGCCATGGCAGTTCCACAAATCGGCTTGCTTGGTACTCATATTGATGTCGATGCAGTACCCGGGCGCCGACTGGCTGGTGAAGACGGTCGCATGGGCCGGCTCAGCCGATGCGGTCACGATGAAAGCGGCGGCGACGGCGGCTGCCGTGCCGAAAAATCCCATCTGCATGATGACGTTTCCCCTCGTTTGAATGAACCTGGCTTGCTCCAGGCTTGTTCGCTAGGCACGCGTTTCTTTCGTTGGCCTTCCCGACCCCCTGAAGGCCGGAAAAGCGATGCTCGAGCATAGGGGATTTCTCCCGCCTGCTCAACGGAGCGGGCGGAGCCTTGCCAACGCGCGGCCCCTGGATGCTGCGTCGCAAACAGGCGGCGCGCGCGCTATAGTTCCCCCTATGAGCGACGAGAGTGAGATCGAAGCCGGCCTGGCGCCGCGCGCGAATCCGAATCTCTATGGCCATGAGGCGGGCGAAGCGGCCTTGCTCGAGGCTTTCGCGGGCGGCCGGCTGCCTCATGCCTGGCTCATCACGGGCCCGCGCGGCATCGGCAAGGCGACCCTCGCCTATCGTTTCGCGCGCTTCGTGCTGGCACAGGAGAAGCCGGGCGGATCGAGCGAGCCGGGCGGATTGTTCGGCGCCCCGGCGGCGCCCAAAAGCCTCGCTCTTAAGCCCGACCATCCGGTCTTCCGCCGGACCGCCGCGGGCGGCCACGCGGATCTTCTCACGGTCGAGCGTGGGATCGACGAGAAGACCGGCCGGAAGCGCACCGAGATCGTGGTCGAGGATGCGCGCGCGGTCGCCGATTTTCTCCATCTCACGCCCGCCGAGGGCGGTTGGCGCGTGGTCGTGATCGACGGCGTCGAGGACATGAACCGCAGTGCCGCCAACGCGGTGCTCAAGATCGTCGAGGAGCCGCCGGCCCAGGCGCTGATCCTGCTCGTGAGCCACGCGCCCGGGCGCTTGCTCGCGACCATCCGCTCGCGTTGCCGGCGCTTGGCCTTGAAGCCGCTCGACGAAGCCACCATCCGGCGCATCCTCGGCGAGCAGATACCGGGCCTCGATCCCGGCGATGCGACGGCGCTCGCCCGCCTCGCCGAGGGCAGCGCCGGCCGCGCCCTCGAGCTCGCGGCCCAGGGCGGGCTCGATTTGTTGCGCGAGGTGATGGGCCTCTTGGAGACGTTGCCGCGCCTCGATGGCGTCGCCCTTCACCGGCTCGCCGAGCGCATGGGCGGGGCGGACGGCGCCGAGCGCTTCCGCACCGTGACCGAGCTCGTCCAATGGTGGCTCGCGCGGCTCATCCGGGTCGGCGGCACGGGCGAGGGGCCTGCGGGCGGCGAGGTGGTGCCGGGCGAATCGGCGCTTTATGCCCGGCTTTCGGCCGCGCGCCGCCTTGATCCCTGGCTGGAGGTATGGGACAAGACCGGCGCCCTGTTCTCCCGGGCGGAGAGCGTCAATCTCGAGCGCAAGCAGGTGGTGCTCAACGCCTTTTTGGCGCTCGAGGCTGCCGCGCGCGGGTGAAGCCGAGCCCTATCGAGCCGTTGGAGCACGCCATGGCCGCCGAGCGGTCGTTCTACGTCACGACCCCGATCTATTACGTCAACGACGCGCCCCATATCGGCCACGCCTATACCTCCATGGCGTGCGACGTGCTCGCGCGCTTCATGCGCCTCGACGGAATGCGCGTGAAGTTCCTCACCGGCACCGACGAGCACGGCCAGAAGGTCGAGAAATCGGCGCGTGCGCAAGGCATGGAGCCGAAGGCTTTCTGCGACAAAATGTCGGTCAACTTCAAGGCGCTGGGCGAGCTTCTGAATCTTTCGAACGACGATTACATCCGCACCACCGAGCCGCGTCATTACAAGGCGAGCCAGGCGATCTGGCAGGCGATCGCGGGCCGGAAATCGCCCAAGGGCCGCGACAACATCTATCTCGACAATTACGGCGGCTGGTACGCCGTGCGCGACGAGGCGTTCTACGCCGAGAGCGAGCTCAAG
>DATJLQ010000115.1:0-23684 GCA_035509415.1 Alphaproteobacteria bacterium
TGGCGGTCGACGCCGGCCGCGCGGTCGATCGCGTCGTCGGGCGCCGCGACGGCGCTCGCCCATGACCTGGCGCGTCAGGGATCGCCGTCCTTCCCCGCAGCGATCGCCGCCTCGGTTCTGCTGCATGTCTGCCTGCTCGCCGCGCTGCTGGTCATGCACCAGCGGGAGCCGCACGCGTCCGACGTGCGGTCGCTCGCCGTGACCCTTACGGCCGAGGACCCGGCTGTTCGGGTCGGCGAACGCGCCGGCGTCGCCTGGAGCTCGGCGGCCAGCCGGGCCGCCATCGCGGCGCTGCTGGCGGCCCGTCGGGACGCCGCCTTGATGGACGAGCTGGTCGTGACGCTGGTGCACCGACGGCACCCGGCCACCGGGTCGTCGTCGCCCACCGCGACCGCCAGCCGGACCGTGCCGCGGGGACACGCCACCCTGGCCGCCGCGACGGCCAGCCCGACGGCGGCGCCGAGTCCGCCATCCGCGACGCCCCCCAGCGCCGCTCCGGCCAGCCTGCCGGTCGTCGCGGCCGCCGACCCGATCGCCGCACCGAGCGCACCACCGGTGGCGACCGCGCTCGCACCCTCCCCGCCGATGGCGACGCCCGTCGAGCGTCCGGCGACGGCCGCCGCGCCGACGCAGCCCGGTCCGCCCGTCCCGCCGGCCACGCCGCCCGCCGCCGCCAGCGCACCCGCGGTGCCCGCGCCACCGCCGACCCAGCCGTCGCAAGCCGCGGTCGCGGCGGCCCCGCCGCTCGAGCGCTCCGCCACCGGTGACGCCGACCGCAGCTACTTCGACGCCGTGCTGCGGCGGCTCCAGCGCCTGAAGGACTATCCCGGCCTGGCCCGTTACCACACCAGCGGGCGCGTGGAGGTGGCGTTCCGGGTCGCCCGCGACGGCACCGTGCTGGCCGCCGAGGTGCACCGCAGCTCGGGCTACAGCTTCCTCGACAAGGCCGGCATCGACCTGATCTATCGCGCGTCGCCCTTGCCGGCATTGCCGGCCACGCTGCCCGGCGAATCCTGGCCGATCGTGGTGCCGATCAGTTTTCGGTACGACTGAGCTGCATTTTCTCGGGTCCCCGCCATTCGGGTTCGGTGCCCCGGGCTTCGACCGAAAGTTGCTTGGCTAATCGGGCGCCAATCGGCTTAATGGCAGCTCGGGCGGCGGTCCCGTCAGCCCCGCATCGCGCACCGAGGGTGGGAAGCCGTGCCGAAGACATGCGTTCGCCGAACTGTGACGATCGGGCTGATGGCAATCGGTCTCGCCTGGAGCGCCGCCGGCTGCGCGACGCGGCCGACCGACCCCGAGGCGGCGGCCGAGTTCGACAAGACCAACGATCCCGCCGAGCCGACCAACCGCGACGTCTTCGCGTTCAACCAGTCGCTCGACCGCAACGTCTTCAAGCCGGTGGCGCAGGCGTACGAGGACCTGCCTCAAGGGGTGCGCACCGGCGTCCACAATTTCCTGACCAACATCAACGAGCCGGTCGTTGCGTTCAACGATGTGCTCCAGGCCAACGGTACACGCGCGCTGACCAGCAGCACGCGCTTTCTCGTCAACACCACCTTCGGCTTCGGCGGGTTCTTCGACATGGCGTCGACGTGGGGCCTGCCGCATCACGACGCCGACTTCGGCCAGACGTTCGGCGTCTGGGGCATCGGCGAAGGCCCCTATCTGACGCTGCCGATCTTCGGCCCGTCCGACGTGCGCGACACGGTCGGCTTGGCGGTCAGCTTCGCGGCCAGTCCGCTGACCTGGATGTCGGGCACGGCGCCGCTGGTCGCCGGGATCGGCAAGGGTGCCACCGAGGGGGTCGACGAGCGCGGCCGCAACATCGACACGCTGGACGATCTGCAACGCAACTCGCTCGACTTCTACGCCACGCTGCGCAGCGTCTACCGCCAGCATCGCAACGGCATGATCGAGGACGCCAAGAGCGGCGATCCCAACGCGCATGTCGAGTTCGGCTATCCGCGGACCGAAGAGCCGAGCAAGTAGCCCGCGCCGACCGGCCCCGAGTTTGCGCCAGATCAAGTCCGCGGACGCCGAAATCCGCTCTTAATGGCGGGCTTTACGCCTGACGCGCCGCCGTGCGACACCGCGACGGGGGGCGGGTCGGCTTGAGGCGCCGCTGCTTTGGCGGTAGAAATTCCGGCATGTGCCGGTAGCGCCGGAGGCGAGCCTGCGTCCGACGCCGCGGCGACGGAGGAAACGAGGATCGCCATGCCCGACGTGAGCCTGTTCGACGTGCCCGCCGGCTGGGCCAAATCGGCCTGGGTGAACAAAGCCAATTACGAGCACATGTATCTGCAGTCGCTCGCCGAACCGGCGACCTTCTGGGGCGAGCAGGCGAAGCGGATCGACTGGATGAAGCCGTTCAAGACGGTCAAGGACACGAGCTTCACGGGCGACGTCCACATCCGCTGGTTCGCCGACGGCACGCTCAACGCGAGCTACAACTGCATCGATCGCCATCTCGCCAAGCGCGGCAACCAGACCGCGATCATCTGGGAAGGCGACGACCCCAAGGATCACAAGAACATCACCTACGCCGAGCTGCACCGCGAGGTGTGCCGGCTCGCCAACGTGATGAAGGCGAACGGCGTCAAGCGCGGCGACCGCGTGACGATCTACCTGCCCATGATCCCCGAGGCGACCTACGCCATGCTCGCCTGCGCGCGCATCGGCGCGATCCACTCGGTGGTGTTCGGCGGCTTCTCGCCCGATTCGATCGCGGGCCGCATCCAGGATTGCGATTCGAGCCTGATCATCACCGCCGACGAGGGCGTGCGCGGCGGGCGCAAGATTCCGTTGAAGGCGAACGTCGACGAGGCGCTGAAGCAGTGCCCGACGATCAAGCACGCGCTGGTCTATCGGCACACGGGCGCCCAGGTGGGCTGGACCGAGGGGCGCGACCATTGGTGGCAGGATCTGGTGCCGAAGGCGTCGGCCGAGTGCGCGCCCGCCGAGATGGACGCGGAGGATCCGCTGTTCATCCTTTATACGTCGGGCTCGACCGGGAAGCCCAAGGGCGTGCTGCACACGACCGGCGGCTATCTCGTCTACGCGTCCATGACGCACCAATACGTGTTCGACTATCACGACGGCGACATCTACTGGTGCACGGCCGACGTGGGCTGGGTCACCGGCCACAGCTACATCGTCTACGGGCCGCTCTCGAACGGCGCCACTTCGGTCATGTTCGAGGGCGTGCCGAACTATCCCGACGCGTCGCGCTTCTGGCAGGTGTGCGACAAGCACAAGATCAACATCTTCTACACCGCGCCGACCGCGATCCGCGCCCTCATGCGCGAGGGCGAGGCGCCGGTCAAGAAGACCTCGCGCGCGAGCTTGCGCCTGCTCGGCACGGTGGGCGAGCCGATCAATCCCGAGGCCTGGCTCTGGTACCATCGGATCGTGGGCGACGGCCGCTGCCCGATCGTCGACACCTGGTGGCAGACCGAGACGGGCGGCATCCTGATCACGCCGCTTCCGGGTGCCATCGCGCAGAAGCCGGGCTCGGCGACGCTGCCCTTCTTCGGCGTCCAGCCCGTGGTGGTCGACGCCGAGGGGAAGCGCCTCGAGGGCGCGTGCGAGGGCAATCTCTGCATCGCCGATTCCTGGCCCGGCCAGATGCGCACTGTGTTCCGCGATCATGACCGGTTCGTGCAGACCTACTTCTCGACCTACAAGGGATTCTACTTCACGGGCGACGGTTGCCGGCGCGACGCCGACGGCTATTACTGGATCACGGGCCGCGTCGACGACGTGATCAACGTGGCGGGCCACCGGCTCGGCACCGCCGAGGTCGAGAGCGCGCTCGTGGCGCACCAAAAAGTCGCCGAGGCCGCGGTCGTGGGCTATCCCCACGACATCAAGGGCCAGGGCATCTATGCCTACGTGACCCTGAAGCTCGGCGTGCAGCCGACCGAGGAGCTGCGCAAGGAGCTGGTCCTCTGGGTGCGGAAGGAGATCGGCGCGCTCGCGTCGCCCGACCTCATCCAATGGGCGCCGAGCCTGCCCAAGACGCGCTCGGGCAAGATCATGCGCCGCATCCTGCGCAAGATCGCCGCCAACGAGCAGGGCTCCTTGGGCGACACCACGACGCTCGCCGATCCGACCGTGGTCACGGATTTGGTGAACAATCGGATGAATAGGTAGGGGACGCCTTCTGCGCTTCCTCGCTCCGACCCTCTCCCGGCTTGCGGGAGAGGGTGGGATTTGGTTCGTGGGAGAGTGAGGCTTTACGGCGATCATGAGCCGTGCCGCCCTCACTTCGGCAGCGGGATGAATTCCTTGTCGTCCCCGGGGATGGTGCCGAAGCGGCCCTCTTGCCAATCGCGCTTCGCCTGTTCGATGCGCTCGCTCGAGCTCGAGACGAAGTTCCACCAGACGTGACGCGGCCCGTCCATGGGCTCCCCGCCCAAGAGCACGAAATGCCCGCCGCCCGGTGCGGCCACGTCGACGCTCGAACCCGGGCGCAGCACGACCATGCGGCCGGCCGGGTAGCTCTCGCCCTCGATCTCGACCGAGCCCTCGACGATGTAGAGCGCCCGCTCCTCGTGCTCGGGCGGGATCGCGAGACGCGCGCCGGGCGAAAGCGTCACGTCGGCGTAGAGCGTCTCCATGAAGGTCGCGACCGGCGAGCGCTTGCCGAAGGCCGAGCCCACCACGAGACGCGCCGCGACCCCCTCGCCCTCGATCTCGGGCAGCGCGTCGCGCGCGTAATGGACGAAGCTCGGCGCGCTCTCCTCGTGTCGTTTCGGGAGGCCGACCCAGGATTGGAGGCCGAAGAGGCGCGGGCCCGCGGGCCTGAGCTTCGGATCGCTGCGCTCGGAATGGGCGATGCCGCGCCCGGCACTCATCCAGTTGACCGCACCCGGCTTGATGGTCGCGTCGTTCCCGAGCGTGTCCTTGTGCACGATTTCGCCCTCGAACAGATAGGTCACGGTCGCGAGGCCGATATGGGGATGGGGGCGCACGTCGAGGCCCTTGCCGGGCGAGAGAGTCACCGGGCCGAAATGGTCCCAGAACACGAACGGCCCCACCATGCGCCGCTCGATGGACGGCAGCGCGCGCCGGACCTCGAAATCGCCCAGGTCGCGCGCCTTCGGCACCAGCACGGTCTCGACCGCGCGCGCGGGTGCGCCACCCCCGGAAGCGGTCCTCGCGACGTCGCTCATGATTTCCTCCCTGGTGGGACGCGCCGGGATTTCCAAAGCGTCAGAAATCGATGCAGCGGCCCTTGCGTTCCCAGTCGCCGTAGCGCGTCGGCTCGGGCCCTTCCGGGCCGCCGATCTCGGGTACTTTCCGCGGCGTGCCCTTGTTTGGCGCGAGCGCCTTGGGCGCGGCCCCACGTTCGGACGCGGGGCTCTCGGACGCGGGACCCTCGGACGCGGCCGGCTTCTCGGGCGGCGATTTCGGCGGCGATTTCGCAGGCGCGCTCATGGCCTAACCATAGGTCGCGAGCACGCCTTAGCCAAGCCCCGCCACGAGCCCCGCCGGGCTTGATGAATCCGCGGCCTTTCCCATCTATTCTGTGCCCCGAACCCGGGGGTTTGGCGGCTCGGCGAAGGCCATGAATCGGCTCGAGACATGAATCTCTTCAAGACCGGCATCCTGATCGCGGCGCTCACCGCGCTTTTCATGCTGTGCGGCTGGCTCATCGGCGGCACGGGCGGCATGCTGATCGCGCTTGCGATCGCGGCGGCGACCAACCTCTTCGCCTATTGGAACGCGGACAAGATGGTCCTGCGCCTCTACAACGCAGAAGAAGTGACGCGCGCCGACAATCCCGGCCTTTACGGCATCGTCGAGCAGCTCGCCGACCGCGCCCGGATCCCCATGCCGCGCGTCTATATCGTGGACCAGGAGCAGCCCAACGCGTTCGCGACCGGCCGCGATCCCGCGCATGCCGCCGTGTGCGTGACCTCCGGCCTCCTGCGCATCGTGAATTCGGAGGAGCTCGCGGGCGTGCTCGGCCACGAGCTCAGCCACATCAAGCATCGCGACACGCTCACCATGACCGTGACCGCGACCATCGCGGGCGCCATCGGCATGCTCGCGAACTTCGCCTTCTTCTTCGGCGGCTTCGGCTTCGGCGGCCGGCGCGGCAATGCGCTCGGGATCCTCGGCATGATCCTCGTGGCCATGGTGGCACCGCTCGCCGCCGTGCTCGTGCAGCTCGCGATCAGCCGCAGTCGCGAATACGACGCGGACCGCGAGGGCGCGCGCGTCTCGGGCCATCCGATGTGGCTCGCCTCGGCGCTCGACAAGATCGAGGGCGTCGCGCGCGAGACCCAGAATCCGGTCGCGGCCTCCCATCCCGCGACCGCGCACATGTTCATCGTCAACCCGCTCGCGGGCACGCGCATGGACCATCTCTTCGCGAGCCATCCCGACACGGCAAACCGCATCAAGCGTCTCCGCGAGATGGCGGGCGTCGCCGGGCCCTGGGGCTGAGGTGGCGCGCGCCGCGACCGTCGCGCGCAAGCCCAATGCGCGGAACATAGCGCTCGATCTCCTGGGCGAGGTGCTCACGCGGCGCCGCGCGCTCGACGAGGCGATCGAGCGCGAGCCGAAACTCCTGCGGCTCGAGGCGCGCGACCGCGCCTTCGCGCGGCTCCTGGTCGCGACGACCTTGCGCCGCCTGGGCCAGATCGACGCGCTCGTCGACGGGCGGCTCGCGAAGAAGCTTCCGGCCAAGGCGGCGCGCGTGCGCGACATATTGCGCCTCGGCGTCGCCCAGCTTCTGTTCCTCCATACGCCCGCCCACGCGGCGGTCGGCGAGACGGTCGAGCTCGCGTCCGGCGCCGAGCTCGCGGGCTTCAAGGGACTCGTCAACGCGCTCTTGCGGCGCCTTGCGACCGACGGCGAGGCGGCGCTCGCGGCACAGGACGCGCCGCGGCTCGACACGCCCGGCTGGCTCTGGCGCGGCTGGTGCGACACCTATGGCGAGAATGTCGCGCGTGCCATCGCGGCGAATCATTTCGCGGAGCCGCCGCTCGATCTCTCCGTGAAACACGATGCGGCGCTTTGGGCCGAGCGCCTGGGTGCCGCGCTCCTGCCGACCGGGAGCCTGCGCCTCGCGCACATGAGCGACGTGCGCGCGCTCCCTGGATTTTCGGAAGGTGCGTGGTGGGTGCAGGACGCGGCGGCTTCCTTGCCCGTGCGGCTCTTGGGCGACGTGCGCGGGAAGCGCGTGGTCGATCTTTGCGCCGCACCCGGCGGCAAGACCGCGCAGCTCGCGGCCGCGGGCGCCCAAGTGGTCGCGGTCGAGCGCTCGGGCCCGCGGCTCGAGCGCGTGCGCGACAATCTCGCGCGCCTCGGGCTCGAGGCGACCCTCGTCGCCGCCGATGCCGAGCGCTGGCGCCCCGAGACGCCGGCCGACGCGGTGCTGTTGGACGCGCCTTGCACGGCGACCGGCACCATCCGGCGCCATCCCGACATCGCGTATCTGAAATCGCCCGCCGACGTCACGCGCATGACGGCAACGCAGGCGAAGCTCCTCGCGGCGGCGGCCGAGATGGTGCGGCCCGGAGGATTCCTGGTCTATGCGACCTGCTCCCTCGAGCGGGCCGAGGGCGAGGCGCAAATCGAGCGCTTCCTCGACTCGGGCGCACCCTTCGAGCGCCTGCCGATCCACGCCCGCGAACTCGCGGCGGAGGATGCGCCGGCGCCTCTCGAAGCGTGCCGCGATCTGGTCTCGGAAAAGGGGGATTTGCGAACGCTGCCAAGCCATTGGCCGGAATTGGGCGGGCTCGACGGGTTCTTCGCCGCGCGTCTCATCAGGCGCTAGGCCCGTTCTTGCGGGGGCGGGGGCAAGCTGATAGGAAGCAGCCATGCAGCGCTCCATGCAGCGTCAAGTGCGCATCGCACCCTCGATCCTTTCGGCCGACTTCTCGAAGCTGGGCGAGGAGGTCGAGGCGGTCGCCAAGGCGGGCGCCGACCTCATCCATATCGACGTGATGGACGGGCATTTCGTGCCCAACCTCACGATCGGGCCGGTGGTGGTGAAGGCGCTGAGATCGCACAGCCGCCTGCCGTTCGACGTGCATCTCATGATCGCGCCCGTCGATCCCTACGTCGCATCCTTCGCCGAGGCGGGGGCCGACATCATCACCGTGCATCCCGAATCGGGGGCGCACCTCCATCGCACGATCCAGCTCATCAAGTCGCTCGGCAAGAAGGCGGGGGTCGCGCTCAACCCCGCCACACCGGTCGAGGCGATCGACTACGTGCTCGCCGATCTCGACCTCGTTCTCGTCATGAGCGTCAATCCCGGCTTCGGCGGCCAGGCCTTCATTCCGTCCCAGCTCGAGAAGGTGAAGGCGATGAGAAAGCGCATCGACGCGCTCCAGAAGCCCATCGACCTCGAGATCGACGGCGGCATCACGCCCGAGAGTGCGCGCGAGGCGATCGCGGCGGGCGCCGACATGCTGGTCGCGGGCTCGGCGACCTTCACCGGCGGGCCGTCCCGCTACGCCGGCAACATCAAGCGGCTCCGGGGCGGCGACTGATGGGCGCCTGCCGCAGGGTCGGCAGGATCGCGCGCCGATGAGCCGAGCGGCCGACCCCTCCCTCACGGCGCGCCTCATGGGCATGCGGGCCTGGCGCCGGACGCTGCGCGCGGCGGCCGAGCGCGCGTTGTTCTCGAGCGCCTTCTATCGATTCTCGCTCCTGGGCGCGACGCCCGCGAACCTGGTCGAGCGCGCACCCCAGCGTGCGGGCGATGCGCGCCGCGGCCGCGCCATCCTCGAGCACGATTGGTCGGTCGCGGGGGCCAAGCTCGGCGTCCCCGACCCGTTCGCGCCCGAGCCACCGATGATCGAGGCGCCGCCCGAGTCATTGCCTATCCTTCACGGCTTCGGCTGGCTTGCCGATCTACGCGCCGAGGGTTCGGCCGAGGCGAGCGCGCGGGCGCGCGAGCTCATCACGGCCTGGATCGCGCGCTTCGGCGAATGGACGCCGATCCCGTGGCGCGCCGACGTGCTCGGCCGGCGCTTGGTGTCCTGGCTCGGCGAGTTCCTGTTCTTCGAGGTCGGCGCCGAGCCCGCGTTCCACGCGCGTTTCCTCAAGAGCCTCGGCCGCCAGGCGCGCCATCTCGAGCGCCTCGCGAAGAAGGGCGGGGCGTGGCTCGGACCGCCCGGGTACGGCCGGTTGCTCACGCTTGCGGCGCTGATGCAGACGAGCGCCTGCTTACCGGGCGGGAAGGAGCGCACGGCGCGCGCCCTCGCGCTCCTCTTGCGCGAATGCGAGCGCCAGGTGCTGCCCGACGGCGGACATTATCAGCGCAGTCCCGCGGTCCAGCTCGAGTTGTTCGAGACCCTGATCGGCGTGCGCCGGACGCTGGTCGCGCGCAAGCTCGCGATCCCGACAGCGCTCCAGGCGACCCTCGACCGCATGGCGCCGATGCTGCGCTTCTTCCGCCACGGCGATGGCGGCCTCGCCTTGTTCAACCATACGAGCGAGGGCGATGCCGGGGCGATCGACGCGGCACTTGCGGCGGGAGGTGCGGACGGGAAGCCGCCGCTCGGCGCACCTCATGCCGGCTTCCAGCGTTTGAGCGCAGGCCAAAGCCTGGTCATCGTCGATACCGGTCAGCCGCCGGCACCCGAGACCGATGGGCTCGCCCACGCCGGAACACTTTCCTTCGAGCTCAGCCTCGGCGCCGAGCGCGTGGTGGTGAATTGCGGCGCGCGGCCGCGCGCGGCCGGCGCCTGGCTCGTGGCCCAACGCGCGACCGCGGCCCATTCGACCCTCGTCCTCAACGACGCGAACTCGTCCGAGATTCTGCCCGACGGCCGCCTCGGCCGACGTCCGCGCCACGTGCTCTGCCGGCGCGAGGATGCGGACGGGGCCACGCTCGTGGATGCGAGCCACGACGGCTACGCGGCACCCTTCGGCGCGCTCCACCGGCGCCGGCTTTATCTTTCGCCCGACGGCGCCGATTTGCGCGGCGAGGACCGGCTTTCGCGCATCCGGCCCGGCGAGGTGATGCCGGTCGCGGTGCGTTTCCATCTCCATCCCGGTGTGCAGACCTCGTTGCTCCATGACGGGACGGCGGCGCTCTTGCGCCTCCCGAGCGGCGCCGGCCTGCGCCTCGACGCCGCGGGCGGGACCCTGGCGCTCGAGGAAAGCGTCTATTTCGGCGCCGACGCGCCGCGCCGCTCGGAGCAGATCGTGATCGCGACCACGCTTGCGGGCGACGAGACGGTCGTGAAATGGTCCCTCAAGCGCGTTAGCGCGTAAAAATGAAAAAGCAGCGCGTGAGCGCGTGAAATTGAAAGAGCAGCGCGTGAGCGCGTGGGCCGCGCTCAGAACGCCTTCAGCTTGCGGAACGCGAACACCACCATCTGCAGCAAGAGCCAGCCGTGGCGGAAACGCGAGATCTGCGTCTCGCCGTAGCGCCGGCTCGCGTAGCGCACCGGGATCTCGACCACCTTCAGGTTGAGCTTGGTCGCGCCGAAGATGAGGTCGAAATCGCCGAACGGATCGAAGTCGCCGAAATAGGCGCGGTTCGCGATGAGCCGCTTGTAATGGTGCGCGCGGATCACCTTGGTGCCGCATAGCGTGTCGGTGAAGCGCTGGTTGAGGAGCCAGGTGAAGAGCCACGAGAAGACGCGGTTCGCCATCAGGTTCAGGAGCCGCATCGCCTCGTCCTCCATCGGATAGACGAGGCGCGATCCGTTGACGAACTCGCCCGCGCCCGAGCGGATCGCGTCGTAGAAGCGCGGGATCCATTCGGGCGGCACGGTCAAGTCGGCGTCGAGAATGATGAGCACGTCGCCCTTGGCCGCGGCGAAGCCCTTCCTGACGGCGTCGCCCTTCCCCTTGCCGTCCTGCTGGAGCACGCGGATGTCGCGGTCCGGATAGGCCGCGATCACGCGGTCGATCTCGGCGCGCGTGCCGTCCGAGCTGCCGCCCTCGACGAACAGGATCTCGAGCTCGGCCGCGAAGCGCGGCAGACGCGCGACCGCGGGCTCGATGTTGCCGCGCTCGTTCTTGCACGGGATCACGACGGTCGCCGAGAGCCCTTCGAGCGGGCCCGAGGGCCGCGGGCGCGCCACGAGATATTTGCGCATCGACAGCCGGTTCACGAAGGGCAGCGTCGCGACGTAGCGGTTCGCGAGAGGCCCGAGCCCGAAGGCGCGCTTCGGGATCAGCTGGCGCCATTCGCGCTTGACGACGTCGAAGCGCGCGAGCTCGAGCAACGCCGCGATGTCCGAGCTCGCGAGCCAGTTCTGCGCCTCCTGCGGCATCTTGAGGCCGAGCTTCTCGGCCGCGCGCAGGACCGGCTCCCAGAGGTTCGAGTGGTAGGCGATGACGATGCGCGTCTCGGGCGTCGCGAGACGGTGCAGGCGCTCGAGAAGCGTCTGGCAATCCTCGAGCGCGCCGATCGTGTCCGCGAGCAGGATCACGTCGAACGGACCCGGGAGCGAGTCGAGCACCGCCGGGTCCTCGACGTCGCCGACGCGGAACTCGAGGGTCGGATAGCGCTGCTGCGCGAGCGCAATCGTCGCCGGGCTGAAATCGACGCCGACGCCGTGGGCGGGCTCGAGGGCGGCGAGCGTGTGGCCGACGCCGCAGCCGAGCTCGAGCACCTTGAGGCCGGGCGGCACGAGGAACCGGAGATAGCGATGGTCTTCCGCGTAGAAATAGGCGTTGCGCGCGATCCACCCGTCGCGCTCCGGCGCCTGGCGCTCGACGCGCGCGCGAATCGCGCGTTTCCGCTCCGAGAGATCGGCGTCGCTCATGCGCCCATGTCCCCGGCCTTGCCCGGCTCGGCGATCGCGCGCGCCATGCGCTTCCGGTCGGCGCTCAAGAGCCAGACGAGTCCGCCCGGAAGATTGACCGCGAGCATCAGGAGCCCATAAAGCACCGAGAGCGCCAACGCGTCGCTGGCGCCGAGCCCGACCAGCCCGAAGCCCGCGACGTAGGCACCTTCGCGCACGCCCCAGCCCGCGACCGAGATCGGCACCACCGAGACCAACGTCGCGACCGGCACCACGATCAGGCAATCGAGCGCCGTGACCGGGAAGCTCATGCCGCGCGCGAGAATCCAGGTGACCAGGATCAGGCCGCCCTGGTTGACGAGGCTGTAGAAGAGCGTCGGCGCCGCAACGCGCGGCACCAGCAGCACGTGACGCAGATCGGCGCACAGTTGGCGCGTCCAACGCACGAGGCGGAAGCGGTCGAGCCCGAAGGGGAGGCGGTCGAGCACGAGGGCGAGCGCGAAGCCGCCATAGCCGAGGACCAAGAGCACCAACGCGCCGCCGCGCGCCGCCGGGTCGGGCACCAGGGCGTAGAGGGCCGGCAAGCCCGCCGTGATCAGCAGCAGCACCGCGACCAGCGCCACCAGCCGGTCGATCATCACGCTCGTGACGGCGGTCTGGCCGGGCACCCCCGCCTGGTGGAGCTTCCACATGCGCACCGCGTCGCCGCCGATGGTGGACGGCAGCACGAGGCTGAAGAACATCCCGATGAGCACGAGCGGAAACGCGGTCGCGAGGGGAAGCGTCTCGCCCATCGCCGCGAGGATGCGGCACCAGCGCAGCGCCGAGGGAAGCGAGAGCGCCCATAGACACACGCCCGCGAGCACGAGCTCGAGCGGGCGGACCGCGAGCATCTGGCCGAGGATGGCACCCAGGTCGCGATGGCGCAACAGCAGCCAGATCAGGACCGCCGACACCGCCGCCTTGATGAGGAACCGCCACATTGAAGCCGCCTCGCCCCCGCGGGGCCGCTCGCACCCCGTACGCCGCAGGTGATATCAGCGCCAAGGGGGGCAGGGCAAGCCGGCGCGCTCGACGCGCCCGCGGCCTTCTTCGCCGGCGCGCCCTTGACGCGCCCACGGCGTTCTTCGAGAGTAGCGCCCGCGCCCGACCGGCCCGGGACGCCCAGCGCCCGGCCGCGCGGGAGGGCCGAGCCGACGTCGGAGGAAAGAACGGCGGCATGAAAATCTGCCAGCTCTGCGCGGTCGACTTCACGCTCTATCATTTCCTCCTTCCCCTCATGGCGGGCCTCGAGCGGGCCGGCCACCGCGTGACAGGCGTGTGCTCGGACGGCCCCGACCTCGCGCGCGTGCGCGCCCTCGGATTCACCGTCGAGCCGGTCGAGATCGCACGCAGCTACGATCTCCGGAAGCACGTCGCCGCCTACCGCGCGCTGGTGGCGCTGTTCCGGCGCGAGCGCTTCGATCTCGTCCACGTGCATACGCCGGTCGCCTCGCTGGTCGGGCGCGCGGCGGCGTGGCGCGCGGGCGTGCCGCGCATCGTCTACACGGCGCACGGATTCTATTTCCACGAGCGCATGGCGCCTTGGAAGCGCGCCGTGTTCATCGCCCTCGAATGGCTCGCGGGACGCGCGACCGACATGCTGTTCACCCAATCCCAAGAGGACGCGGCGACCGCGCGACGCTACCGGCTTTGCGCCGGCGGCCGGATCCACGCGATCGGGAACGGCGTCGACGCGTCCCGCTTCCGCCCGTCCTCCGATCCGGCCGCGCGCGCGGCGCTGCGCGCGTCTCTCGGCGTGCCCGACGGCAAGGTCGCGATCCTCATGGTCGGACGCCTGGTCGCCGAGAAGGGCTATCTCGAGCTCCTCGAGGCAATGCGCAAGGTCGATGCCGTGCTATGGATCGCGGGCGGGCGGCTCGAGAGCGACCGGCCCTCGGCGCTCGACCGCGCGCTCGCGGCGCTGCCCGACGATCCGACGTTGCGCGCGCGCGTGCGCCTTTTGGGCTACCGCGACGACGTGGCCGAGCTCATGCGCGCCGCCGACATCTACACGCTGCCCTCCCACCGCGAGGGCATGCCACGCTCGATCATCGAGGCGATGATGACGGGACTGCCGGTGGTCGCGACCGACATCCGCGGTGCCCGCGAGGAGGTGGTGCCGGGCGAGACCGGGGCGCTCGTCCCGGTCGAGGACGCGGCGGCGCTCGCGGCGGCACTCGACCGGCTCGCGCGCGATCCGGACCTGCGCGCGCGCCAGGGGACAGCGGGACGGAAGCGCGCCCTCGAGCTCTACGACGAGCGCGCGGTGGTCGCGCGCCAGTTGGCGCTGCTCGGCCTGTGATCGCGGCACCCGCGAGCGCGCGGCAATTTTCCCTGGCCTCGCCGCGGGCGCGGCATTAAGGTGCGGCCCGCGTGAGCGCACCCCTTTCATTTCCCGGTCGGCTCGATGTCGGCGCGGTCGCCGCGGCGGTGGCATTCCTGATTCTGCCGGCTTGCGTGCTTTCGGTGCCGTTCGCGACGCCGTTGCTTAGCTTCGCGGCCCTGTGCGCCCTCGTCCTCCAGCGCGCGCAGGACGGGCGCTGGCCGCGGCCGCCGCGACTCCTTTCGGCGCTGCTCGCGATTCTCGTGGTCTATGGCGCCGCGAGCAGCCTTTGGTCCGTGAGCGCCCATCTGAGCCTTCTGCTCGCGGGCCAGCTCGCGGGATTGTTCGCGGCCGGCCTCGTGCTGTGCGACGCGGCGGCGCGGCTCGACGACGGCGCGCGCGTGCGCGTCGAGCGCGCGTTCCTCGCGGGATTCTTCTTCGGCCTCGCCTTCCTCGCCTTCGAGGACCTGAGCAACGCGTCGATCGACAACTATCTCCGGCACCTTCATTGGGTCGAGGCGGTGATCGGCGTCGAGCGGCCGATCGCGCTCTATGCCCATTTCGACCGCCAGGCGACGCTCGTCGGCCTGCTGGTGTGGCCCGCCGCCGCGATCGCCGACCGACGCAGCGCGTGGCTCGCACTCCTGGTCGTTCTCGCGGCCGCGTCCGTGGTCGCGCTCGGCCATAGCGCGACCGCGCAGGTCGCCTACGTCGCGGGTGCGGTCGCGTACGGCGCGGCACGCTTGCGGCCGCGTTTGGCGCTCGCGATCGTGAGCGCCTGTCTCGTCGCCTATCTCGTCGCGGCACCGATCGCCCTCCATTCCCACGTGCTCGGCCGCCTCAATCCCTATCTCCCGCCGGTCAAGGCCAGCTCCTTCGACCACCGGCTCGACATCTGGGATTTCGCGATTCAGAACATTCGCGCGAAGCCGACCTTCGGCTGGGGCCTCAACAGCTCGCGCGATCTTCCGGGCGGCCACGATCTCGTCGCCCACAACGCCGAGCTCATGCCGCTCCATCCCCACGACATGGCGCTCCAGCTCCGGCTCGAGCTCGGCCTGCCGGGGCTCATTCTCGGCCTCGCGATCGTGCTCGCGATCGCCGCGGCGGCCGCGCGCGCAGGCGGCGGCGGACCCGGCCGTGCCGCCGCGGTGGCGCTGATCGCCGCGGCCGCGACCAATTCCCTCACCGGCTACGATCTCTGGCATCCCTGGTGGCTCTCGTTCCTGTGGCTCGCCGCCGCGATCGCCAACGCGACCGAGCGCGCGCGCTAGCGGCGTGGCGCGCCGATCCCGATCTCGTACGATGATTGCTTCCGTGCGCGCGCCCAGGCGGCTATAACGCGGCCATGGATTGGCGCTGGGTCTCTCTCGCCGTCGCCCTTTCGTTCGCGGCCAGCCTTCTCGGCACGCGCGGCGTGCTCGGCCATTTGCGCGCGCGCGGCGTGCTCGACCATCCGTCCGAGCGCTCGAGCCACGTCGTGCCGACGCCGCGCGGCGGCGGCATCGCCGTGATGGCGACGCTGGTGCCGATGTGGCTCGTCGTCGCCTATTACGCGCCCGACAGCGCGTGGCCGAGCCCCGTGTGGCCCGCCGCCGCCGCGGTGCTGCTCGCGTTCGTCGGCTGGTTCGACGATCTCTGGACCGCGCCCATCGCCGTGCGGCTCACGGCCCAGACGGTCGCGGTCGCGATCGGGCTCGCGACGTTGCCGGCCCACGGCACGTTGCTTCAGGGGCTGCTGCCCTTCTGGCCCGACCGCGCGCTTACCGCGTTCCTGTGGCTCGGCTTCCTCAACATCTACAATTTCATGGACGGGATCGACGGCATGGCCGCGTCCGAGTCGGCGTCGCTCGGCATCGGCTTCGCCCTCGTCGCGGCGCTCACCGGCCTCGGCACGGCGGCCACCCTTTACGGACTCACCGCGGCGGCGGCGGCACTCGGCTTCCTCTGGTGGAACTGGCATCCCGCGCGCCTCTTCCTCGGCGACGTCGGCAGCGTGCCCCTCGGCTATCTCTTCGGCTGGCTCCTGATCGGGCTCGCCTGCCAAGGCCTTTGGGCGCCGGCCGCGATCCTGCCGCTCTATTATCTCGCCGACGGCGGCTTGACGCTCTCGTTCCGCATCCTGCGCGGCACCGCCTTCTGGCGCGCGCACCGGGAGCATTTCTATCAACGCGCAACCCAAGGCGGCCTGAGCCATGCGCGCGCGGTGGCGGCCGTGATCGGGCTCGACTTGGTGCTGGTCGGCTCGGCCCTTTGGGCGCTACGTGCGGCACCCTGGGCGCCGCTTGCCGTCGCGGCGGTTGCGACCGCGGCCCTTTTGGCCTATTTCGGCCGGCGCCGGACCGGCTGAGGCGCCCCGCCGATCTCCCGGGCGGTAGGCGCGGGGCCCGCCGCTATGCTATGGTTCGGCCGGCGAATCACCCGCTAAGGCCATGATCGGACGGCGATCTTGAGACACATTCGGCACCTCGTCACGCGCGCGCAGGCGGCCTTCCTGCACGACGTCTTCATGGCCGGCCTGTCCTTCGTGGTCGCCCTCTATCTCCGCGTCGGCCACGAGGTCTGGTCCTATCTCGACCGCTTCCTGTGGCCCGCCTTCTTCACCTTCGTCGCGGTGTCGGCGGCCGTCTATCTGTGGCTGCGGATCAATCGCGGCGTGTGGCGCTACCTCTCGACCGGCGATCTGGTGCAGATCGTCAAGGCGGTGACGGTGATCATCCTGATCTTCGTGCCGCTGCTGTTCCTGTGGACGCGCCTGGCACTCATGCCGCGCTCGATGCTGGTGATCAACTGGTTCGTGCTGTGCGTGTTCCTGATCGTGCCGCGCGTGCTCTACCGACTGTTCAAGGACCGGCGTCTCGACTTCGTGCTTGAGAAGGCGGGTCACCGGCGCGTGCCGGTGCTGCTGGTGGGGGCGGGCGACGGCGCCGAGCTCTTCATCGGCGCGATGCAGCAGGAGCCGACCGCGCATTACCAGGTGGTCGGCATCGTCGACGACAAGGGCACGCGCATCGGGCGCGACATCCACGGCGTCCCGGTCCTGGGCGACATCGCGCAGCTCGCCGAAATCGTCGAGCGCTGCGGCCGGCGCGGGCGGCGGCCGGAGCGGCTGATCGTCACCAAGGAGAATTTCGAGCCCGACGCGCTGCGCGATCTCCTCGAGCGCGCGGACGCCCTCGGCTTGACGCTCGCGCGCGCGCCGCGCATGACCGATCTCAAATCGGGCCTTGCCGACCGCATCGAGCCGCGCCCGATCGAGATCGAGAATCTGCTCGGCCGCGCCCAGACCGTGCTCGACCGCGCCGGCATGGCGGCCCTCGTCGCGGGGCGGCGCGTCGCGGTCACGGGGGCCGGCGGGACGATCGGCGCCGAGCTCGTGCGCCAGATCGTCGAGCTCGGCCCGGCGCGGCTCGCCCTCATCGACAATGGCGAGTTCAACCTCTACCTGATCGAGCGCGAGGTCGCCGAGCTGAAGCCCGGCCTCGCGCGCACGGCCCTCCTCGCCGACGTGCGCGACGCGCGCCGCATCCACCTCGTGATGACGGAGGAGAAGCCGGACCTCGTGTTCCACGCGGCCGCCTTGAAGCACGTGCCCATGGTCGAGCAGAACCCGTGCGAGGGGACGCTCACCAACCTGGTCGGCACGCGCAACGTCGCCGACGCGTGCCACGCCGCGGGCGTCAAGGCGATGGTGCAGATCTCGACCGACAAGGCGGTCAATCCGTCGAGCGTCATGGGCGCCACCAAGCGCGCGGCCGAGAGCTATTGCCAGGCACGCGACCTGGTCGCGGCCGCGGGGCGCAGCGGCACGCGCTACATCACCGTGCGCTTCGGCAACGTGCTCGGCTCGACCGGCTCGGTGGTGCCGCTGTTCCAGCGCCAGATCGAGCGCGGCGGCCCGATCACCGTGACCCACCCCGACATCAAGCGCTACTTCATGACCGTGCGCGAAGCGGTCGAGCTGGTGCTCCAGGCGGCGGCCCTCGGTCTCGCCGGCGGCGCCGAGGCGGGCAAGATCTTCGTCCTCGACATGGGCGAGCCGGTGCGCATTCTCGACCTCGCGCGCCAGATGATCCGGCTCGCCGGGCTGCGGCCCGAGCGCGACATCGAGATCCGGTTCACCGGGCTCCGCCCCGGCGAGAAGCTCGCGGAGGAGCTTCTGCACGAGAGCGAGCCGCTGGCGCCGACGCGGGTCCAAGGCATCCTCCTCGCCGATCCGCGCGCCGCCGATCTGGCGCTCATCGGCCGCGCGGTCGACGAGATCGCCGAGGCCGCTTCGGACGGACGCGACGCGCAGGTGCTGGCGTTGCTCGAGCGCATGGTGCCCGAGTACCGGCGCGCCGGCGACGCCGCCGAGCGCGCGGTCGCCAACAAATGAGCGGGATCGCGAGCGCGGGCGCGGTCGCGATCCGGCGCGCGCTGATCTCCGTCTCGGACAAGACCGGACTCGTCGAGCTGGGCCGCTTCCTCGCCGGACGCGGGGTCGAGATTTTGTCCACCGGCGGCTCGGCCAAGGCGCTCGCGGCAGCCGGCGTCGCGGTGGTCGAGGTCGCGGCGCATACCGGCTTCCCCGAGATCATGGACGGGCGCGTGAAGACGCTCCATCCCGCGATCCATGGCGGCATCCTCGGCCGGCGCGACGAGGCGAGCCACGCCGATGCGATGCGCGCCCACGGCATCGCCCCCATCGACCTCGTGGTGGTCAATCTCTATCCCTTCGAGGCGACCGTGGCGCGCGGCGCCGATTTCGCGACCGCGATCGAGAACATCGACATCGGCGGGCCGGCGCTCATCCGCGCCGCCGCGAAGAACCACGATTTCGTCGCGGTCGCGACCGAGCCCGAGGACTACGCGCCGCTCATCGCCGAGATGAGCGCCTCGAACGGCGCCACGTCGCTCGATCTCCGGCAGCGCCTCGCGGCCAAGGCCTTCGCGCGCACTGCCAGCTACGACGCCGCGATCGCGGCCTGGTTCGCGCGCACGCTCGGCGACGCGTTCCCGGCGCGGCTCACGCTCGCGGCGACGCTCAAGGAGGTGCTGCGTTACGGCGAGAACCCGCACCAGCGCGCGGCCTTCTATCTTGGCGGCGACCCGCGGCCCGGGGTCGCGACCGCGCGCCAGATCCAGGGCAAGGAGCTGAGCTTCAACAATCTCAACGACACCGACGCCGCTTTCGAGCTCGCGGCCGAGTTCGCCGAGCCGGCCGCGATCGTCGTGAAGCACGCCAATCCCTGCGGCGTCGCCCTCGGGCGCGCACTCGTCGACGCCTACCGGCACGCACTCGCCTGCGATCCGGTCAGCGCCTATGGCGGCGTGCTCGCCTTCAACCGTCCGCTCGACGGCGCGGTCGCGGCGGAAATCGCAAAGCTCTTCGTCGAGGTGGTGATCGCCCCCGAGGCCGACGCGGCGGCGCTTGCAGCGCTCGCGCCGAAGAAGAATCTCCGTCTCCTGCTTACCGGGGCGATGCCCGACCCCGCGGCACCGGGCACGGTGCTGCGCTCGCTCGCGGGCGGCTATCTGGTCCAGGGCCGCGATGCGGCCGCGCTCGATCCGCGCGCGCTCAAGGTCGTGACCAAGCGCGCCCCCACCGAGGCCGAGCTTGCCGACCTGCTGTTCGCGTTCCGGGTCGCGAAGCATGTGAAGTCGAACGCGATCGTCTATGCCAAGAACCGCGCCACGGTCGGCATCGGCGCGGGGCAGATGAGCCGGGTCGATTCGTCGCGCATCGCGGCCTGGAAGGCGGAGGAGGCGGCGAAGGCGGCGGGCGAGGCGACGCCGCGCACCAAGGGCGCGGCCGTCGCGTCCGACGCGTTCTTCCCGTTCGCCGACGGATTGCTCGCCGCGGTCGAGGCGGGGGCGACGTCGGTGATCCAACCGGGGGGCTCGGTGCGCGACGACGAGGTGATCGCGGCGGCGGATGCGGCCGGGCTCGCCATGGTCTTCACCGGCACGCGCCACTTCCGCCATTAGCGCCCGACGCGCGCTCCCGCGGCGTCACTTCCGCGGCTCACGCACGGTCAAGAGCAGCAGCAATCCGAGCAAGAGGAACGCGACCACGCTCGCCATGCCGGCGCGCTGGCTTTCCCAGACATGGGTCGCGAGACCGTAAAGGGCGGGGCCGATGAAGGCGGTGATCTTGCCCGTGAGCGCGTAGAGGCCGAACATCTCGGCCTCGGCGGCGGGCGGGCAGAGACGCGCCATGAAGGTGCGGCTCGCCGATTGGGCCGGGCCCACGAACACGCCGAGCAGAAGGGCGAGCGCCCAGAACAGCGTCTTGTCGTGCACCAAAAGAATGCCGGTGCCGAGCACCACGAGGGCGGCGAGCGAGATCATGATCATCGGCTTCGAGCCGATATGGTCGTCGAGCCAGGCAAGCGCGATGGCGCCCGCACCCGCGGTCGCGTTGATCGCGATGCCGAGAAGCGCCACCTCGGGAATGGTGAAGCCGAGGGTGCCGGCCGCGTAGATGCCGCCGAAAATGAAGAGCGTGTTGAGCCCGTCGCCGTAGATCATGCGCGCGAGCAGGAAGCGCAGGATCTGCGGCTGGCGCGGCAGGCGCATGAGGCTCACGCCGAGCCCCCGGAGCCCCGCGCTCACGGCGCGCCAGGGCGTCAAGCCCGTCGACCTTCGATCCGGCACGAGGCCGAACAGCGGCAACGTGAATATGCAGATCCACGCCGCGACCAGGAGCGCGGTCGCGCGCACCGGCTCGGCGAAGGCGCGCTCGAGCCCGAAGGGCGGCGGGTCGGCCTTGATGAAGCCGTAAAGCCCGATCGCGAGGCAGATCAGGCCGCCCGCATAGCCCGAGCCCCAGCCCCAGCCCGAGAGCCGGCCCATCCGGTCGGGGGCGACGATGTCGCGCAGCATCGCATTGTAGAAGATGAGGCTGAATTCGTAGGCGATGCTCGCCGCACCCACGAGGAGGAGCGTGCGGCTGCCCGATTCCGGCTCCGGCAGCGAGAACCAGAGGAACGCGGTGAACGCCGCGCACAGCATGACGAAGCAGCCGATCCACGGCTTGCGGGCACCGCCGCGGTCGGCGATGGCGCCGAGCACCGGCCCGATCATCGCGACCACGAAGCCCGCGAGGGCGAGGGTCGCACCCCATTCGGCCGCGCCATCCTCGGGCGAGCGGCGGATCGCGGTCGCGTAATAGGCGCCCCAGATGAAGGTCGCGACCACCACCGGCCAGGAGGCGATGCCGAAATCGTAGAGGCACCAGGCGGCCAACGCACGGCGATAGATGCGCGCGAGACGCGCGTCCTGCGCCCGCGGGTCGTCGGGCGCGGCGCGGCGCGCGTTGCGGTTGGCGATCTCGGCGGCGCGCGCGTCAGGATTCGGGTTCAGGGCCGAATCCTTTCGGCCGCGAGCGGGCGCCTCGATTGGACGTGACGAGCGATCATCCTGCGTCGGGCCGGTGCCGCCGCTTGTCTTCTGTGCGCATCCGACCCGTCCCCCCGTTGGCCGCGCCCCTTGGCCCTAGGGTCGGGCGCGGTCTTCGGCCCTAGGATAACACGACCCCGGCCGGTCCCGCGCCGGAAAACCGCTCTGTTCCGCAATGGAAAATCGGGCACCGCGGCGCCGGCAAGACGCGAATCGCGGTGTTTTTTGCGCCGATTTTCGGCGCCTGATTTCGGGGTCGTTGGGAGGATTGGAGCGGGAGAAGGGATTCGAACCCTCGACCCTCACGTTGGCAACGTGATGCTCTACCACTGAGCTACTCCCGCGCCGGAGCGGGGTGATAATAAGCATCGCGACCCCTTTTGCAAGCCTGGCGGCGCGCGGATCCGGGGCCGCGCGCGGCGCGGAATCGGGCGGGATTCCGGCTGAAATTGCCCGTGCGGCCGCGGCGGCAGCCGACTATGCTCAAGCCCATGGCGGCCGGCCCCGACGAGCTCCTGGCATATCTCCGCAGCCTCGGCATCGAGAGCGCGACCCACGACCACGCGCCGGTCTTCACCGTCGAGGAAAGCAAGGCGCTCCGCGGCAGTCTTCCGGGCGGCCATTGCAAGAGCCTGTTCCTCAAGGACAAGGGCGCCGATTTCGCCTCGGGGCGCCTGTGGCTCGTAGTCGCGCTCGAGGACCGGCCGGTCGACCTGAAGCGCGTGCGGAAGGCGCTCGGCGCGAAGTCGCTCTCGTTCGGAAGCCCGGAGCTGCTCATGGCCTGCCTCGGGGTCATCCCCGGGGCGGTGACGCCCTTCGGCGCCATCAACGACACGGGCGGCCGGGTCGAAATCGTGCTCGACCGCGCCATGCTCGATTGCGATCTCCTCAACTACCACCCGCTCACCAACGCGCGCACGACGGCGATCGCGCCCAAGGACCTCGTCGCATTCCTGCGCGCCAATGGCCACGAGCCGCGTATCCTCGATTTCGATGCGCTGCCGCCGCTCGAGCCGGACGGCCAGACGGCACCCGACGCGGCCGGCCGCCAGGCGCCCGCAACGGGCTTGCCAGAGCGCCCGTGACCCGCCATTTAAGGGAGCGAAATCAGGGCCTGCGCCGGCGCGAGCGCGCGGCCCAACGAGGGATCGAGGGAAACGAGGAATGGAGACTCTGACCAACGCGCCGGGTGCGGCGTCCGCGGCCGATGCAGGCCTGATCAAGGACGTGACCGCGGCGAGCTTCATGACCGACGTGATCGAGGCGTCGCGCGAGGCGCCGGTGATCGTCGACCTTTGGGCGCCCTGGTGCGGCCCGTGCCGCCAGCTCGGCCCCGCGCTCGAGAAGGTGGTGCGCGACGCCAAGGGCAAGCTGCGCCTCGCCAAGGTCAACATCGACGAGCACCCGCAGATCGCGCAGCAGTTCCGCGTCCAGTCGATCCCGGCGGTGTTCGCGATCGCGGACGGGCGCGTGGTCGACGGATTCGTGGGCGCGGTGCCCGAGAGCCAGGTGAAGGCGTTCGCGGACCGGCTTCTCGCGGGCCATGGCGGCGAGGACGAGGAGGCGGCCGAGATCGCGGCGGCGATCGAGCAGGCGAAGAAGCTCCTCGAGGCGGGCGACGCGGGCACCGCGGCCGCGATCTTCGACCAGGTGCACCAGCACGCGCCCGACAATCTCGCGGCCCTCGGCGGCCTCGCGCGCGCACAGATCGCGCTCGGCAAGCTTGCCGAGGCGAAGGCGCTCATCGACGCCGTGCCGCAGGACAAGCAAGGCGACGCCGAGATCGCGGCCGCGCGCTCGGCGCTCGAGCTCGCGGAGGCGGCCGCCAAGAGCGGTCCGCTCGACGAGCTCAAGGCCAAGGTCGAGGCGTCGCCCAAGGACCACGCGGCGCGCTTCGATTTCGCCAACGCGCTTTACGCCGCGGGACGCCAGGAGGAGGCGATCGAGCAGCTGCTCGATCTGTTCCGGCGCGACCGCAAATGGAACGACGAGGCGGCGCGCAAACAGCTCGTGAAGCTGTTCGAGGCGCTGGGTCCGACCCACCCCTTGGTCGCGTCGGGCCGGCGACGGCTTTCGTCGCTGCTGTTCTCGTAAGCCGGTCGGGCGCGGCACGGCGAGGAACGAGCGCAATGAGCCGAAGCCCCTTCGATCCGACATTCGCCGAGCTGCCGAGGACGCTGCCGATCTTCCCTCTCGCGGGCGCGTTG
>DATJLQ010000116.1:0-2501 GCA_035509415.1 Alphaproteobacteria bacterium
CCCCCGGCGGCCAGGTCAAAGTCCTCCACTCGTGGCCGGGTCAAATTCCTCCAGCTGATGCGAGGGGACGGATGATGATTACGCGGTCGCGGCGTGCTTGGCAACCCGCTCTGCGGCTTCTTTGAGCCGCCAGCTGCGACCGTCGAACTTGAGCAGGTGACCGTGGTGCATGAGCCGATCGAGGAGCGGCGCCACGACGACCACATCGCCGAGGAGCGTGGGCCAGTCGTCGACGGGACGGTTGGATGTCACCAGCGTGGACAACTTCTCGTATCGGCTCATGAGCACATCCGCGAGTTCGTCGCCGGCGCCGCTGGGCAGGCGACGCAGGAACAGATCGTCGATCACGAGGAGATCTGCGGCGTTGAGCTCGGCGCGGTACTTGGTGATTTCCCCGAGTTGGCGCGCTTCATGGATTTGCTCGATCAGCACATGGGCTTCGCGATAGAACACGCGGTGACCGCGCTCGATGGCGATGAGCGCAAGCGCTTTGGCGACGTGGCTCTTGCCGGTGCCGGGTTTGCCGATCAGCAGGGCGTTCTCCTTGGCGTCGATGTACTTCAGGGTGGCGAGTTCGAGCACATCGCGCTTGGGGATCTTGGGGTTGTAGGCCCAGTCGAACTCCTGGAGGCTCTTGCGCTCGGTGAGCCCGGAGTGATCGAAGCGCCGTTGCAGGAGCCGGGAGCGGCGGCGATCGAGCTCATCCTGCACGAGCCAGGAGAGCGCTTCGAGGAAGTCGAACTCGTGGGCGGCGACTTGCATGGCGCGAGCTTCAAGGGTTGCGCTCATGCCCGAGAGGCGCAGCCCGCGCAGCGATTTCTGTAGTTCCATCATCGTCATCGGCATGGTGAGTCTCCTGCTTGGCATGGAAGTCGAAGAAGCGCTGGTAGTCGTCGATCGCGGGGATCTCGGGAGCGATTTGCGCGAGCGCGGGGCGCGCGAACGCCGCACGGGCGGCAGTGCGCCGCTCCAGTGCGCGCTTGACGGCGCGGTAGGAGCGGCAGTCGGCGGCGAGCGCTGCGGCGCAGACCGCTTCGATGTCCTCGCGATGGTGCTTCTTGGGCAGGTTGGTGAGCCCGTAGAGGGCTTTCTGCCCCGGGCGCCCCAGCGTCTTGAACAGCAGCTCCCCGAGCCGCGCGGTGTGCGGGCCGATCTTGGCAGCGCGCGTGAGCAGTCGCCCGGTCTCGCGCGAGGGGTTAAAGATCCGGTCCTCGGGTTTGAGCGCCGCGTATCCCGGTCGCGCCGACTTCGGATGCCGCCGCAGCAGCGTGCCATCGGCCGCGAGGATCTCGATCTCCTCGGCGTAGACCCGGACGATGACTTCCGAGTACAGCCGCGCGGGCGCGGCCGGGTAGTAACGGTTGTCGATCACGATGCAGCAACCGTCATCGACGGTGCGGCGCACTTGGCGGAAGTAGCGCAGGCCCTCGAGCGGCAGCGGCTGCAGATGGGGCTGCTCTTCGAGATACATCGCGAGCACTTGGCGCTTCTTGCGGCCGTGGATGCGCGGCGCCGCCCAGCGCTCCTCCCAGTGCGCGAGCCACGCGTTCTGTTCCTCGATCGACTCGAAGCGGCGCCCTTTGAGGGCCGTGCCCTGGGTGTGCTGGATCGCCGACTCGACCGTGCCCTTGCGGTTGGGGTCGCCCACGCGGCAGACATCGGCGACAACGCCGTAGTGGGCAAGGAGCGCGGCGTACACCGGGTTCAACTCCGGCTCGTAGAGGTCCGGCTTGATCACCCCTTCGCGCAGGTTGTCGAGCACGACGTATTTCGTCGAACCGCCGAAGGCGCGGAACGCCTCCTCGTGCAAGCGCGCCCAGGTCTCCTGGTCCGTTTTCCACACCACCTTGCGGAAGCTCTTCCCCGAGTACTTCAGCGTCATCACGAACAGGTACGGCCGGCGGTACGCGCCTCTCACCGTGCGCGTCAGCGCACCCAAGCCGTAATCGACCTGCGCTTCCTCGCCTGGACCGTACTCGAGCACGTCGTAGCGCTCGGGCTCGCGCGCCTTCAGCACCCGCACGAAGCGCTTCACCGAGTTGTAGCGGTGCGCAAAGCCAAAGCACTCGACCAGATCCTGGTAGATGCTCTGGGCGTTGCGCCCGAGGGCGAGCTGCGCTTCGATGAACGCACGGTGCGGTTCGCACGCCGAGGGCGTCGGCAAAGCCGGTGGCCGGGGTGGGGGAATTTGTTCGCCCAGCTGCGCCGAGCCGGTGGCCACCCCGGGGGAATTTGCCGCATACCGCCGGATCGTCTTGCGATCCACCCCGGTGCGCCGCTCGATCTCCCGCTGAGTCGCGCCGTTGGCCAGCAGCGTCGCGATCGTAATCCGCAAATGCGCCTTCAAGACGTTCACTCCTGCCTCCCTCGGCGTAATCCGAGGGATCAGCGTAACGTCCCGTCGCTTCAGGCCTTCTCCGCGCCCGTTGCGCGATCAGGCCTCAGTCAGGTGGAGGAATTTGCGGTGGCCACAGGTGGGGGAATTTGGGTGCCCGCCGGGG
>DATJLQ010000117.1:0-13472 GCA_035509415.1 Alphaproteobacteria bacterium
ATCACCGGGCCCCCGGGACCGGCCGTCGGCCGGCCCGAGGCCAAGCTTCACGTCCCGGTGATCCACGTCTTTCCAGCGCTAAGGCGTGGATGGCCGGACCAAGTCCGGCCATGACCCATGCCAGGATTTCAAACTGAGGCACTACTGGTCCGGCCGCCTTCTTGCGCCGCGCGCCGCCGCCCGCTATCAAGGCGAAAAATCGCGCAAGACGACAGCGCCCGAAGTCGAAATACCCAAGGGAGGATTCCATGGAGCTCGGGCTCGCGGGAAAGACGGCGCTGGTCACGGGCTCGAGCCGCGGCATCGGCAAGGGCATCGCGCTCGCCCTCGCGGCCGAGGGGGCGCGGATCATGCTCACGGGACGCGACCTTGCGGCGCTCGAGGCGACGGCCGAAGAGGTCGCGCGCGTGGGCGGCGCCAAGCGCAACCGGGTGGCACTCCATGTGGGCGATCTCGCGGCCCCGGGCGAGCCCGAGCGCTTGGCCGCCGCGGCGCAGGAGGCGCTCGGCAGCCTCGACATCCTGGTCGCGAACGCGGGGGCGACCAAGCGCGGCGATTTCTTCCAGCTCTCGGATGCCGACTGGGCGGCGGGCTTCGCGCTCAAGTTCTTCGCCCATATGCGTCTTGCGCGCGCGGCCTGGCCGATGCTCAAGGCGGCGCAGGGCTCGCTGGTCGCGATCGTGGGCGCGGGCGGGCGCACGCCGTCGGCCGATTTCGCGATCGGAAGCTCGGTCAATGCCGCGTGCCTCGCGCTCATGAAGGCGCTCGCCGACATCGGCCTGCGCGACGGCGTCCAGGTGAACGCGATCAATCCGGGCCATGTCGAGACCGCGCGCTTCCACGGCCGGCTCAAGGCGCACATGGCGGAAAAGGGCCTCGACGAGGCCGCCGCGCGCGAGGACATCCGACGCGGCCTCGCCATCTCGCGTCTCGGCAATGTGGAAGATGTCGGCGCGCTTGCGGCCTTCATAGTTTCGCCACGCGGGCGCTGGATGCACGGCGCGGTGGTCGATATCGACGGCGGCCAGACCAAGACGCTGTGAGCGGCGATCAGCGCGCCAGCCGCGCCTTCAGGTCCTTGGGCACGAGGAACACCGACTTCGTGCCCTGCTTGGTCTTGCGTAGCAATCCTCGCGACGCCAAATCCTCGAGGTCCGCGCGCGCGGTGAGGTAGCTCACATGGTTGAGCCGCTCATGCTCGGCGATCGTATAGCGGGCCCCGTCGTGCTTGAGCGCGTCCTGGATGATGGCGAGCTGGCGCCGATTGACCTGCCGCTCGAGCTTGCCGAGCGCGCGGCCGAGCTCGCTCAACTCCGCCGATTTCGCGACCAAGTATTCTTGGAGGTCCGCAACCGACCGCTCGATCACGCCGAGCTGGTGCTCGATGAAATAGGTCACGTCGCCCGCGTCGGTCTCGCTGTAGAGAAAGGCCATGCCGTACTTCACCGGCGCGCGCAGGATGACGGCCGAGATGGAGACGTACTCGAGCAGCCAATAGCCGTGCTTGAGCACGCACCAATAGAAAAGCGCCCGCGCACAGCGCCCGTTGCCGTCCCAGAACGGGTGATCGTAGGCGAGCATGTAATGCAGCACGATCGCGCGGATGACCGGGTGGAGGAACCCGTCCTTGCCCGAGGACGGCGCATTGGCGAATTCGCACAGCGCGTCCAGGCGCCGAGGAAGCTCATCGGCCGCGGGCGGCCAGTGGAGCGTTTGGCCCTCGGCGCCCTCGACGCGCACCGGGTCCTCGGGCGCGCGCAGCACGCCGACTCTGTCGGGCCGATCCAGCGTGTCCTCGGTCAGGATGCGATGGATTTCGAGGATGCGCGCGACCGAAAGCGGCTCGTGCCGATGCTCGCGGATGAAGCTCATGGCGCGATAATTGTCGAGCACCATGCGTTCGTCGAGGGTCTTGGGCTTGCGCCCCTCCTCGATCATTTTGCGGGCGATCGCGCGCGTGGTCGCGGCCCCCTCCAGGACGGAGCTGGAGAAGGGCTCCTCGATCAAGGATTTCTGGAGATACAGGTCCCGGGTCTCGGACGTGGCGGCCTGGCCGGGCATGGCGATCATGCCGCGCGCATTGCTGTCGATCTCGTGGAGCGCCTGTTGAAACTCGGCGATTTGGCTGTAATGGATTTGCTGGCCATTTTTGTCGCGAAAGGGAAGTTCCCTTCGGACTCTCGAGCGAGCGAATTTGAGCGCTGCCCACATTTCCTCCGGCGTCGTGAGCGGCGCGACCGGTGGCCGGAAGCGCACCTTTTCCCAATGATCGTAGGCGCCCCCGCGGGCGCTATTCTCTGGGTAGTACAGAGCGAGTAGCTTGCTTTGATCACCGCGGATACTCGCGGCGACGTTATTGACGTCGGGCGGCGTAGCGGGAATCTTCATTTTTATAGCCTATAAAATAGAAACGGCTGTATGCCGGTTCACATTTCAAAAACAACGAGTTGGTTGTTTATACCGATTCGGCAGTAAGACCGGCGCAGGCCGCAGCGAACAATATAGCCTATAAATTTATAGTCTATAAAAATGGATTTGGCAAGCGCCCGCTCGCGCCCGCCTGGCGCGGCATGAGGGGCGGCTTGCGCGCGCTCCCTACCGGCGCTTGGCCTTCCCCTTGGTCTCGACCTTGACGCCCAAGCTCGCCGCCCCCTCGACGATGTCGCGCCAGGTCTGGCGGTCGAGCGAAATGCCGTCGCGCATGCGCTCGGCGCGCGTCGCGCGCTCGGGGTCGCCCGGGATCAGGACCGGCTCGCGCTTCTTCCGCGCGGGCGACGCGGTGACGTAGCGCGTGATCGCGCGGATCTCGTCCATGAGGTAGTCGCGCGCGACCAGGCGCTCGGGATCGATCACGAAGGTCAGCATGCCGTTGGTGATCGTGTCCTGCATCTGGTTCTCGGGCCTGAGCGTGCCGGCGCCGCCGAGCGCGCCCGCGAGAAGATCGCAGGCGAAGGCGAGCGCGTAGCCCTTGTGCTCGCCCATGGAGAGGATCGCCCCCTTGGGCTCGCGGAACATGACCTTGGGATCGGTGGTCGGCTTTCCCTTGGCATCGATGAGCAGGCCCGCCTTCACGCGCCGCTTCTCGTTGCGTGCGACGCGCACCTTGCCGAGCGCCACCTTGCTCGTCGCCATGTCGAGGATCATGGGCCGGCCCGGCTCGGCCGCGGGCATCGCGATGCAGATGGGATTGGTGAGGAGACGCCCGTCCGCACCCCGATAGGGGGCGACCGTCGGCCCGTGGCCCAGCACGTTGACGAAGTGGATCGAGACCAGCCCGGCCTCGGCGCACAGCTCGCCATAGGTGCCGACGCGGCCGATATGATGCGCGTTCCGGAGGGCCACTAGTGCCAGGCCGCGCGACTTGGCGCGTGCGATCCCCACGAGCGTCGCCTCGCGTGCCACGACCTGGCCGTAGCCGCGCTCGCCGTCATAGACCAAAAGCGCCTCGCGCTCGCTCGCGATGCGGCCCTTGCTGTTGGGCTTCAAGGTGCCGTTCCGGAGATTTTTGAGATAGCCCGGGATCATGCCGACCCCGTGGCTGTCATGGCCGCGCAGGTTCGCTTCGACCAGATGGTCGGCCACGATGCGCGCCTCGCCGGCGGCGCTGCGGCCGGCCTCGAATATGCGCGTCGCGATCGCGCGTAGCTCCTGGTGATCGATCAGCATGGGGCGAGCTTTCGATGGGGGGTGGGACGGAACGGCACTCAGCTTGCCGCGGCGGGCGGCGTCCCCGCCTTGGGCGTGCGCCAGAAATAATTGCTCAAGGCCGCCGCGATCAAGAGGGCGCTCGAGGTGACCGCGAGGCAGCCGGGCCAGCCGAAGAGGCGCCAGGCGGGGGCCGGTAGCACGGCGCCCAGGCTGCCGCCGATGTAATAGCAGGTGACGTAGAGGCCGACCGCCGACGAGCGCCCGTGGGACGCGGCCGAGGCGAGATAGCTCGTGGCGCAGGTCTGGACCATGAACCCGCTCCCCACCGAGATGGTGAGGCCGAGGATCACCACCCAAAGTGCCGGGTAGAGCGTCACCGCGAGGCCGAGGATCCAGGTCCCGATCATGACGTTGACCACGGCGCGCCGGCCGAAGCGGTTGATCTGGGCCGCCGACATGGGGGTCGAGACGACGCCGAAGAGATAGACGAAGAAGATCGAGCCGAGCCCCGCGGACGTGAGGCCGAAGGGCGGGGCGGCGAGGTAGAAGTTGACGTAGGTAAGGCTCGAGACGAACGAGAACAGGACCGCGAAGCCGATCACGAAGGTCGCGATCAGGCGCCGGTTGCGCATGTGCCCGACCATGATGCGGAGCGCGCTCACAAGGTCGGTCGAGCGCACGAACTGGGTCTCGCGCGGGAGATAGCGCGCGATCACCGTCGCACCCGCGAGCGTGATCGCGGCCAGCACCATGAACGCCGTGCGCCAGCCGAACGCCTCGCTCACCACGCCCGAAAGGAACCGGCCGAGGAAGCCGCCCAAGGCGCTGCCCGAGATGTAGACGCCGGTCACCGCGGGCACGTCCGCGGCCGGCCACTCGTCGCCGATATAGGCGACGGTCACGCCGAAGATCGCGGGCAGCAGCAGTCCCTGGACGAAGCGAAGCAGGATCAACTGATGGAGCGTGGCGGCGCCCGCGATCGCGACCGTGGGGACGATGAGGATGAAGAGGGCGGCGACGATGACGCGCTTGCGGCCGATGGAATCGGCGAGCAAGCCCACGAACGGCGCGACGAGCGCGACCGCGAGGGTGGTCGCACTCACCGTCATGCTCACCGCGGCGGGCGTCGCCCGGAAGGTATCGGCGAACAGCGGCAGGAGCGGCTGGGTCGCGTAAAGGTCGAGGAAGGCGCAAAGGCCGGCGAGCGCCACGGCCAAACGTCGCGGATCGGCGAACATGCGCAGGGTCCGGTCCTCCAAGCGCCGCCCGGCTCGGCGCCGGCGCGTCGGCCACTCTATAGCAGCCGCGTGGTACTCGCGGCACCTGGATTGGGCCCGGCTGCTTCGGTGCCCCGACGCGGTTTGCGCCGATCCCGCGCCGCCGCGGCCCAAGCCCGCCGCCGCGGCCCCCGGCCGGCCTGGGCGCTCACAGGTAAACCGTTGATCTGGAATATGTTCTCCGCCAATCGAGGGGCGCCAAGGTGGGCGATGTTGCTCCGCAAAAGTAAAAGGTCTACACAACGGGCCTTCCGCGAACCGGAATGGGCGCATGGCGCACACGACGGCTGAGAACGGCAACGATCCCGACGCGCGCAGCGTCAGCACCAATGGCGTTCCGAACGGCACCAGCGACGCCGCGCGCGGCGCCAACGGCAATGGTGCCCGCAACGGCGCGGCCGAGCCGGCGCGCCCCCATGCGCTGCACGCGAAGCCGCAGCAGGCGCTCGTGCTGGCGGCCCTCGGCGTCGTCTATGGCGACATCGGCACCTCGCCCCTCTACACCGTGAAGCAATGCATGCTTGCGATCGGCGGCGTGAGCCAGGCGGGCGTGCTCGGCGTGCTCTCGCTCATCGCCTGGTCGCTGATCCTGGTGGTGGCGCTCAAATACGTGGTCGTGATCATGCGCGCCGACAACCGCGGCGAGGGCGGCATCCTCGCCCTCACGGCGTTGGCGCTGCGCACGGCGAGCCGCACCGGCCGGCGTCACGGGTTGATCCTCATGGCAGGTCTCGTGGGCGCCTCGCTCTTCTACGGCGACGGCGTGATCACGCCCGCGATCTCGGTTCTTTCGGCGGTCGAGGGGCTCGAGATCGCGACGCCCATGCTCAAGACCTACGTGCTGCCGATCACGATCGCGCTTCTCGTCGTGCTGTTCGTGTTCCAGCGCAGCGGCACCCAGCGCGTAGGCCGCCTGTTCGGCCCGGTGATCGCGGTCTGGTTCGCGACCCTCGCCGGGCTCGGCCTGATCCAGATCGTGGCCAACCCGCGCATCCTCATCGCGCTCGACCCGCTCTACGGCGTGCGCTTCCTGCTCGCCGATCCGATCCGCGGCTTCGTGCTGCTGGGCGCGGTCGTGCTCGCGGTCACCGGCGCCGAGGCGCTTTATGCCGACATGGGCCATTTCGGACGCGGGCCGATCCGCAAGGGCTGGTTCCGCATCGTGCTGCCGAGCCTGCTGCTCAATTATTTCGGCCAGGGTGCGTTGCTCCTGAGCAATCCAGGCGCACTCGACAACCCGTTCTATCGCCTGGCTCCCGACTGGGCGCTGTATCCGCTCGTGATCCTGTCCTCGGCCGCGACCGTGATCGCGTCCCAGGCGGTGATCTCGGGCGCCTTCTCGATGACGCGCCAGGCGGTGCAACTGGGGTATCTTCCGCGCCTCCTGATCCGGCACACCTCGGAGGAGGAGGAGGGTCAGATTTTCGTGCCCAGGGCGAACATCTTTCTCCTCGTCGTCGTGGTGGCGCTCGTGCTCGGCTTCCGCTCGTCGGACAATCTCGGCTCGGCGTACGGCATCGCGGTGACCGGCACCATGTCGCTCACGACCGTGCTCGCCTACGTCTATTGCGTCGGCGTGCTCGGCTGGAGCCCCTGGCTCGCGACGCCGTTGTTCGGCTTCCTTCTCGTGGTCGACTTGCTGTTCTTCAGCGCCAACATGCTCAAGGTGCACGAGGGCGGCTGGGTTCCGCTCGTGGTCGCGTTCCTGCTCTACGCGCTGATGTCGACCTGGATGCGCGGACGCACGGTGTTGTTCGCGCAGCGCACCAAGGACGCGCTGCCGCTCGAGAACTTCGTGAAGTCGATCCGCCCCGGCCATCCCGAGCGCGTCCCCGGCACGGCGGTGTTCATGACCGCCAATGTCGACCAGGTGCCGACGGCGCTCCTGCACAACCTCAAGCACAACAGGGTGCTGCACGAGCGCGTCGTGCTCATGTACGTGCAGACCGTCGACATCCCGCATGTCGGCGAGGACCAGCGCCTCGAGATCCGCCACCTCGACAACAATTTCCACACCGTGATCGTGCGCTACGGCTTCATGGACGAGCCCAACATCCCGCGCGCCCTCGCCCAATGCCGCGCCCAGCAGTTCCGCTTCAACCTGATGGAGACCTCGTTCTTCGTCGGGCGCGAGAAGATCGTGAAGGCGAAGCGCTCGTCCCTCTCGCGCTGGCGCCAGGAGCTGTTCATCCTTCTTTCCAACACCATGGTCAGCGTCACCGACTTCTTCCGCATCCCGTCGAACCGCGTGATCGAGCTGGGCGGCCAGATCGAGGTGTAAGCGTGTCCCCCGGCGCCCATGCGCGCGCCGCGCCGCCTATGTCCTTGGCGCGCCGATCGGGGTAGAATCGCACCGGGTCGAGGCCTCGATGCGGCCGGCGCCGGACGGCCGCCCGACCCAGGGCGCCCGCGGGGGGTTGCGCGATGGCTGCTGCCGAGTCCGACCGTACGACCGTGGCGCCCGCGCCGGGACGCCGCTGGCGCTGGCCGCTCGACATCCATCTCGCGGTGCTGTTCGGCGGCCTCATCGGCCTGATCGCGCTCCTGATCGGGGCCTACGTCGTGTGGCAGTCGGAGAAGATCCTCCTCGACGTCACCCACGATTTCTTCCACCGCATCGAGCTCGAGACCGGCGCCGCCATCGAGCGCCTGTTCGGCGAGAACGCGATCCTGATCGACACGCTCGCGGCCGAGGACGAAACGCGCCTCCGCGCCCCCGACGCCCAGACCGAGGCGATCGAGCGCCTGCGCGCCGCCCTCGTGAGCGTGCCGTCCGCCTCCGCAATCTATGTCGGCTACGACGACGGCGCCTTCGTGCTGCTGCGCCGGCTCACGTCGGACGCCGCGCGCCGCAACCTCGACGCGCCGGCGGGTGCGGCCTTCGCCTACGAGCGCATCGAGCCCGGCGCCGGCGGCCACAACGCCGCGCGCTTCGTCTTCTTCGGCCCCGACGCGGCACCGCTCGCCTCGCGCGACGTCGCGAATTTCGGCTACGATCCGCGCGCGCGCGACTGGTACCGCGCGGCCGCCGCGTCCGACGGCCTCATCGAGACCGATCCCTATCTCTTCTTCGCGAGCCACGAGCCGGGCATCACGCTCGCGCGCAAGGTCAAGGGCGGGCACGCGGTCGCGGGCGTCGATCTGAGCCTCGCCGACCTCTCGCGCTCGCTCGCGGCCGGGCGCATCACGCCCGCGACCGAGATCGCGCTGGTCGATTCGGCCGGCCGGATCGTGGGCTCGAGCGAGATCCGATCGGCCGCCCCGCGCGCCGCCGACGCGAACCAGCTCGGGACGCTCGCCGAGGCCAAGAACTCGCCGCTCGCGGCGCTGGGGACCGATTTCCGCTCGGTCGGCGCCGGCGTGCCGCGCATGGTCGAGGCGGGCGACCGGCGCTGGGAGGCGGTGGTCGAGCCGATCGCGCGCCGCGGCGGGAGCCCGTTCTATCTCCTGATCGCAACCCCCTACGACGAGATCGTCGCCGACGCGCGCCGGCTCGTGGGCGGCATGGGGGCGATGGCGGGCGTCGTGGCGCTGCTCGGCGTCGCCCTCGTCATCGTGGTCGCGCAACGCATCAGCCGGCCGCTCCGCGCCGTCACGCGCGAAGCGGTCGCGATCCGGAGCTTCCGCCTCGAGGAGACGCCCGCGATCCGCTCGGTCGTCGCCGAGGCCGACCTGCTCGGCGTCGCGGTGCACGACGCGAAGGCGACCATCGGGCGCTTCGTGCGCATCGGTCACGCGCTCGCGGCCGAGCACGATCTCGCAGCGCTCTTGGAACGCATCCTCCAGGAGACGGTCGACATCCTGGGCGCCGAGGGCGGGGTGATCTATCTGAGCCGCGACCAAGGGGCGACGTTCCGGGCCGAGGCGCTGCGTTGGGGCGAGCACGGGGCGGCGCCCGACAAGGCGAAGCTGCCGCCCCTCCTGGCCGACGGCGCCGGGCTCAAGCCCGGCGTACGCAACGTACTGGCGCACAAGGAGATTTCCGTCCTCTCGGTGCGCGAGGTGAGCCCGCGCTTGGCGGCGATCGTGACCGGCGATCCCGAGATCGCGCCGAGCACGGATACGACCCTCGTATGCATCCCGCTACGCAGCCGGCGCGACGCGCTCATCGGCGTCATGGTGTTGGCGCACGCGGCCTTGAGCCAAGGGGCGACGCCGCCCGCGATCGACCTCGCGCGCGCGGTCTCGGGCAACGCCGCGATCACCATCGAGACCATGCTGCTCCTGCGCGCGCAACGCGAGCTCCTGGACGCGCTCATCAAGCTGGTCGCGCGCGCGATCGACACCAAGTCGCCCTACACCAGCCGGCATTGCCAGGCGATCCCGGTCTTGACGCGCATGCTCGCCGAGGCCGCGTGCGACGCGACCGACGGGCCCTACAAGGATTTCGACCTCGGACCCGAGGAATGGGAGGCGCTCGACATCGCGAGCTGGCTGCACGATTGCGGCAAGCTCACCACCAAGGAATACGTGCTCGACAAGGCGACCAAGCTCGAGACGGTGTACGACCGCATCCACGAGATCCGCATGCGCTTCGAGGTCATGAAGCGCGACGCGCGCCTCCATTATTGGCAGGCGCGCGCCGAGGGCGGCGATCGGGCGGCGCTCGAGGCCGAGCTCGCGCGCGAGCTCGCGGCCCTCGACGAGGATTTCGCCTTCGTCGCCGCCTGCAACCGGGGCGGCGAATCGATGACCGCCGCGGCCCTCGAGCGCTTGAAGCGCATCGGCGCGCGGCGCTGGACGCGCACGCTCGACGACCGGCTCGGCGTCTCGAGCGAGGAGGCGGGCCGGAAGCCCAAGGGGGCGGCGGCGCTTCCGGTCGAGGAGCTGCTCTTGGCCGACAAGCCCGAGCATCTCGTCGCCTACGCCCACGGCCAAACCGCGGCCGAGCTCGAGCGCGGCTTCAAGATGCGGCCGCCCGAGCACCGGCTCAATCTCGGCGAGCTCTACAATCTCTCGATAACGCGCGGCACGCTCACCGAGGAGGAGCGTTACGAGATCAACCGCCACATCTCGCTCACCATCCTGATGCTCGAGAGCCTGCCGCTGCCGCCCCACTTGCGCAACGTACCCGAGCTCGCGGGCGGGCATCACGAGAAGATGGACGGCACCGGCTATCCCTTCGGCCTCACGCGCGACGAGATGAGCCCGGTCGCGCGCATGATGGCGATCGCCGACGTGTTCGAGGCGCTCACCTCGAGCGACCGGCCCTACAAGAAGGCGAAGCCCTTGAGCGAGGCGATCCGCATCATGGGCTTCATGAAGCGCGACCGGCACCTCGATCCCGATCTGCTCGATCTGTTTTTGCGGACCGGCGTGTGGAAGCGCTATGCCGAGCGTTTCCTCGATCCGGGCCAGATCGACGAGCCCGACGTGGCGGCGGTGCTCAAGACCGTCCCCGCCGGGAACTGAGCGCGGCCGCGCGGCGGTCGCCTGCGCGACCGTCGCCGGCGAGCCCGGCGCCCATGGCTCAATGGGAAGCGCTCACCGCCCCGACCGGCGCTCCGCCTGCGCGCCCGATGCCCCATTTCGCGAACTGCTCGGCGATGTCGGGCTTGAGGCGCTCGGCCGCCGCGATGTCGGCGGCTCCGCCCGCCGCGTCGCCGCCCAGCCGCTTCGCGAGCCCGCGGCCGTAAAGCGAACTCGCGAGCTTCGGCTCGAGCTTCAGCGCCCGGTCGTAATCGGCACGCGCGCCCCGCGCGTCGCCCAACGCGAGCCGGACGAAGCCGCGGCTGTCATGCGCGTTGGCGTCGTCGGGCCCGAGGTCGAGCGATTCGTCGCAATCCGACAGCGCCTCGCGCCAATCATGGTCGAGAGCGCGGTTCCAGCAGCGGTCGTTCCACGCGGCCGCGTTGGCCGGCTCGAGGAAGAGCACCTGGCTCAGGTCCCAGACGGCGCTCTTGTGGTCGCCCACCGCCTCGTAGGCGCTCGCGCGTCGCGCGAAGGCCGAGACGTAGTAGGGATCGAGGCGGATCGCGTGCGTATAGTCCTCGACCGCCGAGGCGTAGACGCCCTGGGCCTGATAGGCGCTGCCGCGATCGAGGAAATTGGGCGCGTAATAGGGATCGAGGCGGATCGCCTCGCCATAGTCGCGGATCGCGAGGTCGTATTTCTTTTGCGCGAGGTAGATGCTGGCGCGGCCCGCGTAGGAGAAGGCATAGCCCGCGTCGAGCTGGATCGCGCGGTCGTAATCGGCAAGCGCCCGGACCAGGTCCTGCTTCGCCTGATAGGCCGTGCCGCGGTTGAAGAACGCGTACATGTAATGCGGGTCGACGCCGATCGCGCGGCCATAATCGGCGATCGCGGCGTCGTAATCGCCCTTGGTCTGGTAGGCGTTGCCGCGCGAGGAATAGGCGAAGGCCAGCTTCGGGTCGCCCTTGGCGCTCGAATCGATGACCGAGCTGCAGGCGTCGATGCGCAGATCGACCGACACCTCGGGGCTCGAGCATTGGCGCGCGCCGAGGCTCTGAGCCGCGGCCGGTGCCGCGAGCGCAAGCCAGATCGCCGCCGCGCCGATGATCGCCTTCCGCTTCATGTGGAACCCGGTCTTGGCGCAATCCGGCCCTGTCGCCCCGGCCCCGTCGCCCCGGCCTTATCGCCCCGGCCTTTACGCCCCTCGCCATGGCGCACATTGCCATGGCAGCCCCTCGAACGCGGGCGCCCGCGCGAGCGACGGGGAATTTATGCTCGTTCGCGCGCGCGCCAAAGTGTAAATTTCCCGGGTTGGGGGATGGTTTCCCGGATCGGGCGGGAAGGTTCCGTGGCCCGGGGTGCCACTTGGCTCCCGGGCGCAAGAGGCGGGTCGGACCGTGAAGAGGAAAATTCTCGAGCTTCTCGTCGCGGCGGCGCTCGCGCTGGCGCCGGCTTCCCTCGGCCGCGCCGCCATGCCCGACGCCACCGCACCGCCCGCGGACGGCCCGTCCCTCGCGGGCAAGCTCCTGATCGCGTCCCCCGACATGGGCGATCCGCGCTTCAGCCACACCGTGATCCTGATCGTGCGCCACAACGCCCAGGGCGCTTTCGGCCTGGTGCTCAACCGGCCGGTCGAGGAACGCTCGATCGCGAGCCTGTTGGAGGCGATCGGCGCCGACGCCAAGGGGGTCGAGGGCAATGTGCGCATCTACGCCGGCGGGCCGGTCGAGCCCGAGATCGGCTTCGTCGTGCACAGCGCCGAGTTCCACACCGCCCAGACGATCGCGATCGACGGGCGCGTCGCGGTCACCTCGAGCCCGGAGGTCATTCGCGACATCGGCCTCGGCAAAGGGCCGAAGAAGAGCCTGATCGCGTTCGGCTATGCGGGCTGGGCGCCGGGCCAGCTCGAGGGCGAGCTCAAGCGCAACGATTGGTATCTCGCCCCCGAGGACCCGGCCCTCGTGTTCGACGCGCCGCGCGACCAGCTCTGGGACCTCGCCATGAAGCGGCGCGAGATCGAGCTCTAGGGCCTATTTCTCGGGCTTTTCCGGATTGCCGCCCGCGCGCGCGCCCTTGAGCGCCGCCGCGAGCGCGTCCAAATTGCGGATCGAGACGTCGCGTTGCGGGAACGGAATCTCGATGCCCGCCTTGCGGAACGCGGCGTCGATCGCGAAACGCAGGTCGCTCGCGACGAAATGGTGCTTCTCCACGTCGGACACGTAGCAGCGCAGCTCGAAATTGAGCGCGCTGTCGCCGAAATCGCGGAACAGCACGTGGGCCTTGGGCCAGGACACCACCATCTCGTGCGCCTCGGCGGCGGCGAGCAGGAGCTCGCGCACCTTCTCCGTGTCCGAGCCGTAGGCGACGCCGATCTTGACGTCGACCCGGCCGTACTTGTCGCGGTGCGTCCAGTTCACGACCGCACTCGAGAGCAGCTCGGAATTGGGCACGATGACCGAGGCGCGCTCGAAGGTCTGGATCTCGGTCGCGCGCACGCTGATGCGCGTCACGAAGCCCTGGTTCGGGCCGACCACGACCCAATCGCCGACCTTGATGGGCCGCTCGATGAGCAGGATCAGGCCGGAGACGAAATTGTTGACGATGTTCTGGAGGCCGAAGCCGATGCCGACCGAAAGCGCGCCGGCGATGATCGCGATGTTGGAGAAGCTCAGGCCGAGCGTGGTGATCGCGAGGCCGAAGGCGATGACGAAACCGATATAGCCCACGACCGCCGAGAGCGAATGGCGCACGCCCGGATCGAGCCGGGTCTGGGGCAACAGCTTCTCGCGCAGCACGCGTTGGATGAGGCGCGTCGCGGTCCAGAAGGCGACGAATACCAGGATCGCGAGCGCGATGTCGCCGAGCGAGAAATGGAGATTGCCGAGCTCGAAGCCGTGGAGGACGCCCCCCGCCCAGAGCCCGATCGCCTCGTCGGGCACGCCCCAGAGCCGCAATGCCAGCGTCGCCGCGAGGAGAAGCAAGACGAGGTCGAGCACGACCCCGAGCCAGAAGGCGAGATACTTCCCGCCCTGCTCGCCGATCGCGAGGGCCGCGCGCAGCCGGATCGAGATCGGATTCTGGGGTGCCCCGAGGAGCGCGATCAGCTCGCGCACCAGCGTCCGCACCAGGATGATC